>JBDLVL010000072.1:0-8446 GCA_039804765.1 Actinomycetota bacterium | reverse complement strand
CATGTCAACAAAGCCAAAGAGTTTAGGTATCGGCCGCCTGCTGATTGCTGTTTATGCAATTTTTGCGGTTTCATCTTCGGCTAGAGCCATTTATCAATTGGCCACCAAATTTTCTGATGCTCCGGTCGCGTACTCGCTTTCTGCACTTGCCGCAGTAATTTACATCGTTGCGACCATCGCCCTGGCTAGAAATTCACTCAAGACCCTTGCACTGTTTACAATCGCTTTTGAGTTGGTCGGCGTGATAACGGTAGGAATTTTGAGTTTGACCCAGCCAGAGCTTTTCGCACACCCATCGGTGTGGTCAAAGTTTGGGCAGGGCTACGGTTACATTCCGTTCGTGCTTCCAATTCTTGGTTTGCTTTGGCTTAGAAAGCAGCACAAAAAATAATGCATGCAATTACCTCTCTAAATCAAGTACGCGCCGGCTTCACAGGCAGTGCAGTCACCATAGGCAAATTTGATGGCATACATTTAGGGCATCAGAAACTAATTAGGGCTCTTTCCAATGCCGCAACCGAACACAGCATTCAATCTGTGGTGGTCACGTTCGATCGCCACCCTGATGCACTACTAAAGCCAGGCCACGCAAAGCTGCCCATCATTGGCCCAAAGCAAAAGCATGACCTTATTGCCAAACATGACGTTGACATACTGGTTACTTTGCCGTTTGATGAGGCGCTTGCAAGCTTGAGCCCCCAGCAATTCGTTCAGTCAATTTTGGTAGACGGATTGAAAGCAAAAATAGTTTTGGTGGGCGAGGACTTTAGATTTGGCAATCAAGGATCCGGAGACGTTCACCTGCTGCACGATCTAGGCCAGCAATTGGGTTTTGAAGTTCGTGTAATTCACAGCGAACTTCTGGCCGGTGAAAAGATTTCAACCAGCGCAATTCGCGAGGCGCTTGACGCCGGCGACGTTGCCAAAGTTCAACAGATGCTGGGTCGAGTGCACACCTGCGTTGGCATCATCGAACACGGCCTAAAGATTGGCCGAAGCATTGGTTTTCCAACTGCAAACATGGCGCGCGATTGTGAGGGCTACCTGCCGCTTGATGGCGTATACGCCGGCTGGCTAGTGGTCGATGAACACCGATACCCAGCCGCGCACTCGGTAGGAATAAATGAAACTTTCCAGGCTGTGCCACGGCTTGTGGAATCGCACATTCTCGATCGTGATGACGTTGACCTTTACGACAAGGTAGTCAGTTTGGAATTCGTGGACTTCATTCGCCCGGCGGCCAAATTCAACGGTGTCGAAGACCTGGTCGAAGAAATAAATCGGGATTTAGACAAGATCCGCGTGCTCTTGGGGGTTTAGTTCTTCACAGGAAACGCACAGGGCTTTTTGTCGCTTCACCCAACCTGCGCTGTCACTCTAAACACATGGAAAACAACGACAGCCCTTACATCTACGAAAAGCCACTTCGCTCAGAACTCAAGCAACGCTCAAAGCGTCTTGCCGGTCTGTCTGCACTTGGCTTAGTTGGAATGGTCGGCATCTTCGGCGGCAGTGCAATTGCAAACACTCTGGTGCCAGCCAAGCCTGCAACCACGGCAAACGAAGCAGAGGCGGTGGCAATTGTTGACCCGCTGATTGACAACACCGATTCCTCCGGCGGTCCAGTTGTTTCATCCGCAACGGTAGAACCAACTTCTGAACCTGCTCCGCTGGTTTCAATTCCACTTCAAGGGGTAAAACCAAAACCAAATTCGGTAAAGGTTGAATTACCGGCACTGCCAAACCAAAGTTACGCAAACACCTCAAGCGCAACGCCATCGGTGGGTTCAGGTAATTCTTCGGCAGGTTCTACACCAGCAAAATTTGAAGCACGTGGCGAGCAAAACGAACGCGAAGACGAGTACCAAGACGACTAAATCTTTATCGCCACAAAAATCCCCAACCGGACCCCTTACCGGTTGGGGATTTTTGCGTCCTAGACTAAATCCATGAGCTCAGAAAAGATTTCCTTTGCCGCCGCGGTTGGTATTGCCCTCAAGAAATATGTTGATTTTAGGGGAGTCTCCAGCAGGCGCGAATACTGGTTCTTCATTTTGTTCATCGTTCTACTGACTTTGGTGACCGGACAGCTTGATCAAATTGTCTTTCCCGAGTTGGCTCAGAAGGCCACCGATTCGGCAAACGCACTTTTTAGTTACGTTGAGGCAAATCCAACTGTTGCCGACTGGAACCTCTTCAGCACGGCCTTGGCCGATGCCATGAATTCAACTCCAATCAGCAATTTCGTGGGGATGGCCACATTCCTGCCGCTGCTAACCGTCACCGTTCGCCGCATGCGCGATGCCGGCTTCGGCGGCTGGTGGTTGCTACTTATCTGGCTTCAGCTGTTCACGTTCGTGATTACTCTGTTGCCTACCAAGCGCAAATCCCTGTAGACTCGTGAGGTTGCCGTGGATCGGCCGCGGATAAAGAGAGCCAAAACATTCCGTTTTGAGCACCGCGCAGTTAGTTCTTGAAGGGGACCAAATGGCATTAGATGCAGCAGTAAAAACCGCAATTATCAACGAGTATGCAACCAAGCCAGGCGACACTGGTTCTCCTGAGGTTCAGATTGCAGTTCTGACCCAGCGCATCAAGGACCTAACCGAGCACCTAAAGGAGCACAAGCACGACCACCACTCACGTCGTGGTCTATTGATCCTGGTTGGTCAGCGCCGCCGCCTACTCGGCTACCTACAGGGTGTAGACATTGCTCGCTACCGTGCGCTAATCGAAAGACTTGGCCTACGTCGCTAATTTCAGCTTTGAAAACCCCGCTTAGGCGGGGTTTTTCACTTAACCTGACGTTCAGCCTGGCTCTAGCCATTTATGGAGCCCGCTGATACCCTAGAGAGGTACCAAGACGGCAGGTTTGCTGGTCTTCGGTTGTAGACCTTGATTACTCAACTCAGAGATTTTCAAGTTTTATTACTGCAGACCAGGGCATCCCTCAAAAAAATCACGGGCAATTTCTTGCCGTCTTCGTTCGCGCACAATTTTTGTGCAATGAGGATAAAAGAGGAGGGACCATGGAAGGTCCAGAAATCAAAGCAACAGAAGCCGTTATCGATAACGGTAAGTACGGAAAGCGTGTAATTCGCTTCGAAACCGGTCGACTAGCTCAGCAGGCACAGGGTGCAGCTGCGGTTTACATCGACGAAGAGACAATGCTGTTCTCGGCTACCACTGCAAGCAAACAGCCAAAAGATCAGTTCGACTTCTTCCCACTAACTATTGACGTTGAAGAGCGCATGTACGCTGCTGGTCGTATTCCAGGAAGCTTCTTCCGTCGCGAAGGTCGCCCATCAACTGAGGCAATTCTTGCCTGTCGTTTGATCGACCGTCCACTACGCCCATCATTCGTTGATGGTCTACGTAACGAAATTCAGGTTGTAGTAACCGTTTGGGCAATTGAGCCTGACGAAATGTATGACGTAGTTGCAATCAACGCAGCTTCAATGTCAACTCAGCTTGCTGGTCTGCCATTCTCGGGTCCTATCGGTGGTGTGCGTGTTGCGCTTATCGACGGTCAGTGGGTTGGTTTCCCTAAGCACTCTCAGCTGGAGCGCGCAGTATTCAACATGGTTGTTGCTGGTCGCGTAATCGTTGAGAACGGTTCAGAAGACGTTGCAATCATGATGGTTGAAGCTGAAGCATCTGAAAACGCTATGGACCTAATCGCTGCTGGCGCTAAGGCGCCGTCAGAAGACGTTGTGTCAGAAGGTCTTGAGGCTGCAAAGCCATTCATCAAGGCACTGGTTAAGGCTCAGGCTGATCTAGCTGCAGTTGCTGCAAAGCCAACCGCTGACTACCCAACCTTCTTGCCATACACCGATGAAGTTTTCGCTGCAGTTGAGTCTTCGGCTGGTGCAGAACTTGCAAAGGTTTACCAGATTGCTGACAAGGTTGAGCGTCAGGATGCAGACGATGCATTGAAGGCTGCCACCAAAGCCAAGATGGAAGCTCAGCTTTCAGAAGAGCAGATGGCTCAGTTCTCTGCTGCCTACAAGTCAGTAACCAAAAAGATCATGCGTACTCGCGTGCTGAAGGAAAACATCCGCATCGATGGTCGTGGTCTTCGTGACATTCGTACCCTTGATGCAGAGGTTGCAGTTATTCCTCGCGTTCACGGTTCAGCAATCTTCCAGCGCGGTGAGACCCAGATTCTTGGTATCACCACCTTGAACATGTTGAAGATGGAACAGCAGATTGACTCACTGAGCCCAGTGACTTCTAAGCGCTACATGCACAACTACAACTTCCCGCCTTACTCAACTGGTGAAGTTGGCCGCGTGGGTACTCCTAAGCGTCGCGAGATTGGTCACGGTGCTCTTGCAGAGCGTGCGTTGGTTCCAGTTCTGCCAAAGCGCGAGGACTTCCCATACGCGATCCGTCAGGTATCTGAGGCTCTTGGTTCAAACGGTTCAACCTCTATGGGTTCCGTTTGTGCTTCGACTCTTGCACTGCTAAACGCTGGTGTTCCACTGCGCGCACCAGTTGCAGGTATCGCAATGGGTCTAATCTCTGACACCGTTGATGGCAAGGTTCAGTACGCTGCAATCACCGATATTCTTGGCGCCGAAGATGCACTTGGCGACATGGACTTCAAGGTTGCCGGTACTCGCGACTTCATCACCGCGATTCAGCTAGACACCAAGCTTGACGGTATTCCTGCATCAGTTCTTGCTGGTGCTCTTACCCAGGCAAAGGAAGCACGTCTAACCATTCTTGACGTAATGGCACAGGCAATTTCTGAGCCAGACGAGATGGCTCCAACTGCTCCACGCGTTATCGCTGTGAAGATCCCAGTTGACAAGATCGGTGAAGTCATTGGTCCAAAGGGCAAGATGATTAACCAGATCCAGGAAGACACTGGCGCTGACATCTCTATCGAAGACGACGGTACCGTTTACATTGGTGCAACCGATGGCCCTTCAGCGGAAGCTGCCAAGGCTGCGGTTAACGCGATTGCAAACCCACACGTCCCTGAGATTGGCGAGCGTTTCCTAGGAACCGTTGTGAAGCTAGCTACCTTTGGTGCTTTCGTTTCACTAGTTCCTGGCAAGGACGGTCTGCTACACATCTCTGAGCTAAAGAAGATGGCTGGCAAGCGCGTCGAGAACGTTGAAGACGTTCTTGAGGTTGGCCAGAAGCTTCAGGTTGAAATCACCAAGATCGATGACCGCGGAAAGCTTTCACTAGCGCCGGTTGTTGAGGGTGATGCAGCTGCATCAGACGAAGAGTAAAAACGCTTTAAAAAGAAAGTTCCGGTTTAGCCATGAGTGAAGTTTTATTTCCGCTAGACCAGAGCGACCTTTCGTTCACCGCTTCGGGAGGTAGCACGGTTCGCCGTTCTATCCTCCCAAGCGGTGTTCGCGTTTTAACTGAACACATGCCAGGTGCGCAAAGCGTATCGGTGTCGTTTTCAGTTGCGGTTGGTTCACGAGACGAAACCGATGGCCACTACGGCTCAACTCACTTCCTTGAGCACTTGTTGTTCAAGGGCACCAAAAAGCGAAGCGCCTTAGATATCGCGGTTGCTTTTGACTCGGTGGGAGGCTCATCAAACGCCTCAACCGGTAAAGAGCACACCAGCTATTACGCGCGCGTGCAAGACAAGGCCCTTCCGCTTGCTGTAGATGTAATCGGCGACATGCTGGCCTCGTCACTAATTGACGAACAAGAATTTGAAAACGAGCGCACGGTAATTCTTGAAGAGCTCGCAATGAACGACGATGACCCACAAGACGTTGCGCACGAGGCCTTCGCCGAGGCGGTACTTGGTGGTCACGCTCTTGGTCGCCCAATTGGTGGTACCAAGGAAACCATTACCTCGGTGACTCGCGATGCGGTATGGAGTCACTACCAGGCAAACTATCGCCCACAGGATTTAGTAATTGCAGCAGCCGGTGGAGTTGAGCACGGAAACCTAATCGCTCTTGTTGAAAAATCTTTAATGGAAGCAGGTTGGGACCTAAACAAAACAGCTGTGCCAGTTGAGCGCCGCTTGTTGCACCCGGCAACTATTTCGCGTGGCACAGAGCTGAAAGTAATTAAGCGCCCAAGCGCACAGGCAAACGTTTTACTTGGTATGCAGGGTCTGGTTGCCGACGACGAGCGCCGCTATGCAATGGGAATTCTGAACACCGTGCTTGGTGGCGGTATGAGCTCACGTATGTTCCAAGAGATTCGCGAGAAGCGCGGACTTGCGTACTCGGTTTACTCTTTCAACCAGGGTTATTCAGACGGTGCATACTTCGGCCTCTATGCGGGTTGTTCACCTGCAAAGACCGCCGAGGTTACTCGTCTCATGGTTGCCGAATTTGAAAAGATCGCCACCCATGGCATTCGCCAAGACGAACTCGATCTAGCCAAGGGAAACATCTCTGGCAGCCTGGCACTCAAGTACGAGAGCACTATGGCTCGCATGAATCGATTGATCAGTGCCGAAATAGTAAATGGTGAGTTCTTTGACCTTGACGATTCGTTAATGCACGTGAACTCTGTTTCGCTTGCAGATGTGCAGAATCTGGCCGCCGACTTGGTGAAGCGAGAGCGTTCGATTGTGGCAGTGGGCGATGTTGATGAGTCAACTTTTGCCGAATTTATCTAGGATTAAACTCTAGGATTAAACAATGTCAACTAAAACCGGGTCAATCAAAGTAGCTGTAGTGGGTGCCACTGGCCGCATGGGCAAGTTAGCGCTTGAGCTAATTGACGCCGCTCAAGACATGCACCTGCACGCAGCGCTTGATTCAAAGAGCCAACTTAGCGATGCACTTGGTGCCGACGTAATCTTTGAGGTAACTCGCCTAGAGGTTAGTGAAAAGGTTGCTGATTTTGCAATCGCAAACGACATCAAGCTTGTAATTGGTACCAGCGGTTGGTCGGCTGCAAAGCTTGCCGAACTTCGCACCAAGGCAGCGTCAAACGCAAAGTCCGCTGTTCTGGTAATTCCAAATTTCTCAATCGGTTCAATGTTGGCAAGTTCTTTTGCCTCACAAGCCGGTAAATTCTTTGACTCAATTGAAATTGTTGAGGCACATCACGCCGGCAAAATTGATTCGCCATCTGGCACCGCGGTTCGAACTGCAGAGATGATTGCAGACGCCCGCCAGGGTATGACGCAACCGCTTATTCCAGGGGTTGGTCAAGAAGCCCGCGGCGAAGTTGTTGCCGGTATTCCAATTCACAGCATTCGCCTTGCCGGAGTTTCGGCCAAGCAAGATGTGGTCTTCGGCGGCGAGAGCGAAGTGCTAACCATCAGTCACGAGGTTTCTTCGATCCGTTCATACGTGCACGGAATTCTGCTTAGCATTCGAACTGCAGTAAACAGCACTGGCTTAATTGTTGGCCTGCAGTCTGTAGTTGACGCAAACACCAAGAACTAAAGGTTCAATATGTCTCGCGCAAAAATTGGCGCCGTAGTTATGTCGGCGCTGCTTTTTCTCTATGTTTTATTGCTGCTAAACACCGGAATCAAACTACTGACAGTCCAAGTACCCACAGCACAAGTTATGGGCGCGCTAATTCTTGCGTTCCCACTGCTGGGAGTTTGGGCCATCATCGTGGAACTTCGCTTTGGCCTTGCCGCGGAAAGGCTTGTTGCCCGTATCGAGGCTGAGGGAACCTGGCCTGATCTTGGAATTGACACCAAACCTAGTGGCCGCGCGGTTCGTGCGTCAGCAGATGCCGCATTCGCAAAGTGGAGCGCCGCCGCCCAGCAAAATGACACCGATTTTCACGCGTGGTTTAACTTGAGCCTTGCTTACGATGCCTGCGGAGACAGACGCCGCGCGCGAGCCGCCATGCGTAAAGCAATTGCGTTGGCGAAATAACTTTGGCAATTAAAACTTCTTAATAAGGCCAATACGCTGCAGTCCAACGTAAATCTGGCAGCCAAGGCAAAATGCAAATGCAGCGTTCAAAAATGCGGCGATGAAAGCCGCACCTGCCGCGTAAACAAGTCCGCCCTGCAGACCAACGAGGTAAAGCACAACTCCGGCACCGGCAACGATTAAGCCAATCAACTGTGCAAACTGCGGTGGGCGAGGGTCTTCGAGTTCCTTGGGTGCTGCAAGACGCGGGCGAATCAGCTTCTTGAAGATCAAGCCGTAAGGGTGCTTTGAGTTGCCCAAGAATGCACCAATTGCAAAAGATGCGGTTATGAAAATCAATAGACCAAACGCTGCGCCAAGGGTTGCAGCATCGAGCGCCAAAAATACGGTGATTAAAAGAAGGGTAGCGGTGATGCTGGCGCCAAAACGTGGGCCACGTGGATCAATGCCGGCAGGGGTGCTCTTAGTTGTTGTGCTCATTAGATTTCGAAACTTCCTATTTCATCTTGAATGGTCTGTTGTTTTACCGCCCCGCCAATTCGTGAGGTCACGCGTCCGCGTGAATCCAGAACCAGTGTGGTGGGAGTCTGAAGAATGTTGAACTTGTT
>JBDLVL010000071.1:0-8449 GCA_039804765.1 Actinomycetota bacterium | reverse complement strand
GTGTGAGGAGTTGCTGAACCCTTTGCTACGCCAGCTGCCTTCTTGATTAGCTCAGCTGCTGGTGGAGTCTTTAGAACGAATGTGAATGAACGGTCTTCGTAAACAGTAATTTCTACTGGGATTACGTTGCCCTTCTGGTCTGCAGTTGCGTTGTTGTACGCGGTGCAGAACTCCATAATGTTCACACCGTGCTGACCTAGTGCAGGACCAATCGGTGGAGCTGGGTTAGCAGCGCCCGCCTGGATCTGCAGCTTGATCATTCCGGTGATCTTTTTGCTCGGTGCCATTTGATTTTTCCTTTTGTTTGTTTGGAAACTTTTGAAAACTTTTTAGTTAATTGCTCTTACTAATTGAGGGCGCCAACCTGCTCGAAGCCAAGCTCCACAGGAGTCTCACGCTCGAACAGTGAAACAAGAACAGTAAGCTTGCCGCTTTCTGGCTTGATCTCTGAGATGGTGCCAGGAAGACCAGCGAATGATCCGTCCTTGATCATGATGCTCTCGCCAACCTTGAAATCGATGTTGACAGGAATTGCCTTGGCCTTGCCCTTTACGGCTACGCCACCCTTTGCAGCAGTCTTTGCGGCTGCCTCTTCAGGAAGAACAAACATTGACTTCAGCATGTTGAATGCCTCGTCTGCGCGCAGTGGGGTTGGGTTCTGTGAGTTGCCAACGAAGCCGGTAACGGCTGGTGTGTGGCGAACAAGAGACCATGACTCTTCGTTCATTTCCATGCGGATCAAAACGTAACCAGGAATGCGAACCTTGGTTACTAGCTTGCGCTGACCGTTCTTGATCTCGATGGTGTCTTCCATCGGAACTTCGATCTGGTAGATGTCGTCTCCACCTTCGATGGCAAGCTTGCGGTTCTCAATGTTCTGCTTAACGCGCTTCTCGTAACCTGCGTAAGAGTGAATTACGTACCACTTACCAGGCTGGCGACGAAGCTCTGCCTTGAACTCGCGGTAAGGGTCATCTGAGCCGCCTTCGCTAACTTCGGCTGCAACTTCTGCTGCCTCTTCTTTAGCTTCTGCGATTGCTTCTTCAACTTCAAGGTCCTGCTCAAGTTCTGCAGCGGCATCCTGAGCTAGGTCAGCAAGGTCAGCATCGGCCTCGGCAATTACTGCGTCAGCAACAACGTCTTGAACCTCGGCTACTGCCTCTAGTTCGTCGCGTTCTGTATCAGTCAATTCGATTTCCTTACTTAAATTCTTTTAATTACGCGGTTGGTGTGAATACGAAAACAACACCCTGGTAGAACAGCCAGTCAAGAATTGAGATGACAAGCATCACAACTGCTACGAAAGCCAAGACCACGCCGGTGTAGTTGCGAAGTTCTGCCCAAGTTGGCTTGGTGACCTTCTTCAACTCACTTACAACCTGCTTGAAGAACAGGATGATGCGTGCGATGAAGTTGCGGCTTGATGCCTTATCGGCTTTAGCCTTTTCGACTACATCTTCTGAGACTTGCTCTAGCTCTTCAGCCATGCTCATTCCTTCTTCTTTAGTTTGAAACTCTTGTACTACTTGCAGGGCGGACAGGACTCGAACCTGCAACCCTCGGTTTTGGAGACCGATGCTCTACCAATTGAGCCACCACCCTTTGAGGGAAAATTCAACAACGCAAGCGGCAGTCATCCGGGCGTCAAAAAATTAGATAAATCTAAGAATTGATTAATTTGCCAGATTAGGCTTCCTGAGTTGTCAAACTCACTTCCTAAAGGATACCCGCCGACGCCCAGTAATGCAAAGGGAAAGTCGCGAGAAGCGGGTATTGGGGTTGCCGTTGTAACCTTTATTCATGCCTGAATTCCCACGTATCTCAAAGCGCATTGGCGCGATCGCCGAATCTGCGACCCTAAAGGTAGACGCCAAGGCCAAGGCCCTTCAGGCAGCCGGACGCCCAGTCATCTCTTATGCCGCCGGCGAGCCAGACTTTGCCACCCCGGCGCACATCGTTGAGGCGGCAGCAATTGCCGTTCGCGACCCTAAAAACCACCGATACACCCCGGCCGTGGGCCTTCCAGACCTGCGCGAGGCCATTGCCCACAAGACCAAGATTGATTCCGGCACCGATATCACCGCGGCTCAGGTTGTGGTGACCAACGGCGGTAAGCAGGCCGTTTATCAGGCTTTCGCCACCATTGTGGACCCGGGCGACGAAGTTTTGATGCCAACCCCGTTCTGGACCACCTACCCGGAGGCCATTCGCCTAGCCGGTGGAGTGCCAGTCGAGGTTTTTGCCGGCGCCGACCAGAACTACAAGGTGACCGTGGCTCAGCTAGAAGCCGCCCGCACCCCACGTTCCAAGGTGCTGCTATTTGTTTCGCCGTCGAATCCAACCGGATCTGTCTACACCCGCGAAGAAACTGAGGCAATTGGTCGCTGGGCTTTCGAAAACGGCATGTGGGTAATCACCGACGAGATCTACCAGAACCTCACCTACGACGGCCTAAAGGCTGTTTCGATCACTGAGGCCGTGCCTGAGCTAATTGACCGCACAATTTTTGTCAACGGTGTTGCAAAGACCTACGCAATGACCGGTTGGCGTTTGGGCTGGATGGCTGGCCCACTTGACGCAATGAAGGCTGCCGGAAACTTGCAGTCACACCTTTCATCAAACGTCTCAAACATTTCACAGAAGGCGGCACTTGCTGCCTTGACCGGCCCGCAAGACGAAGTGATTGCGATGCGCGATGCGTTTGATCGTCGTCGCAAGGTTGCGGTTGCCGAGCTAAACAAAATTTCTGGTTGGAACGCACCAATGCCTCAGGGCGCGTTTTATGTTTACTCAGATGTGACTGGATTGCTTGGTCGTGAGTGGGGCGGCAAGACCATCAACACTTCACTTGAACTTTGCGATTACATTCTTGACGCTGCCGAGGTTGCCCTTGTACCTGGTGAGGCCTTTGGTCCATCTGGTTACGTGCGTTTGTCGTACGCGCTTGGTGACGCTCCGCTGCTTGAGGGTATCCAGCGTTTGCAAAAGCTATTTGGCTAAAAGCCAATCATGTTTGGTTCCGGCACAAGGTTGATGCCGAACTTATTTGATACTCGCACCTGAACGTATTCGGCAAGCTGCAAAATCTCTTTTGCGGTTGCTCCCCCGGTGTTAACAATTGCAAGAGTGTGCTTGCTAGAAATCGCAGCCTTTGATCCGGCAATTTGGAAACCTTTTTCGATTCCGGCATTCTCAATTAGCCAGGCAGCCGAAAGCTTCACGGTAAGTCCGTCATCTTCTTCTGATTCGTACTTTGGTGCGTCATCAGGAAGTCCGCGAGCTACGCGATCGGTGACGACTGGATTTGTGAAGAAGCTTCCGCAGCTCACTGAATCCGGATCGTTTACATCTAGCAACATTCCCTTGCGGGCACGAAGTTTCAAAACGCTCTCGCGAACTGCCTGAAGTGAAACCTGTGCGCCCATTTCAACTCCAAGATCGGCTGCAATTTGGGTTGAGTAAAGCGGGCGGCTAAGGCCATCAAGCTTTTGTAATTCAAATTCAACCCAGGTAATTACGCCAGGGCGGCCGCGCTTGATTGCGCTGTCGCGATAACCAAACTGCAAGTCCTTGGCCTCAAGCACTGCAATCTCGTGAGTCTCGTAGTCAACAAACTCAAGGCGAACCAGGCTGTCGCTAAGTTCTTGGCCATAGGCACCAATGTTCTGAACTGGCGCTGCACCAACGGTGCCGGGGATGCCGCTCATTGCCTCAATGCCAGCGAGGCCGGCCTTTACGGTGTGAGCAACGAAGTCATCCCAGTTTTCGCCAGCCTGCACGCGAACCACAACGCGCGATTCATCCTTGTTGCGCACGGGCTCAATTCCTAGGTTCTCAACTTTGATCACGTGCAAGTTACTCACGTCGTCGGCAACCACCATGTTGGATCCGCCACCAAGAATTAACCAGTCCTCGCCACTGCGCCAAACATTTAGCGTGTGCTCAACCAAATCGTCGCGGGTCTTGGCCACATAAATTTCTGCCGCGATTCCGCCAACGCGCATTGAAGTTAATTCAGCCAGCGCAATGGGTTTACTTTGTGATGTCATTAGAGCTGAACTCGAGCCTGTGCTTTTCCAAGAACTTTGGTGTCTTCAAAAACTGCCTCAAGGTCAATGCGAACAATTTTGTTCTCGGCATCAATCTCGCCAACCTTGCCGGTCACAACAAGTACGGCTCCATTTACCGGATCAACAATCACCGGCTTGGTGAAACGAACTTGGTAGTCAACAATTGCGCCGGAATTGCCAACCCAATCAACTGCAACCTGGACCGCGGCACCCATGGTTAGCATTCCGTGGGCAAGTACGCCAGGCAAACCAACTGCAGCGGCAACGTCGTCGCGGTAGTGAATCTGGTTGAAGTCACCCGATGCCCCCGCGTAGCGAACTAGCGAATCGCGAGTGAGCAAAAATTCTGTGTTGCCAATAACTTGGCCAACTTCTAGTGATGCAATGTTGATGTGATTCATTACTCATCACCTCTAACTACCAAGGTTGAAATCACTGTGCAAACTAGTTCTTTGGACACGTCGTAAATTTTGGTTTCAAAAGTGACCATTGAGTGCGCACCAAGCGACTTCACGCTGGCAACTTCTAGTTCGCTTACCAGTTCATCACCGGCCACAATCGGACGGGCGTGAATAAAGCGCTGGTCACCGTGTACAACGCGAGAAAAATCGATCTCTGCCTCTGGGTCGGCAAGCACAGTGGCCAACGAGCGTTCCTGAATCACAACGGCAAAGGTTGGTGGGGCAATTACATCGGTGTATCCAGCAGCCTGGGCCGCAAACACATCTAGGTTCATTGCGTTAGTTGATTTAACCGCGTGGGCGAATTCGCGAATCTTCTCGCGGCCAACCAGATAAGGATCTGTTGCCGGATACTTCTTGCCTTGAACGTTTGGATTTACCACTCGTTCAGTTTACGAGGCCATTGGTAGCTGGGGCGGGACTCGAACCCGCGACCCCACGATTATGAGTCGTGTGCTCTAACCACCTGAGCTACCCAGCCGGGCAAATTGCCAGCAAGAAAAACTGAGGCAACTGGTTATTTTTTGAAACGAGCCCCGAGCCAGGATTGAACTGGCGACCCCTTCCTTACCATGGAAGTGCTCTACCACTGAGCTATCGGGGCGTTTGTGCAAAGGCTTGAACCGCCAGGCACCAGAAGACTTTAGCACTTTTAGCGGGGTGCTGGCAAAAATCCTTGCCCCCGATGACGGCTTGCAAAGCGCTTTATTGGGTGATTAAAGACTTGATGTCGGCAATCATCTGGTTCCAAATTGTTGCCGGTTTACCTTGACGACGCATGATCGCAATCTCTGAGCTACCCCAAGATGCCCACACTGACCCCATTGCCGGAATTGCCGGAAGCGGTTCTGCGTTTCGACCAGCTTCACCAAAACCTTTGACCACTCGGTCGCCACTGGCTGCATCGAATGCCGATTTGTTTGCCGGAATTCTTCCGGTCACATTGAATAACTCTTTTTGTGTTTCTGACTTACCCACGTAGTCTCGAACAAATTTGCTGGCATAGAAAGGGTCTTTTGATGATTTTGAAATGTAGAAGCCTCGTGAGCTCAAAAACGAAACAGCATCTTTGCCACCAACAGAAGGTATTGAGTAGATGTTGAATTCGGCTGAATCCAAACCAAGCTGATCTTTTGCCCACGGCCCGGTAATCCAGCAGCCTTTGCTACCGCTCTTCATAGCAGACACCGATGAGTCCCAAGTGGAAGCCGGGTCCAACATGGTTTTGCCTTCGCCACTTAGCCACATGGCAAACTCAACGCCACCGTTATCTAAGTCCAGTTCCGGTTTGTAGTTTCCGTTGCTGTCTTTCTTAAAGACATGCGCACCAAACGAAGTTTGAATTGGGTAGAGGTGATATGGGTCTCCGCCACCAGCGTTTAAACTCAGGGCAAGTCCAGCCTCTTTTACCTGCTGCCAATTTGGCTGCTCCCAGGCTTGCAGTTTTTCAAACTTCTTAGCGTTGCAAACCAGTGCCAGGTTCTCAATTGTGTAAGGCAGTCCAAAGTTTTTGCCTTCGTAGTTGAATGCGGCTACCGCGTTGTCGTAGTAGTCACCTTTTTTGCCACCTAAATCAAATGACTCGATTAACCCGTTGGCATAAAGTTCACCAATCCAGTCGTGAGCGCCCACGAGCACATCGGGTCCAGTACCGGCAGGTGCCTGGCTCAGAAAGCTTGAGCGCGGGTCTTGCTGAACCACCAAATTGACTGTCACTTTGGTGTCTTTCTTAAATTCAGCGGCGGTCTTCTCTAGGGCCTTTGCCTCAAGTTCATCAACCCAAACTGTTATTGAGTCAGTCTTTGGCGCCGGATCCGATGCGCATCCGCCCAAAGCAATGCTGGCGGCGATTGAAACAGCCACGATTAAAAGGGACTTCTTGAACTTGGTCATTGAAACATCAAAGCACATTGGTGCTTGACCTAGGCTTTATCCATGTCTGAATCCAGCAACTTTCTAACCACCAAAAATCCAGCAGCCGAGTGGTGGCGCACATCGGTGATCTACCAGATTTACCCACGATCATTCGCCGACGGCAATGGCGATGGCATCGGAGACCTTCAGGGCATAACCTCGCGACTTGATTCGCTTGCGTCGCTTGGCATCGATGCCATTTGGTTCAGCCCGTTCTTCAAGAGCCCGCAAAAAGATGCGGGATACGACATCAGTGATTACAGACAGATTGATCCAATCTTTGGCACCAACCAAGACTTTGACGTGCTTCTAGCAAAAGCAAAATCGCTGGGCATTCGAATCATCGTTGACATTGTTCCAAACCACACCAGCGATCAGCACGTTTGGTTCCAAGCCGCAGTGAAGGCCGTCCCTGGTTCGGCTGAACGGGCTTACTATCACTTCAAAGATGGCAAGGGTGAAAACGGTGAGTTGCCGCCGAATAACTGGCAGTCAATTTTTGGTGGCCCGGCATGGTCACGCATAACTGAGGCCGATGGTTCTTTGGGTCAGTGGTACCTTCACCTATTTGATTCTTCGCAGCCAGACCTGAATTGGGAAAACCCAATCATCGCTGATGAGTTCGACGAGATTCTTCGCTTCTGGCTTCGAAAGGGCGTAGACGGATTCCGCGTTGACGTTGCCCACGGAATGGTGAAGCGTGCCGGACTTCCAGATGCAACTATCTATGACGAAAATCTGCGCGAGCGTCCTATTTCAAACTTGACCATGCAAGAAGCCGAAGAAGCTGTGCCTTACTGGGGTCAACCTGGGGTGCACGATGCTATTCGCCGGTTCCGCAGAGTGATCGAAGAATTCGATGATCGAGCGATGTGCGCCGAAGCCTCGATGAGTCCGCTGCCTCGTTTGGCCATGTGGGTGCGCCCAGACGAATACCACCAGTCATTCAATTTTGACTATATGCACGGAGCCTACGAACCAGCGGCGATCAAAAAAATCGTCACAGACTCAATAGTTGAGTACGGAAAAGTCGGCGCATCAAGCACCTGGGTAATGTCAAACCACGACGGAATTCGTCACGCAACTCGTTTAGGTATTGCACCTGAAAACACTCCACGACCTGGTGACGGTATACACCCAACCGATCCCGCACCGGACGAAGCATTGGGCTTGCGACGCGCTCGCGCGGCAACTGCTTTCATGCTGGGCTTACCTGGTTCGTCATACCTTTATCAGGGTGAGGAGCTTGGCCTTCCTGAGGCCTGGCAACTTGAAGGCAAGTATCGCCAAGACCCAACCTACGCACGCACCAACGGCAAACGCATTGGTCGAGATGGTTGCCGCGTGCCACTTCCTTGGGAAGCCGGAGCGGGAGCGGCCAATGGTTTCAATACCACTGGCGAATCATGGTTGCCACAGCCGGCCAACTATCGGGTTTTCGCTCGCGACCTTCAAGAAGGTACACCCGGATCAACTCTTGAGCTTTACAAACGTCTTCTAAAGGAACGCCGAGCATTCAAATTAGGTGGTGGCGCATTCCGCTGGGCCGATGAATTCCAAGACAAAAACACTCTTGCGTACATTAACAATGGTGTTTTGGTGTTGATGAATTTTGGTCCAGAGCCAGTTGTGCTTCCAGCAGGTGAAGTCTTAGTCACAACGCAGCATGACTTAACGGCTGAACGCGAACTTGAGCATGACCAAGTTGTTTGGATTAAGTTGTAGCCATGCCCATTGATCTGACTAATGCAGTTAGCCACAAAGCTCACTTGAATTCAGAGTGGTGGCGCTCCGCAGTTATTTATCAGATCTATCCGCGCTCATTCGCAGACTCAAACGGCGATGGCATGGGTGACCTACCGGGCATCACTTCACGACTTGATTCGCTTGCAGCACTTGGCATTGATGCAATTTGGCTTTCGCCCTACATGCGCTCCCCACAAAAAGATGCCGGCTACGACGTCAGCGATTACCGCGATGTTGATCCGCTGTTTGGCACCCTTG
>JBDLVL010000070.1:0-22194 GCA_039804765.1 Actinomycetota bacterium | reverse complement strand
TACCTAGCTTTCGCAGCGATGTTGATGGCTGGTCTTGACGGTATTAAGAACCGCATCGAGCCACACGCTCCGGTTGACAAGGACCTTTACGAGTTGCCACCAGAGGAAGCAAAACTAATTCCTCAGGTTCCTGGCAACCTTGAAGACGTTCTAAAGGCTCTTGAGGCTGACCACGACTACCTACTGCAGGGCGACGTGTTCACCAAGGACCTAATCGAAACTTGGATTGACTACAAGCGCGAGAAGGAAATCAAGCCTCTTGCACTTCGTCCTCACCCATACGAGTTCGAGCTTTACTACGGCGTGTAATAGCGTCTGTATAAGTAAAAAGGACCTCACCGCAAGGTGGGGTCCTTTTTTATTTGACGATACCTACTCGTACCGATTGTCTTGAACTGTGCCGTAGAACAGTCGCTCGTAGACGCTTCGAGCTCGTCTGGTGAAGGCAAGATAATCGTCTTCAAGTTGAGTGGCGCTTCCCCGCGGGTATTCCAGAATGCGAGCCATGCCCTCAAGTTGACGTCGATCGGTTGGCAATACGTCACTGCGCTTATTTGCCCAAAGCACGCTAGCCGAGCGCAAACGTGAAGCCAGAAGCCAGGCCTCGCTAAGCACCCTAGCGTCGTGTTCGGCAATTAGGTTTTCGTTCACCATTGCTTCCAGCGCCTCTAGGGTTTTTGGGGTGCGAATGGAAGGGTTTTCGCTACCATGCTGCATCTGGAACAACTGCACCAACCACTCAACATCGCTCAACGAACCACGGCCCAGCTTCAGGTGACGCTTAGGGTCGGCACCCAGAGGCAGGCGCTCAGTCTCAACACGTGCCTTGATGCGGCGAATCTCAATCACCGCAGATTCGGCAAGCTGATTTGGGTACCGATACTTGTTGATCAACTCAAGGAACTCATTTTGCAGCTCTTGACTGCCGGCAATCGGACGCGCGCGCAGCAGTGCCTGTGCCTCCCAGGTGTTTGCCCAACGTTCATAGTAGGCGGCGTACGACTCGATCGACCTAGCTACCGGACCGTTCTTGCCCTCGGGGCGAAGATCGGCATCTAGTTCAAACTCAAGTACTTGGTCGGCGGTGAGCCTGCGAAGCTCCGCGATGATTCTTTCGGCAACCTTCTGCGCCACTGCCCCATCGGTGCCTGGCTTGGTCTTGTAAACAAACATCACATCGGCATCTGAGCCAAAACCCAGCTCCTCACCTCCAAAGCGACCCATCGCTATGATTCCGAAATCTAAAATTTCTTCCACCGATGAAGCTGCGATGTCAACTTGATTGAAATCGGTGGCGACTTCGAGCATTGCATGTAAATAGTTTGCAGTGAGGTCGCTGAGCCCCTGTGAAAGTTGCCCAAGCGTCAAGTCACCTAAAACTGCGCCCATTGCGATGCGAAGTGTTTCACGGCGTCTTATTTGTCTAATTGAATTTGCTGCAGATTCAACTTGTTCGTGGCGCGAGATAATGGCATCGAATTCGGTCTCAAGCTCCGCCGAAGTCATTGGCACTAGATCCTCAGAGCGTTCAAACCAAGCAGCCGCTTCAGGAATACGCTCAAATAAACTCGTGGCCAGTCTGCTGTTCGACAACACCTGGGTCATGCGCTCTGCGGCACCGCTTGAATCTCGAAGCATACGCAAGTACCAGTGCGATTCGCCAAGATCCTCGCTAAGTCGGCGGAATGAAAGCAACGCGGCATCGGGATCTGTTCCCTCAGAGAACCACTGCAGCAAGACCGGTAGCAACTGTTTCTGAATTACAGCTCGACGCGAAAGCCCTGAAGTAAGTGCCGCAATGTGATCAAGTGCACCCTTTGGATCACCAAACCCAATCGCATGCAAACGATCACGGACCTGATCAGTGCTAAGCGAAAGACTGTCATCGCCAAGCTTAGAAACAGCGGAAAGTAGCGGACGATAGAAGATCTTCTGGTGCAGCGCGCGAACTTCAACCTTGACGCTCTCCCAGCGTTCAACCAAAGTCTCGGCAGTTAGTTTTAGATCAACGGCGCGAGCAAGTGCGCGGCGCTTGGAATCAGAGGTTGGCATCAAGTGCGTTCGACGCATCTCTGACATTTGAATACGATGCTCTAACAAACGAAGGAAACGATAGTGAGACGCAAATTCATTGGCTTCACTTCGGCCGATGTAGCCACCCAGCGAAAGTGCGTGAATTGCACCGATAGTGTCGCGTTGGTGAACCGTGTTATCGGTGCGGCCATGCACAAGTTGCAGTAGTTGCACGGTGAACTCAATATCACGCAATCCACCGGGGCCAAGCTTCAACTGCAAATCGATTTCGCTGGACGGAATGAATTCGGTAACGCGCTCTCGCATTCGTTGCACAGATTCAACAAAGTTTTCACGCGTTGCCGATGACCAAACCTTTGGCGCAAGGGCATCAACATACCGCTGCCCAAGCTCCAGGTCGCCGGCAAGGGGCCTGGCCTTTAGCAGCGCCTGGAACTCCCAGCTCTGCGCCCAGCGGTCATAGTAGGCAACGTGAGACTCAAGTGTTCGCACCAGCGCGCCAGACTTACCCTCAGGTCGCAAGTTTGGGTCTACCTGCCAGAGCATTGGCTCGCTTGCAGTTCCGTCCATTGCACGCATCATGCGAGTAGCCAGTTTGGTTGCAATTTCAACCGCGCGCTGCGAATCTAATTCGCTCGACGAGGACTCGGCGACATAGATTACGTCTACGTCAGAGATGTAATTGAGTTCGCGTGCACCACATTTACCCATTGCAATCACTGATAGCAGAGTCGCGTCAACCTCAGCTTCGGCGAATACTCCGTGCTCTGTGCTGAGTTTCAACTCTGCCCTGGCAATAAGCAATCCGGCTTCGATTGCGGCTGCCGCAATATCTGCAAGAGCTGCAGCAACTGCCGGCTGCCCCGCCAAAACATCTGGTTGGCTGAGGTCGAAGACCGCTATCTTGAGCAACTCTCGGCGATACGCGATGCGCAACGCGCTCCAAACCAATGCCAAATCAAAGCCGGGCTTCAACAGCGGCTCAACGCTTTGAATTAGTGCGCTGGTTACCTCTTGGTGAGACGAAAGATCGTGTGGCTTTTCAAAGACATCAAGTTGCTCCGGGTGACGCATGATGAAATCGGTCAGCGCGGTCGAGGCTCCGAGTAACGCACAAAGCCTGCGCGCAGAGTCATCTTTTTTGAGGAGCGCCTTAGCCTTTGCTGGTTGCGCGGTGGCAAGATTCAACAAAGCGACCAGGGCCTGATCTGGGTCGGCGGCTACACCAAGTGCAGCAAGGGCCGAGCGGCCAGAGTCACCAACTAACCTGACCAGTTCGTCAAGCTTGCCGATGGTTCCGCTTAGGTCAACAAAACCAAAACGCGCTAGCTCAGATAACCCAAGCGAACGGTCGTTGGCCATTTTGAAACGCCCCTACCCAAAGACTAAAGAGTCTCTAGGTTTTGCTTTAGCTCGAATGGAGTCACCTGCGAACGGTATTCGCTCCACTCGCGTCGCTTATTAGCCAAAACATAAGAGAAAACTTCTTCACCAAGAGTCTCAGCAACTAGCTCTGACTCTTCAAGCTTGCGAATCGCGTGATCCAAGCTCTGTGGCAACGGCTGAATTCCCATCGCACGACGCTCTGCGTCGTTTAGTGACCAAACGTTGTCTTCAGTCTCGGCAGGAAGTTGGTACCCTTCCTCGATGCCCTTTAGGCCCGCGTTTAGTAAAAGCGCGTAGGCAAGGTAAGGGTTTGCGGCAGAGTCAATCGCGCGGTATTCAATGCGTGATGAGTTGCCCTTGTCTGGCTTGTAAAGCGGAACGCGAATCAGTGCAGAACGGTTGTTGTGGCCCCAGCAAACAAAGCTAGGTGCCTCACCGCCACCCCAAAGACGCTTGTATGAATTCACGTACTGGTTTGTGACAGCTGTGATCTCTGGTGCGTGCTTTAGAAGACCGGCGATAAAGTGCTTTGCGGTCTTAGACAAGTGGTACTGAGAACTTGGGTCAAAGAATGCATTGGTGTCACCCTCGAAGAGTGACATGTGGGTGTGCATTCCAGAACCTGGGTGCTGAGTGAATGGCTTTGGCATGAAGGTTGCGTAAACGCCCTGCTCAATAGCCACTTCCTTAATCACTGTGCGGAAGGTCATGATGTTGTCTGCCATGGTCAACGCATCGGCGTAGCGCAGGTCAATCTCGTTCTGACCCGGACCACCCTCGTGGTGACTGAACTCAACAGAAATGCCGAGCTGTTCAAGCATCGATACCGCGCGACGACGGAAATCGTGGGCCGTTCCACCAGGAACGTTGTCAAAGTATCCAGCGTTATCAACCGGCACTGGCTCACCCTTGGCATCCAGTTGAGTCGACTTCAAAAGGTAGAACTCAATCTCTGGGTGAATGTAGAAAGAGAAGCCTCGGTCTGAGGCCTTAGCCAAGGCACGACGAAGCACGTTTCGTGGGTCGGCAGCTGCCGGCTGGCCATCTGGAGTCTGAATGTCGCAGAACATGCGAGCGGTTGGATCAATCTCGCCGCGCCAAGGCAGGATCTGAAAGGTGCTTGGGTCTGGCTGAGCCAGCATGTCGGCTTCGTAGGTGCGAGCCAGGCCCTCAATCGCTGAGCCGTCGAAGCCCAGCCCCTCGGCAAACGCGCCCTCAACCTCGGCCGGGGCAATCGCCACCGACTTCAGAGTGCCCGCAACATCGGTAAACCAAAGGCGCACAAACTTGACGCCTCGCTCTTCTATGGTGCGAAGTACAAAATCGCGCTGTCTTTCCATGGGAAACCCTCTCTCTTGCTCCTACTAGGCTAATGGTTATGCCGAAAGTTCGCCTCGCTCTGGCTCAGACCAACCCTGTTGTTGGCGACATTGGCGCAAACACCGATCAAGCCTTCGAGGCAGTGAAATCGGCCGCTCAAAATGGCGCGAATCTGGTGCTGTTTGGCGAAATGGCTATCACCGGGTACCCAATCGAAGACCTGGCCGCCCGTGAATCATTCATCTCAAGCGCCGCCGACGCGGTAACCGGTCTAGCTAGTCGGCTGAACGAAGCGGGCTTTGGCGAAATCGCCGTCGTCATTGGCCACCCGGCTCTGGCCGCAAAGCGCGATACCCACAATTGGGCCCTTGCTCAAAACTGTGCCTCGGTGTTGCTTGGCGGCAAGATTACCGGTACCTACGCAAAACACCACCTGCCAAACTATTCAGTCTTCGATGAGTACCGCATTTTTGTTCCGGGCAATGAGTTGCTGAGCTTTGAACACCTGGGTTTAAAGTTTTCAACCTTGATCTGCGAAGACATTTGGCAAAGTGGCGGCCCGGTGGCTCAGCTAGCAAATAGCAACACCGATATCGTTCTGGTGCTCAACGGTTCACCATTTGAAATCGACAAAGATGACAAGCGCCAGCAGCTAGTTCGCGACATTGCCGTGAAAAACAACGCTGCCGTTGCCTACGTGAATTTGGTTGGCGGCCAAGACGACCTGGTATTTGACGGCGACTCGCTCTTGATCGATGCCGCTGGCAAATTGATTGGTCGCGCCAAGCAGTTCGAAAGCGATTTGATCTTCTTCGACATTGATTCAAAACAAGACATTGGAATGATTGGCGAGCCGCGAATCACCAAGAGTGATGATCGTGAACAAGTTTGGAATGCTCTGGTACTTGGTCTACGTGATTATGTGAACAAGAACGGCTTCAAGTCGGTAGCGCTTGGCCTCAGTGGCGGTATTGACTCTGCGGTGTGCGCATCAATCGCCGCAGACGCAATTGGCGCAGACCGCGTCTTTGGCGTCTCGATGCCAAGCAGATATTCATCGGAGCATTCTAAGAGCGATGCCGATGACTCAGCTGATCGAATTGGTCTTCACTTTAGAAACGAACCAATCGAATCAATGGTGAAAGCATTCGAGACTCAATTGGGTCTCGATGGTGTTGCCGCTGAAAACCTGCAAGCGCGCATGCGCGGTGTAATTCTGATGGGCCTAAGCAACGCAGAGGGTCACCTAACTTTGACCACCGGAAACAAGACCGAACTCGCCGTTGGCTACTCAACGATTTACGGTGACTCGGTTGGTGGCTTTGCACCAATCAAGGATGTTGAAAAAACGTTGGTATGGGAACTCGCGAAGTGGCGCAACGAACATGCTGCCGCTAATGGTCAGACTCCCCCGATTCCTGAAAATTCAATAACCAAGCCACCTTCTGCTGAACTTCGGCCAGATCAAACAGACCAAGACAGCCTGCCGGAATACGAATTGCTTGACGAACTCTTAGATAACTATGTTGAAAAGCGGTTGGGTCGCGAAGAGATTATTGCACTAGGTTTTGACGTTGCGGTCGTGGATCGAATTATCGGGCTAGTTGACCGCGCAGAGTGGAAACGTCGCCAAGGCGCGATTGGTCCAAAGATTACCGGCATGGCATTTGGTCGTGACCGCAGACTTCCGATTACCAACCGATCACATCAATAAGGAGCAACAAGTGGCAGCAGACAAACTAATTTCAAGCGGTGGCCCATGGGAATCAGTGATTGGCTATTCACGTGCAACCGTTGCCGGTGAATACGTTCACGTGTCTGGGTCTACCGCCACCGTCGACGGTGAGCTTCAGCGCAAAGGAGACGCACACGGTCAGACTCTTGTGACTCTAAAAGAAGTTATCGCCAAGGCGCTTGCCCAGGTTGGTTATGGGCTTGAAGACGTAGTGCGCAGTCGTGTTTATCTAGCGAACGCAGAAGACATGGACGCAGTTGGTAAGGCGCACGGTGAGATCTTTGGCGAGATCCGCCCAGCAGCAACCATGCTTGCCGGAATTCAATTCATCAACAAAGACATGCTGGTAGAAATTGAAGTTGATGCTTGGAAGCGTGCCTAACTAATGACCCTCACCCCAAAGTTGGTTCGCACCGCGCACCTCAAGGAGTTCAAGCAAGCTGGTCGCAAGTTCAGCTGCTTGACTAGCTACGACCACATGACCGCCGGCATATTCGATGAGGCTGGAATCGACGTCATCTTGGTCGGCGATTCCGCGGCAGACAATTCTTTGGGATACAGCAGCACCTTGCCAGTCACCATTGATGAAATGATTTCGTTCGGTAGAGCTGTTTCATCGGCGGTTTCTCGTGCCCTCGTTGTGATTGACATGCCATTTGGTTCTTACGAAACCGGGCCGGCTGACGCGTTGGCAAACGCCATCAAGCTAATGAAGACCAGCGGTGTTGCTGCTGTGAAGCTTGAAGGAGGTCAACGTAGTGCTGCGCAAATCAGCACGATAGTAGAGGCCGGAATTCCGGTGATGGGCCACATTGGTTTTACGCCTCAAAGCGTTAATGCTCTGGGTGGTTTCAAGATTCAAGGTCGCGGCGAGGGCGCCGAGCAACTTCTTGCCGATGCCAAGGCGGTTGAGGCAGCCGGTGCATTTGCTGTGGTGCTTGAAATGGTTCCAGCTGAAATTGCCGCTCAGGTTTCAAAAGAGATTTCGATTCCAACAATCGGTATTGGTGCCGGACCAGACACCGATGGCCAAATATTGGTTTGGACTGACTTTGCCGGACTGAGTGCTCAAAAGCCACGCAAATTCTTGAAGCGCTATGCAAATCTTCGCGAGATTTTGCTTGCCAGCGCCATTGAATACGCGGCCGAAGTTTCTAGCGGTGAGTTCCCAACTTCAGAACACTCGTTCGAGAACTAATCGCGCTCTTCCTCTTCTTTACGCCAAGCAGCGGCGCGATCGGCAATTATTTGCGGTGCGCGTTCAGCCTCTTCTGCTGTCTTGAATGGACCCAAGCGGTGTAAAGCAAGAGACTGTGGCCCAACTTCAACCTGGCCGGTCTGGCTATTAAACCAATACTGCACGCTTTGTTCTTGCATAGACTGAACTCTATGCCACGCGACCCACAAACCGGATTTCTGACGCAGGGAAAACTTAGCCCAACCAGAATGGTCCCATCTTCAATTGCAAGACCTGAGTACGTTGGCAAACCGGCCCCTGCAAAAAACACCAAGGGTGATGTTCGCACTCAAGACGAGATTGAAAAAATTCGCGCCGCTGGCAAAATTGCTGCTCAGGCTATCGAGTTGGTGGGCTCACATGCCAAGCCAGGTATTACCACCGATGAGCTAGATCGAATCGGTCACGAATTCCTAATTTCTCAGGACGCGTACCCTTCAACCCTTGGTTACCGCAATTACCCTAAGTCGCTTTGCTCTTCGGTGAATGAAGTCATTTGTCATGGCATCCCTGATGACACAGTGCTGCAAGAAGGTGACATCGTCAACATCGATATCACGGCATTTAAAAATGGGTTCCACGGTGACAGCAACCAAACCTTCATGGTTGGTGAGGTAACCGCAGAGGTACGCGAACTTGTAGAGCGCACACACGAGGCAATGATGCGTGGAATCAATGCGGCTTTGCCTGGTCGCGAGATCAACATCATTGGACGCGCCATTCAGGCCTATGCCAAACGCTTCAACTATGGAGTAGTTCGGGACTTCACCGGACACGGCATTGGGGAATCATTTCACTCAGGTTTAATCGTGCCGCATTATGACTCTGCCCCGCTCTACAACGACGAGATCAAGGTTGGCATGGTCTTTACAATTGAGCCAATGCTCACTCTGGGAACACATGAATGGAACATGTGGCCCGACAACTGGACCGTGGTGACAAAAGATAAAAGCATCACCGCTCAGTTTGAACACACCATTGCTATCACAGAGGATGGCCCCGAAATCTTGACCTTGGCATAGCAAAATGGAGTCCTATGAGTAAAAAGGCAATCGGCATTGACATCGGCGGCACCGGTATAAAGGGTGCGGTGGTCAATTTGAAGAATGGTTCGCTAATTGGCGAACGCGTTCGTCACGAGACGCCAGCCGGCGGCAAGCCTTTGGATATCGCAAAGGTAGTTTCCCACCTGATTACCCAACTACCCGAGGCGAAGTCAGACATGTTGGTTGGCATTTGTTTTCCCGCCATTGTGCGCAACGGCATCACGATGTCGGCTGCGAATGTCTCTAAGGAATGGATCGGCCTTGATGCCGATGCGCTATTTACCAAAGTGCTTGGTCGCCCGGTGCACGTAATTAACGATGCAGATGCAGCCGGCGTGGCCGAAATTAAATTCGGGGCCGGACAAGACGTTGAGGGTTTAGTCATGATGACCACTCTTGGCACCGGAATTGGCACCGCTTTGTTCATGAACGGAAAACTGGTTCCTAACGCAGAGCTTGGCCACCTAGAAATCGAGGGCGTTGACTATGAGGGCAAAGCATCGTTCGCAGCTAAGGAGCGCGAGGACTTAAGCTGGTCCGATTGGGCTAAGCGCCTTCAGGTTTATTACTCAACGCTTGAGAGGCTCTTCACACCAGACTTGATTATTGTTGGTGGTGGCGTCTCAAAACAGCACGAAGAATTCTTACCAATGCTCAAATTGAATGCGCCAATTGTTCCGGCAATCAAACGAAACAACGCGGGAATCCTGGGCGCTGCGGCGCTGGCTAAAAAAGCCGCTAAATAAAAAAGTGGACGGGCCGGCTATTACGCCGGGTTCTGTACCTGTTGCCAGGCGACGATCATCTATCTAGAGACGTTGTTACCAACGCCCTCAAGCGGCCTACCCGAGAACAAGAGCGAGCAGCTCTATGCGTTCCCTATCTGACCTTGCTCCAAACGAGGTTTACCTAGCTGAGGCGCTCACACGCCCCACTGGTGGTCTCTTACACCACCGTTTCACCCTTACCAATTGCTTGGCGGTTTACTTTCTGTTGCACTTTCTCGCGGGTTACCCCGGGTGGTAATTAGCCACCGCTGTGCTCTTTGGAGCCCGGACGTTCCTCGATGTTGCCATCGCGACCGTCTTGCCGACCCATCCGCTAATAAGACTACTTGACCCATTAACCACGGGCAATGGTGAGCGGCAACCGCCAACAGGTTTAAAGGTGCGCGGTTGAGTTCAGTGTGATTACTTCGGCTGCTTGATCGCCCCAGAACCGGATTATGGAAATTGAACAGGGCGAAATCTGCGGTGACCAATAGGCCGATACCCCGCCATCCATTGCTCGTCTAGCGATTCCACGAATTGGCATCACGTGACTCACCACGGCAACGGTCTTGCCAGCATTTGCCGACACAATCTCGTAAAGGCCCTTGATGACGCGCTCGTCGAAATCGGCCAATGACTCGCCATTTGGTGGGGCTGTCTCCCACGAACCCTGCCAGGCAGAAAACTCGCTTGGCCAGTTTTGCTTGACTTCCTCGTTAGTTGAGCCATCCCAGTCGCCAAAAGAAATCTCAGCGATGTTTTCGTTGGTAGACACCGATAGTCCGATTTCGTTGGCGATTATGTTGGCAGTGTCAACTGTGCGCTGAATTGGTGAGGCAACGATTGCCGAAACCGGATTTAGGAATGACCACGGGCCACTCTTGCCGATTTGAGAAACCGCCTGAGCAGCCATTCGGGCATCGATGCGACCAAGGTCGCTTAGTTTTGGATCTTCACCCCCGCGCCCCGAGATTCGTTTTGATTCCGTTAGATGGGTTCGGCCGTGACGAATCAAAACCACGGTAGTTAACGGTGCAGTCACATTGCCTGGCGCACGCACAGAACTTGGAGCAGTTTGATTGAACTCGGCAATCGGCGCTCGTGGTGTTTCTCCTTCTGCTGAAACTGTTGAATCCGCCGCTTCGTCCATTGCCTTGTTAGCTAATGCATCGGCACGGGAGTTTTCTTCGCGCGGAATCCACATGAACTTAATTTCGTGACCCTGAGCCAACTTCTGAACTTCGGCCGCCAACTGAATCATGTCTGGGTGCTTAATCTTCCAAGTTCCCGACATCTGCTCGATTACTAGCTTCGAATCCATGCGCACCAAAATTCGAGCAGCCGGATTGATGTCCAGCGCTCCTTCTAGGCCGGCCTTGAGCGCAAGGTACTCGGCGACGTTGTTAGTGGCCACACCAATAAAGCGGGCGATTTCCAGAATTACTTCGCCGGTGCTGGCATTAATTACTACTGCACCGCTTCCGGCAGGGCCCGGATTGCCGCGCGATCCGCCATCAGCTTCAATAATCAGGTTGGTTGGTTTTGTCATCGAACTAAAATCGCCTGACAGTCGGGGCAGATTGCAATCTCGTCTTGAGGCAAAGCCGCAATCTCGGCAAGTGCGGTTGCGCCAATCGTCATTCGGCACGCGCCACACTCGCGATTAAGCAACCGACCCACTGCAACTCCACGAGCTGCCTTCTGCTCGTACAAAGCCAAGAGTTCAGCATGGGTTCGCGATGCCTCTTGAGCTCGTTGTTGGGTGATCAGGTCAAGCCCAGAACGCAACTTCATGATCTCTGTCTCGTTTGCCGCCTCTTTGCTCGCGAGATCTTCATCAATAGTTTGCTTGTCGCCAAGAATTGTCTTGTACTCGGCCTCGGCAGTTTCTTTGCGTTCCAAGACAGCAAGCTCTAGATCTTCCAATTCAGACTTCCGCTTCTTGAGCGTCTCTAGCTCTGCCTGAATGCCTTGGGCGTCTTTGCTGGAAGAAGTCTGGTTTAGTCGCTGGTTATCTTTTTCGATTCTTTGTTCCACCAGCGCAAGGTCAGCCTCTGCGCGGGTTAGCTCTAGATCAACTGAGTCCAATTGATTTCTGCTGTCGATAAGAGATCCAGCGGCATTGCGTTGTGCAGTGCGCAACTCAGTGAAAGCCTCACCACTAGTCAATACGGCAAGAGCTACTCGTGAACGAGTTATTTCCAAATCAAGGTTGCTCAATGACAACAGGTCTGCCTGCTGAGTTGGTGATGCTTTCATCTGTTGCTCTCTTTATTTAGTTGCTCTAAAACTACTACTTGGATTTTGCTCTGCCCTACTGGGTTACTACAAAATCCCATGGATCGGTACGAATCTGACTAACCACAAATTGTACGTTCGGAAAAAGATTGTTCAATTGTTTCGCGGCAACCTCAAGCCACAACCATTCACTAGCCCAGTGAGCTACGTCAATAATCGCTGGAGCGCCACCGGCAAGCAGTGACTGCTCGCGAGCATCCTGCACTGGGTGATGACGAAGATCAGAGGTGATGTATACATCTGCACCAGCTGCGGCTGCGGCCACGATGAATGAATCCCCCGCTCCGCCGCAAACTGCCACCGACTGAATCTCTTGATCAAAGTCACCGGCTACGCGCACACCGGTTGCGGTTGATGGCAAAACTTTAGCGATTAATCGAGCAAAGTCACCCAGTTTGATTGGCGAAGCCAAGTTACCAATTCGTCCGTGACCAACTGACGCATCTGCGCCAGAGACTAATGGTTTTGCATCAAGGATTCCAAACGCCTCAGCCATCACCGCCGAAACTCCGTTTACAACGATGTCTGCGTTGGTGTGTGCCGCATAAATTGACACCCCGGCACGAATTGCATTGCTCAGTGTTGCGCCCTTGGAAGCTGACTCAGCCAACGAGTTGATACCCCGCAAAAGGTAGGGGTGGTGAGCAAGCACCAAGTCGAATTCGCCATCGATTGATTCATTGATAATTTCCGAGGTCACATCTACCGTTAGCAAGACTCTTGATACACGCTGAGATTCGCTTCCCGTGACAAGTCCGGCAGCATCCCAATCCTCGGCACCACCAAGTGGCCAAAGTTTTTCGAATGCTGCAGTCAACTGCCCAAGTTCTACTGACATTATTTTGCGCCTATTCGACTAGACCAAAGATGTCTTTTAAGTCATCTCGTCTTGCTTCAATTGCTAGCACTTCCGCCTCTTGGCGCTTGATTCTAGGAATGCCCAACGCCACCGGAATAAGCGAAGCAAAAGCAAAAGCAATCACAATTCCAAATGAAGTAGTCTTCCAAAATTCCTGATTTACTAGCTGGTCAGCAATGAATCCAGTCCAACCAAAGCCGGCCTGGTCAACGTAAGTGAATCCAAAGCCGGCCGCAGCAGCCACCAGCCAACCAATTAAGTTCACCCAGTTGACCGACTTATAGAAGCCATAGCTGCGACTCAACGAGATTTCGTGATACGCGATTCGGCGAATCAAGATGTCTGAAATAAAGATTCCAGCCCATGCAGCTACCGGAATTGCAGCAATGTGTGCGTAATCGCCGGTGAACTTCCACACGTCGGCAATGAAATAAATTCCAAGACCAGCAAGGGCCAACACCAACACACCAATAACCGGCTGAGCAACTGCTGGCTTTAGCTTTAGGCCAAGCGAGTGCAGACTCAAGTTTGATGAGTAAAGAGACATTGCCAAAATTACGATTCCCGAAATTGCAGCTGAGCCAAGCAACAGGTAGCTGAGCCAAGTTGACGTATCTGCCTGATTGGTCGAAATTAATGCAAGGCCGTAAGAGGCAACGATTGTAGGCACAACTACCAGAGCCAAGGCCCCCCAACCAACCACAGAAGCGCCACGAGCAGTTGTTGCAAGCTTGCGAGCGAAATCTGCGCCGGCAGAGGTCCAAGCTAAACCGTAAACGCAGAAAGTTAACACCGCTACGCCAAACGCGCTATTCCAACTTGATGTTGGTTGAGCTAACAAATCCTGAAGTGAGAATGTGTTCGCTGTGACTGCAATCAGAACAACTGCCACAGCTATGCCAACCAAGCCCACAGCCTGCTGTGCACGGAACAACACCTTTCCACCAAAGATCGCCAGAGTTATCGCGCCGGCGATTAGTACGAAGGCTGCGACATAAAGGTAAATGTTGTTGGTGTTCGAAACCTCGGTAAGCGACTCAACTTGAAGAAAATTTTTGCCCAGACTCAGCAGTGCAACCAAAATCGTTGCCGACCAGAAAAATCGAACAACAGTAAGCACTGCGGCCGGTGCGGCATTTCCATAAACGCCGAACGGTGCTCGAGATAGCAGCAAAGTGGGAAGGCCGCTACGCTTGCCAGCCAAGGCACCAACCGCAATCACCAAACCGGAGGCCAAAATACCAAGGAAGATTGCAAGAACTGCCTGGCTGTATGCCAATCCGGTCTTAGAGACGAACCAGGCAAGACCAAGCGGAAGCACTGAGCCGCTCAAACCTAACCAGGCCCAGAACTGCGACGAGGCGCGACTGCGGCGGTTCAGTTTTGGAGTCGATTCAAGTTTGATTTCTTCGATCGCTGATTCTTGAACAAAGTCGACGCCAGGGTCAGACTCGACAACGGTCAATGATTCCATAGCGGCAACCGGTGCAGAAAAAACATCCTGAACCAATTCCTCTTCTAAAGCAGTAACTTCATCTTCGGCACCAACCACAGTGTCGGCTGCCAACAGGCGGTCAAACTCATCAAAATTTTCCGGTGCCGATTCAGGTTGAACTTCAATCAGATTGATTGACTCAACAAAGACAGGCTCCTCGACCACTGACTCCACTTCAATCACTGGCTCTTCAGCGATTGGCGAAACTTCAGGTGTTGCCTGAGCGGCGTAAAGGTTGTTCAAGTGTGAAACGACGTCCTGGATCGGCGCCAGGTTTGGCTGGGCCTGCGGCAACTCAGTAAGTGGCTCAAGGCCCTTTTGCGCTCGATGGGCGTTTTCAACGGCCAGTAAAGCCTCCGGGCTGCCGATTCGCTCCATTTCAAGCACCCAAGACGAGAACTCCATCTTTTCTATGTCGCGCAGCTGAGCCTGGGTCTCCAGTAGCTCCATTGCCGCAGTAATTCCCGCTTCATCGGCCTGAGCATTGCCTAGCGCGTTGGTGATTTCCTCATCGGTCATCGAACGGCGGGCTGGCGGAGTGAAATTAGTCGAATCCATACCCAAATCCTAATGCCGAGGCCGTATTTGACCCGTTAAAGCAGAATCCCCAGCCAAATGACTGGGGATTCCAACTGAGTGGGCCCTACCGGGATCGAACCGATGACATCCACGGTGTAAGCGTGGCGCTCTACCAGCTGAGCTAAAGGCCCCTCTTTCGAGGTTTGCAGTGAACTGCAACTCGAAGAGCCTATCTTATGAGACGGGTTTTACGCCAATTTGTCCTATAGCGATGCAAGAGCCTTGTCGTACTCATCCAAGCTGCGAGCCTGGCCTGGAGCGGTCACGAACTTTGCCACCAGGTCGCCAAACTCGTTGATGACGAAGGTCGCACGGTTGGCAAAGCCAGCATCTTCAATAAACACGCCGTATTGCTTGGCAACCGCGCCATGTGGCCAGAAGTCGGCAAGCACTGAGAACTTGTACCCCTCGTGCTCGGCGAACTGTTTCTGAACGAACTTTGAGTCAACAGAAATAGCCAAAAGCTCCACGTTTTCCTTCTCAAACTTGGCAAAGTTGTCGCGAATCTCGCAGAGCTCACCGGTGCAGATGCCCGAGAAAGACAGCGGGTAAAACACGATAACTACCGGCTTTTTGCCTCTAAAATCAGCCAAACTAACGGTCTCGCCGTACTGATTTACCAGTTCAAACTCGGGTGCTGGATCACCAATAATTAGGCTCATTTATTTCTCCCTTGTAAAAAGTTGCCGGATTGCTTTAACAACAAGCAAAACATACATTTGCGTCCCTTTGTCGTCATAAACTCTTATGAGGCTTTACAAAGCCTTTCAGCTTTCTTTGTCCATCCCCCACGAAAAGGATGCCAGTTGTCGATAAACAACAACGACGCTTATGCGGTCAATACCCCAGACCAGGATCCACAAGAGACCAGCGAATGGCTGGAATCCCTTGATGCGGTTGCCAGAGTTCACGGCCGCGGTCGCGCTCGTGAGATCATGCTCAACCTGCTGCGTCGCTCACACGAACTTCAACTGAACGTACCTATCGTTCCAACCACCGATTACCTGAACACGATCGCTCCAGAAAACGAAGCAGAGTTCCCTGGTGACGAAAAGATCGAACGCACCTACCGCGCTTGGATGCGTTGGAACGCGGCAATGTTGGTGCACCGAGCACAGCGCCCAGGCGTTGGTGTTGGTGGACACATTTCAACCTTTGCTTCATCAGCGTCACTTTACGAAGTTGGTTTCAACCACTTTTTCAAGGGCCAGGATCACCCTTCTGGCGGTGACCAGATTTTCATTCAGGGTCACGCATCCCCTGGTGCCTACGCTCGTGCCTTTCTAGAGGGTCGACTTTCGGCAGACCAGCTTGATGGTTTCCGTCAAGAGAAGTCACACACCGCCGGTTCACTTTCTTCTTACCCGCACCCACGTTTGATGCCGGACTTCTGGCAGTTCCCAACCGTGTCGATGGGTATTGGTCCAATAAATGCCATTTACCAAGCGCAGTTCAACCGCTACTTATCGGGTCGTGGCATTCGCGACACCGCCGAGCAGCACGTCTGGGCATTTCTTGGCGATGGCGAGCTTGATGAAGTTGAATCACGCGGAGCACTACAGCTTGCTGCAAACGACAACCTAGACAACCTGACATTCGTTGTGAACTGTAACCTGCAGCGTCTCGACGGACCAGTTCGCGGTAACGGAAAAATCATTCAGGAACTTGAATCGTTCTTCCGCGGTGCCGGCTGGAATGTCATCAAAGTGGTTTGGGGTCGTGAATGGGATTCACTTCTTGCAAACGACACCGATGGTGCGCTCGTTGACCTAATGAACAAGACACCAGACGGTGACTTCCAGACTTACAAGACCGAAGATGGCGCATTCGTTCGCGAAAACTTCTTTGCTCGCGACCCACGCGCATTGAAGTTGGTTGAGAACATGACCGACGATCAAATTTGGGGCCTAAAGCGCGGCGGCCACGACTACCGCAAGGTTTATGCAGCATACAAATCTGCGGTTGAGCACAAGGGTCAACCAACGGTTATTTTGGCAAAGACCATCAAGGGCTTCACACTTGGAAAGTCTTTTGAGGGCCGCAACGCGACTCACCAGATGAAAAAGCTCACCTTGGATAACCTCAAAGGTTTCCGTGATGAATTGAAGATTCCTATCACCGATGCACAGCTAGAGGAAAACCCTTACCAGCCTCCTTACTTCAACCCTGGTAACGATGCGCCAGAAATTCAGTACATGCACGAGCGTCGTCGCGAACTTGGTGGATACCTGCCTGAGCGTCGCAGTAAGTATGTTGACTTCAAGCTTCCTGCCGAAGATGTTTACAAGTCGGCAAAGGGTGGATCAGGAACTCAAGAAGTTGCCACCACAATGGCGTTTGTTCGCTTGTTCAAGGATCTACTTCGATCACCTGAATTTGGTGAGCGCATCGTGCCTATCATTCCTGATGAAGCTCGCACCTTTGGTATGGATGCGTTTTTCCCATCGGCGAAGATTTACAACCCAAACGGCCAGCACTACATCTCTGTAGACCGCGAACTCTTGCTGGCCTACAAGGAAAGCTCTTCCGGTCAGATTCTGCACACCGGAATTAACGAAGCAGGTTCGGTAGCAGGCTTCACCGCTGCGGCAACAAGCTACGCCACTCAGGGCCAGCCAATGATTCCGTTCTACGTGTTCTACTCAATGTTTGGTTTCCAGCGAACCGCCGATTCAATCTGGGCGGCGGCCGATCAGCTGTCTCGTGGGTTCTTGATTGGTGCAACAGCCGGACGCACAACCCTTACCGGTGAGGGACTACAGCACGCTGATGGCCACTCTCCGCTAATTGCATCAACCAACAACGCGGTTATCAGCTACGACCCTGCCTACGGTTACGAAATCGCACACATTGTTAAGAGTGGTATCGACCGCATGTACGGCGGTCAGCACCAGGATCCAAACTGCATTTACTACCTAACCGTGTACAACGAGCCGTACGTTCAGCCAGCTGAACCAGAGGGCGTAGACGTCGAGGGAATCATTCGCGGTATTCACCAGATCAGCCGCAACGATCGCCAAGGTCTTAAGGCTCAGATTCTTGCCTCTGGTGTTGCAGTGCCTTGGGCTTACGAAGCGCAGCAACTTCTGCAGAACGATTGGGGCGTATCGGCTGATATTTGGTCAGTTACTTCATGGAGTGAATTGCGTCGCGATGGTTTGCTTCGTGACGAAGCTAAGTTCTTGAACCCAAGCTATGAAATTCCAGACGCTTACTTGACTGCAAAGTTAAAGAACGCACCGGGTCCATTCCTTGGCGTCAGCGACTACATGCACGCGGTACAGGATCAAATTCGCGCTTGGATTCCTGGCGACTACGCAACCCTGGGCGCCGACGGCTTTGGATTCTCAGACACCCGTGCAGCAGCTAGACGCTTCTTCAAAATTGACGGACCGTCTATCGTGGTTCGCGTGCTTGAGCAGCTGGTTGAGCGTGGCGAGCTGGACGCAAGCGTTCCTCAGCAAGCAATCGACAAGTACCGTTTGCACGACGTAAACGCAGGCACTTCTGGATCAACCGGTGGCGAGAACTAAACAAGCAACCCTTGATTGGCTGAAGTCAATATCGGGCGAACTTGCAACCACAACGCTTAAGCGCCTTGATGAGCTTTTGCCTTGGTACCGATCAATGCCGGCTTCGCGCCGATCATCGGTTGGGCTTGTTGCTCAAGCTGGTATAACTTCCTTTGTTTCCTGGTACAAAGACCCAAAGTCGCAGCCTTGGGTAGCCGCCGATGTATTTGGTGTCGCACCGCGTGAGTTACTGCGTTCAATTTCTCTTCAGGAAACCCTGCAACTCATTCGAGTTGTTGTGCAGGTGGTTGAAGATCGCGTAGTTCAAGAAGACGAATCGCTGCGCGAGGCAGTATTGCTTTACTCTCGCGAGATAGCATTCTCGGCGGCCGATGTTTACGCCCGCGCGGCCGAGGCACGTGGCCTTTGGGATGCGCGCCTTGAAGCATTAGTGGTTGATTCCATTTTGAGTGGCGAACACGAAGAAGAACTTGCCTCACGAATTGCCGCGCTTGGTTGGCGTGCTGGCGGAAGCGTGGCTGCACTTATCGGGGTTGCAGCAGAACCGGTTGATCAAGATGGGCTTCGACGAATTGCCCGAAAAAACAATGCAGACGTACTAATTGGCGTGCACGGTAATCGCCTAATTGTGGTGATTGGTCGAATCGACATTGAAAACAGCACCGATAGTGAACCAACGACATTCATGCGGATTTCGGAACAGCTCGATTCATTCTTTGGTGCCGGCCCCATGGTGCTTGGCCCAGAAATGCCGACGGTTGCTGAAGCACACCGATCAGCTAAGGCGGCGCTTGCTGGTTTTGCCGTAGTTAAGACATGGCAGAAGGCATCGAGGCCCATTAATGCCGAAGACCTACTTGCTGAGAGGTCTCTTGCCGGAGACATGCTTGCAAAGCAGACGCTGGTCGAAAACATTTATCGCCCTCTAGCGAATAACTCCCCTGAACTTCTTGAGACCCTCTCAACATATTTGGATACCGGAAGGTCGCTCGAGTCAACTGCTCGCGAGCTTTTTGTTCACCCAAACACAGTGCGTTACCGCCTAAAACGCATTTCAGAAATTATTGGCTGGGATGCCACCGGTTCGCGTGAGTCATTCGTGCTTCAGGTTGCCATGGTGCTTGGTTCAATGAGTGAAACCGAAATCAGAAAGCGAAAGTAAAAAGATGATCGTTGTTGTTTGCCCTGGTCAAGGATCTCAGGCTCCTGGTTTTCTAACCCCATGGTTGGAGCTGTCTACTTTTAAAAGTTCTTTGCTGGCGATGCAAGAAGCGTCTGGCATTGATCTGGTGACTCACGGAACCGTTAGCGATTCAGATACCATTCGTGACACCGCAATTGCTCAGCCACTAATCGTTGCCGCCGGTGTTGCAACGCTGGCCGCCATGCTTGATGGCAAGTCAGCTGCCGATGCCGGAATCTCCGGAGTATCGGGCCACTCTGTTGGTGAAATCACCGCAGCAGTTGTTGCCGGTGTATTCGATGCCGAAACCGGAATCAAATTTGTAAACCAACGCGGGCAGGCAATGGCAAAAGCGGCTGCACTAGAAGTCACCAGCATGGCCGCAGTTTTGGGTGGCGACCAGGCAGAGGTTGAGGCAAAGCTTGCGACTCTTGAACTTGAACCAGCAAACTACAACGGCTCTGGCCAAATCGTTGCCGCCGGAACTGCTGCGGCAATTGCGGAATTGCAGGCTAACCCGGTTAGCGGCACTCGCGTTATTCCCCTTCAGGTTGCTGGAGCATTTCACACCCGCTTCATGAAACCGGCGGTTGAAACTCTTCGCGACTATTCAAAGACTATTCAGATTTCCGATCCAGCAATCTCGCTTTGGAGCAATAACGGCGGTCGCAAGATTTCATCGGGTTCCGAATTCGTTGAGCTCTTGGTGAACCAAGTATCTAGTCCAGTTCGCTGGGATCTATGCATGGAGTCAATGGTGAAGGCTGGCGTCACCGGAATCATCGAGCTGGCACCGGCGGGGACTCTGGTTGGTCTTGCAAAGCGCGCTATGCCTGGGATTGAATCGGTGGCTGTGAAGACCCCAGAAAATCTGGACGCGGCTTTGTCACTAATCAACAACCACGGCTAGTTTTTCGCCGGTAAATTTGTATTTGAAGAAGAAGAGGATAGATGTCGCAGCCCACCCTTAACCAGTACGAAACTGTCAAGTACTCGCGCATTTATTCTCTGGGCGCAGCCCGTGGTGACCTAACCGTCACCAACGATGACATCGCCGGACCAATCGATTCGAGTGACGAATGGATTCGCCAGCGCACCGGCATCATCACTCGCCGTCGTGCAAGCAAAGACTTGAGTCTCATGGATATGGCGGTTAGCGCCTCAAACGAGGCAATAAAGAAGGCCGGCATCCAGCCGAGCGAAATCGGTGCGGTGATTTTTTCAACTATTACGCACCCGTTCCAAACACCTTCTGCCGCAACCCTGCTAGCCGACAAAATTGGCGCCAACCCGGCTCCCGCGTATGACATTTCTGCCGCATGTGCCGGCTACTGCTACGGGATCGCGCAGGCCGACGCCCTGGTTCGTTCTGGAGTTGCCAAGTACGTGTTGGTAGTTGGTGGCGAGAAGCTTTCTGACTTTATTGACCCAACCGATCGCACTATATCTTTCCTGTTGGGCGATGGTGCGGGTGCTGCAATCGTTGGACCTTCCGATACTCCGGGCATCAGCCCATCGGTGTGGGGTTCAGACGGCTCACACTGGGATGCCGTTGGCATGGACGCGTCGCTATTGGAGCTGCGCGATGGCACCCACAAGTGGCCAACCTTGCGTCAAGAGGGCCTAACCGTGTTCAAGTGGGCTGTTTGGGAGATGGTAAAGGTAGCTCGCCAGGCGCTAGAGGTGGCTGGAGTGAAGGCCGAGGACCTTGCCGCCATAGTCACCCACCAGGCAAACATTCGAATAATCGACGAATTGGCCAAGCAGCTAGAAGTTCCAGGGAACGTTGTGGTGGCCCGTGACATCGTTTATACCGGCAACACCTCGGCCGCCTCAATTCCACTGGCAATGCACGCGCTTTTGGAGTCTGGCGAGGTCAAATCGGGCGGATTAGCCCTAGAAATCGGCTTTGGTGCCGGCCTTGCCTTCGGCGCCCAAGTAGTAGTCCTACCGTAAACTTAACCTCGGTCAAATAACCCCTAAGGAGAAACCCAATGGCACTTTCACAGAGCGAAGTACTTGCAGGCCTAGCAGAGATCGTCAACGACGAGACCGGCATTGCAGCAGAAGCAGTTCAGCTAGACAAGTCATTCACTGACGACCTAGACATCGACTCAATCTCAATGATGACCATCGTTGTAAACGCAGAAGACAAGTTCGGCGTAAAGATTCCAGATGAAGAAGTTAAGAACCTAGTTACCGTTGGTGACGCCGTTAACTTCATCACCAACGCTCAGTAATTTAAGGTTTATCCAAATTGACTCAGAAGATTGTTGTCACCGGTGTGGGCGCTACTACCCCACTCGGTGGTGACGCACGCTCTACCTGGAAGGCCCTTCTAGCCGGAGAGTCGGGTATCTCGACTATCAACGCTGAATGGGTGTCCAAATACGAGCTTCCGGTCACCTTTGCTGGTCAGGCAAAAGTGAATGCGGCCGAGGTGCTTACCCCACAAGAGATCAAGCGCCTTGACCCATCGAGTCAATTTGCACTAATCGCAGCTCGTGAGGCTTGGGCAGATGCGGGTTCACCCGATGTCGTGCCCGAGCGCCTCGCGGTTGAGTATGCCACCGGTATTGGTGGCGTATGGACTTTGCTTGATGCGTATGACGCGCTTAAAGAAAAAGGTCCACGCCGAGTGCTTCCGATGACAATCCCAATGCTGATGCCCAACGGCCCAGCAGCGGCTATTGGTATGGATATCGCAGCCCGCGGTGGT
>JBDLVL010000069.1:0-9970 GCA_039804765.1 Actinomycetota bacterium | reverse complement strand
GTGGTGGGTTCCGGACAGGCGGCATCGGTTTTCATTCTGGATATCGGCACAGCTATGTATCAGTACCGCGGATCAAACTGGGCATTGGTGGCTACTGCCGTTCAGGCGCTGCACTTCCCTGGTAATTAATCTGGCCAGGAAATTAATCTGGCCTGGTAATTAATCTGGCCAGTTTTACACCGATATTCCTTCGGCACTCTCTAGATTGCGGCTTCATGAAAATCTGAAGCGTGGATCTTATTGAAGACTTTCTAAATCTGCTTCTACCAAGCGCCTGCATTCTCTGCAAAACCGCTGGTTCAAATTTGTGTGAGCAGTGTCAGCTTGAGATGAAGCTACAGGTTAGAAAAGTTTCCAGGCAGGGGATTTCCGGTTTTGCCACAACTTCTTACACAGCTCAAGTTGCGAATTTGATGCATGAATTTAAAGAAGCACAACAAACGTCGCTGGCAAAGATATTCAGCAGGGCAATGCTTCCCGCTTTAGAAAATTTTGAATTACAAAATTGTTCATTGGTTTACATGCCCAGTAAGGCAAAGTCTTTTGCGTCGCGCGGTTTTGTGCCGGCCAAAATTATCGCCAACGCATTGAGCCGGCAAATCGCCAAACATCACAAATTGTTGGTTCCCGTTTACGGCGGGCTTGGTTTTTCGTCTTTGGCTGCAAAGCAAATTTCAGATCAGGCTGCGCTCAGCGGAAGAGACCGGCGAACCAATTTGGTGGGCACAATGCAGGCCAGCGGCAAACCGCTAGGAAGCCGGGCAATACTGATTGACGACATTGTCACCACCGGTGCAACGCTAACCGAGGCCGCTCGCGCGCTGGGTGACAATGGGGTTCAGGTTTTGGGCTTTGTGACCTTCGCCGAGACACTGCCAAAAAATCTGCAAAAAGGCCACGCGAAATCCGTTTAGGGTATACCTTTCATTCACAGGCAATGTTGCCCGTAGATATGAGGTCATCATGGAAGTCAAAATCACAGCCCGCAACCTCACCGTCTCGGATCGCTTTCGAGAATACGTATCTGACCGAACCCACAAAGTTGAACAACTGGCTCACAAGGTTCAGGCCCTCGATATCAAAGTGACCCGCCACGACCACAGCCGAAATTCAGGCCCAGAGGATCAGGTGGAACTAACCGTTTTTGAACCCGGGCACGTGATTCGTGCCGAGGCCCATGCAGGCGATAAATTTGCGGCCTTTGACATTGCCCTTGGCAAACTTTCTGAACGTCTTCGTCGCGCCGGTGACCGCCGCAAGGGCCACCACGGCTCGCTTGGTGCCAGCGAGCTAAGTGCCCACGACTTTGCCGAGCTAGACATTCGCCCGGCCGACTCCGATGTGCTCCTAGGAAAGGTGGCCGCACCGGCCGAACCAGCCGCCCCAGACATGGGCGAGAGCCCAGTGGTAATTCGCCGCAAGGAGTTTGAGGCCACCCCAATGACCGTTGACGATGCCCTGTATCACATGGAGCTAATCGGTCACGATTTCTACCTATTCCAGGACTCTGCGACCGGTAAGCCAAGCGTGGTCTACCGCCGCAAAGGCTGGAATTATGGCGTTATTACGCTGTCCTAGCGTTCTCTGAGAGCGTCCTGAGCATCAGCCCCTGGCCCAATTGGGTCGGGGGCTTTCGCCTAAGATTGAACCCAGAACCAATCGACCGGTACGGAGCAAAATCTTGGCATCAATCATCGATAAAGTCCTGCGCGCTGGCGAAGGACGACTCCTTGCGAAGCTGCGCAACTACGCAACGGCTGTAAATGCCCTTGAAGATGACTTCAGTAACCTTTCTGAGCAAGAGCTCGCCAATGAAACCAATGTTCTGCGTGAACGCTACGCAGCCGGTGAGAGCCTAGACGACCTACTTCCTGAAGCCTTTGCCGCAGTTCGCGAGGCTTCAAAGCGCACCCTGGGCATGCGTCACTTTGACGTTCAGATCATGGGTGGTGCCGCACTTCACCTTGGCAACATTGCCGAAATGCGTACCGGTGAAGGTAAGACCCTGGTGGCAACCCTGCCTGCATACCTAAACGCAATTGCTGGTCGCGGTGTGCATGTAATTACCGTTAACGACTTCTTGGCTAGCTACCAGTCAGACCTCATGGGCCGCGTATTCCGCACACTGGGCATGACCACCGGTTGCATCATTTCCGGTCAGGACCCAAACGAGCGTCGCGAGCAGTACCTTGCCGACATCACTTATGGAACCAACAACGAGTTTGGTTTCGACTACCTACGCGACAACATGGCTTGGCAGCAGCAAGACATGGTTCAGCGCGGTCACTTCTTTGCTGTAGTCGACGAGGTTGACTCGATTCTGATTGACGAGGCTCGTACTCCGTTGATCATCTCTGGTCCTTCATCGGGTGAGGCAAACCGTTGGTTCAACGAGTTTGCCAAGATTGCCGAAAAGCTTCAGCCGGTTATCGACTACGAAGTTGACGAGAAGAAGCGCACCATTGGAATTCTTGAGCCTGGCATTGCCAAGGTCGAGGACTACCTTGGAATCGGCAACCTTTACGAGTCGGCAAACACTCCACTGATTTCATTCTTGAACAACTCAATTCGCGCTAAGGCACTTTTCAAGCGCGACAAGGACTACGTAGTTATGAACGGCGAAGTTCTAATCGTTGACGAGCACACCGGCCGAATTCTTGCTGGTCGTCGTTACAACGAGGGTATTCACCAGGCGATTGAGGCTAAGGAAGGCGTTGAGGTCAAGGCCGAGAACCAGACTCTTGCCACCGTGACCCTGCAGAACTACTTCCGTCTCTACAACAAGCTTTCTGGTATGACCGGTACTGCAGAAACAGAAGCAGCCGAGTTCATGTCAACTTACAAGCTTGGCGTGGTGCCAATTCCAACCAACAAACCGATGGTTCGTCTTGACCAGCCTGACTTGATCTACAAGAACGAAGAAATCAAATTCAACATGGTGGTGCGCGATATCGCTGAGCGCCACAAGAATGGCCAGCCGGTTTTGGTTGGAACCACCAGCGTTGAGAAGAGCGAGTACCTTTCAAAGCTTTTGGCAAAGGAAGGCGTTCGTCACGAAGTTCTAAACGCTAAGAACCACGCACGTGAAGCGGCAATCGTTGCTCAGGCTGGACGTCTTGGTGCAGTAACCGTAGCTACCAACATGGCCGGTCGTGGTACTGACGTGATGCTTGGTGGAAACGCCGAGTTCCTAACCGTAGATGCACTTAGCAAGCGCGGATTAAACAACGATGAAAACCCAGAGGCCTACGAGGCTGCTTGGGCAGAAGAGTTTGCCAAGATCAAAGCCGAAGTTGCCGTTGAAGCAGAGAAGGTTCTTGAAGTTGGTGGCCTTTACGTACTAGGCACAGAGCGCCACGAGTCACGCCGCATCGACAACCAGTTGCGTGGTCGTGCCGGTCGCCAGGGCGACAAGGGTGAATCACGTTTCTACCTTTCACTAACCGACGACCTTATGCGCCTGTTCAACTCTGGCGCCGCGGCATCGCTGATGAACCGCTCATCGGTGCCTGATGACACCGCGATTGAGTCAAAGATTGTTAGCCGTGCAATTCAGAGCGCACAGTCACAGGTTGAAGGTCGCAATGCTGAAATTCGTAAAAACGTTTTGAAGTATGACGATGTTCTAAACCGTCAGCGTGAAGCAATTTACAGCGACCGCCGCCACATCCTTCAGGGTGATGACATCGCCATGCGCGTAGACACATTCCTTGGCGATGCAATCGAGGCAATCGTTGATGGCCACGTTTCTGACAGCGCAGGCAACGATTGGGATCTTGATGCACTTTGGACAGAGCTAAAGGCCATCTACCCAGTAGGCCTTGAAATCAATGAGGTTCTTGCCGAGGCCGGAAACCGTTCAAAGCTAACCAAGGCTTGGTTGACTCGCGAGCTAGTTAGCGATGCCAAGGTTGCCTACGCTAAGCGCGAGGCATCTATCGGTGAGGCAGCAATGCGCGAACTTGAGCGTCGCGTTGTGCTTTCAGTGGTTGACCGCAAGTGGCGCGATCACCTTTACGAGATGGACTACCTAAAAGAAGGCATTGGTCTTCGTGCAATGGCACAGCGTGATCCGTTGGTTGAATACCAGCGCGAGGGCTATGGCATGTTCACTCAGATGATGGGTGCCATCAAAGAAGAGACCATTGGTTACTTGTTCAACATTGAAGTTGAGGTTGCTCCGGCTCCAACCGTTGTTGATCCTGCCAAGTTGACCTACATTGCTCCAAACGAAGATGGTGCGGCAGAGGCTCACGGTGCTAACGAGGCACGCGAGGCTGGCCAACTAAATGCACAGGCAAACCCTAACCAGCAGCAGAAGCCTGCCAATGGTCAGGGTAGCTCGTTCTTCCGTCAGTAATAATTTCTGATTTAGAGCACGCTAACTGAGGTTGCGCGCCAGCGATTGTTGATGCCTTCGAGTCGAATGGTGACTGCACGCGTTCTGCGCTGAGCGTTGAGCAACACAACCGATTCAATGACGCCGTCTCGCGGCGAAGAATTCAAAATGTTGCGGATCGAAAAATTTTGGTACCTAGTCTTCTGCCCGGTGGCGATTCTCAAATTGCGGGCCTCGATGGCTCGGCGCGAGAGCCGTTGGTAGACGTCATCGGATAACAATCTTGCGAGTTGGTCAACTTGACGAGTGCCAGCGATTACCTCAACTACCCCCGTGGCAAGGATTCGCAAGCTTGGATCTGGATCTGGAAGTTCTTCAGTGGTGTTGTATTGCGGACCAAAGAATTCCTCCGCCTGAACTAGGTTTTTGATTCGTTGTTGCTTTGGTCTGTTATCTTCACCTTTGTTTTCTTTTTTGGAAGACATTTTTCCCCCAACTTTCTCCCGAGAAATCTTCCCGAGAATCCTGACGCTAGACCGGTCAATGTCCGGACACAAGACCTTTTAGAAAGTTGTGTATAACTTTTCGATATCCACAAAATCTTTTAGATACTGCCTCAATGCACATCGAAGACATTTTTGAAGATCTAGAGGCACAATTCGCCGCCGCCACGCAAATAAGTCAACGCGACAGCTTTACTGAAGGCGCTAAGTCCATCGAGATCAACACGTCTTTGTTGACCCCGCGTGAACTGATTGCGCCGATTATCGGTGTAGATTTTGTGGCTGGCCTGGATTCAGTTGCACCGATCTGGCATTTCTTTCCGATGCGCACGATTCACAGGGTTATTTTTCACACCGATGGCGACGTCTCCCTGCCGAAGCTGCGCAATTTTGCTCTAGACCTTGCCGGCATAATTCAGACACTCCCGACTCCGTGTGCGGTGCGGTGGCGGGTCTCCGGCCCGGATGACTTTGTGCGGAGCGGTCAACTACACAATGCAACGGCAAATTTACTTTTCATTTACACCACTTCCAATTCGCGACCCATTGCAGTGCCGATCGCGGCCATCGAGCAATTGAGTATTGAATCTGTGGATAACCTAAACGGCGATTTCTAAAATCAGTTTTCCTCGGAACATGCCTAAAGCAAGAAAGTTAGTATCGCCGCAGCGCACCAAGACTCGCTATTTAGCGTTTGCCTTGGTTCTGCTTGCAGTTGCCGTTGCCGGAGTAAATTACGTAATCTCGGCAAACAATCACACTCAAGAATTCTTGGTGGCCAGCCATGATCTGCCGGCGGGCAGCCCGTTCAGCAAAACAGACGTCACCAGCACCAGCGTGAATCTGGGCACAAGCGCCACGCAATACCTAACCGCGAATCAGCTGCCAAAGAGCGGTTACCTGCTGGGTCCAATTCGAACCGGGCAATTGATTCCACGAAGTATGTTGGCAACCGCAGTGCTAGATGAACGTGTGCCAATAGTGGTGAATTCCGCCATGGGCTTGGCCGCCGGTCTTGTTGCCGGGGCGTCGGTTGATCTTTGGGTGACTCCCGTGGCCGATGGTAAAACTTCGGGAGAGCCATACGCACTGGTGCTTGGTGCCGAGGTCTCGCGCCTGTTGGAAAAGAAGGAAATGTTTTCTAGTCAGAACCCCGATGTTGAGCTGTGGGTACCGGTAGAAGCGGTGGGCCCGGTGTTGTTGGCAATTTCGCAAGAGTCCAAAATTTCGTTGGTATTGCGACCAACCCTCGCCGACGGATAACCGCACAGTGGAAACCAGTGACGCGCAATTAATTTCGGTTTGGTCACCAACAGGTTCGCCTGGCAAAAGTACCCTTGCTCTTTCAATTGCAGCCGAGTTAGCCGAGTCAGGCAAAAGTATTTTTTTGCTTGATGCCGACACTTGGGCGCCGAGTTTGGATTTGCAACTGGGCCTAACCGATCACCCTGCCGGCTTGGCTGCTGCCTGCAGACTGGTTTCACAAGAACGGTTCGACGTAGAACAACTAAAACGATTGAGTACTGAACTAAGCATTGGTGCCGGCAGCCTTACCGTCATGACCGGTTTGAGCAGCGAGTCGCGATGGCCAGAGGTAAGCGCCCAGAAACTCGACGACCTGGTTATGGTGGCGAGCAAGCAATTTGATTTTGTGGTGCTAGATGTTGCCTCGCCTATCGGTGGTGGCTTGGTTTCGCTAACTAGTCCGGTTGAGCGAAATGCCGTCTCAAGATGGGCAGTTACCTATTCAGACAAGGTGGTCGCGGTTTGCGGTGCCGACCCAATTTCAGTCGCACGGTTTCTGAGTGCCGCAACGCAACTAAGCGAACTAAATCCAAAGGGGCAGGTTTTCAACTTGGTCAATCGATTGCGAACATCGGTGTTGGGATCTTCGGCCAAGCAGCAGATTGTTCAGACGCTGTCGCGGATGGGGCAATTGGAGGTCAACGGATTTATCCCCGATGACCCGGCCGCGGCCGATGCGGCACTCAAAGACTCGGTGCCAATCGCGCTTGGCAAACGTTCCTCTCAGGCCCGGTTGGCAATTGCACTATTTACCCGCACCCAGCTGCTGGGCGAGCGCAATCAGTTAGACGGCCGAATAGGCAAGAGGGCAATGGCTAAACTCGGTTAGGTGTCAGTACTTAGCGAGTTAAACAAAGCCCACGGTCGTGCCTCGCACGCCGATATTGAGTGGCTGAACTTGTTGCTGGCCGACTGGCAGCTCGTCGCCGACTTGGTCTTTGCGGACCTTGTGCTTTGGCTACCCACACCGGATGGTGGTTTCGTTGCCGCCGGTCACGCACGCCCATCATCGGCCGCCACAATCTTCTATCGCGACATCAGTGGTGAACCTATTCGCAAAGAATGGGCCGCTCAGGTTAAACAGGCATTTGAAACCGGTAAGTCGGTAGACACCAAGGCGCAAGCCGGCGCCGATGGCACCACAACCCGTTTGAGCGCAATTCCGGTTCGACGCAAACTTTCGAACAAGTCAGACGAGGCAACCGCCGAGCCAATCGCCGTTGTCACGCGTCACACCAACCTCACCGAGGTAATCATGCCTAACCGTTTGCAACTCAACTACCTGGGTTGCGGAAACGATTTGCTCGTGATGATCGCCGAAGGAAACTTTCCTGATTTTAGTAACCCAACCGGACCTCGTCGTGGAGCACCGCGTGCCAACGATGGTCTGCTGCGTCTTGATGAAGATGGCGTCGTAATGTTTGCTAGCCCAAACGGACTCTCGGCATTCAACCGCTTGGGAATCGTGGGGGAGCTTGAAGGTAAATCTCTCGCCGAAGCATCCACCCCAATCCTCAAAGGTAAAAACGTTGACGAGTCTTTGCCGCTGGTACTAACCGGTCGTGCTCCTTGGCGCACCGATATGGAATCGCGCACCGTTACTCTAACCGTGCGAGCCATTCCATTAAAGGCTGCCGGTAAACGCGTTGGTGCGATTGTTCTCTGCCGCGACGCCACCGAACTTCGCAAACAAGAGCGTGAACTAATCACAAAGGATGCAACTATTCGCGAGATTCACCACCGCGTAAAAAATAATCTGCAGACAGTGGCCAGTTTGTTGCGAATTCAATCCCGGCGTAGCAAGAGCGCCGAGGCCAAGGAGTCCCTTGAGCAGGCCATGCGCAGAGTATCGGCCATTGCCCTGGTGCATGACACCTTGAGTGAAGGTCTGAACCAAAATGTGAACTTCGATGAAGTCTTCGACCGCATCCTGATGCTGGCTACCGAGGTTGCCTCTAGCCTGAACACCTCAATCAAGACTTTGATCGATGGCAAGTTTGGTCAGCTGCGCAGTGAGATTGCTACTCCGCTTGCAGTTGCTCTAACTGAGATCGTTACTAACGCCGTTGAGCACGGCCTGGCCGACCGCAGCGGAGTGGTTGCGGTGAATGCCGAACGCAACCAAAAGCAGTTGCTGATCACAGTCTCTGATAACGGCAAGGGCCTGACTGACGGCAAGGTTGGCGCCGGCCTTGGCACTCAAATTATTCGCACCTTGATTGAGGGTGAGCTGCGCGGCAGCATTCACTGGTCTTCACCTAGTGAGGGCGGGGCCCGAGTAGCGATATCGGTGCCGCTCTAAATCACCCGCTTAAAGTAGAAATCCCACCCGCAAACTTGGGTGGGATTTTCTAATACTTTGGTCTAGCCAGCACGTCGTGCTCGAGCGTACTTGCGCTTCAGAGACTTACGCTCGTCTTCGCTAAGACCGCCCCAAACGCCGGTGTCTTGGTTTTCTTTGATTGCATACTCTAGGCACTGAGTAGATACACCGCATTCGCGGCAAACGGCCTTGGCCTGTTCGATCTGGTCAACTGCTGGACCTGTGTTACCTACCGGAAAAAACAGTTCCGGATCCTCGGTTAGGCAACGTGATTCGTTTAGCCAATTCATGTCCATATGTGACGCTATTCCTTTATGTAGTGTGTTGCTTTGACCACTGGTCAAACGAGGTGAAAACTAAACCCTTGAAGGTGATTTACGCTAAATAAGCGGTTTTCGTTCCTGTAAAAATCGTGCCACACGGACCCCCGGATGGCAATACCCAATATTGAGGACCCCATGACTACAAGGCCTGAAAAAGCCCCAATTGGCTTGACTTTGGCGACCATTCTGCTGTGGGCAGAGGGGGCGTTTGTGGGCGTTCTGGCGGTCCGTTTGGGTCTGGCTTTGGTGTCTGGTGAGACCAAGAGCCTGGTGACCTCAGTGGCGCTTTTCGCTCTTGTCGCGGCGGCTTCGGCCTGGGTTATTTACATTGGATTTGGCCTTCGAAAAGGAAAGCGCTGGGCAAGATCTGGCGGAGTTTTTTGGCAGCTAATTCAGCTGGCAGTGGCCAGCGCAAGTTTCAGCGGACAGTTCGGCAGCCAGGCAATTGGTTGGGGGCTGATCCTGCCATCGGTGTTTGGTTTGGCAATTTTGTTCAGCAAAAAAGTCGTGGCTGCCACTCTGGGCAACACCGATGGCGAACTAGATCCCCAATAGTTTGCGCAACATTGCCACGTGTCCGGTGGCTTTGACGTTATAAAGGGCCAGGGTGATTTTGCCCTTCTCGTCGATTGCAAAAGTCGAGCGGATTACACCTTCGTAAGTCTTGCCGTACATGGACTTGGTGCCGTATGCGCCGTAGGTCTTGTGCACCTCAAGTTCTGGATCGCTCAACAGCGGAAAGTTTAGGTCTTGGTTTTCTTTAAACTTCAACAGTTTGGCCGGAGCGTCTGGGCTAATGCCAAGAACGGTGTAGCCAGCCTTTTTGAATGGGTTTAGGTTGTCGTTGAAGTCGCAGGCTTCTTTGGTGCAGCCAGGGGTAGATGCGGCTGGGTAGAAGTACAAGATCACCTTGTGGCCCTTGTAATCGGCTAGCGAAACCTTCTTGCCGTCTTGATCTAGGACCTTGAAACCAGGCGCCTTTGCGCCTTCTTCTAGCTGGACTTGAGCGCTCATGTTTCCAAGTCTAGGGGCCAATTGTGAGCCCAGAAAGGCCCTTGGATTGTGCTAAAGTTTTATCTCGTTGCGCTGTTTCAGCGTGATTCGCACCTCTAGCTCAATCGGCAGAGCAACTGACTCTTAATCAGTGGGTTCCGGGTTCAAGTCCCGGGGGGTGCAC
>JBDLVL010000068.1:0-3986 GCA_039804765.1 Actinomycetota bacterium | reverse complement strand
TTGGTCGAAGGTTCGCTCGGCGAAGTTATCGGTCAGATTTATGTTGAGAAGCACTTTCCGCTTGAGGCCAAGCACCGCATGGATGAATTGGTTAGCTACCTGATCGAGGCATACCGCCAGAGCATTCTTGAAATTGATTGGATGAGCGAAGAAACCAAAAAGAAAGCTTTGGTGAAGCTAGACAAGTTCACGCCAAAAATTGGTTTCCCAGACAAGTGGAAAGACTATTCATCGCTTGTGATTAAGCGCGATGACTTGGTTGGCAACGTGCGCCGCGCGAACGCGTTTGAACACGAGCGTGAGGCGGCCAAGATTGGTGCACCGCTTGATCGTGACGAATGGTTCATGACACCGCAGACCGTGAATGCTTATTACAACCCGGGCTTCAACGAGATCGTGTTCCCGGCCGCAATTCTGCAGCCACCGTTCTTCTCACTTGAGAACGACGACGCAATTAACTTTGGAGCGATTGGCGCCGTGATTGGTCACGAGATTGGCCACGGCTTTGACGACCAAGGTTCAAAGTATGACGGCGATGGCGCGTTGCAATCATGGTGGACCGATGCCGACCGCGCTGCATTTGAATCTCTAACTAAGAAGCTGATCGATCAGTTCAACGAACTATCACCGGCACAACTTGGCGATGAGCACAAGGTAAATGGCGAGTTGACCATTGGTGAGAACATCGGCGACCTTGGCGGACTTGGTATTGCCTACAAGGCGTACTTGCTTTCGCTCAAGGGTGCCCAGGCTCCGGTGATTGATGGCCGTACCGCAGCGCAACGATTCTTCATTGCGTGGAGTCAGTCGTGGCGAGCCATTGGTCGCGACGAGATGGTGTTGCAGCGTTTGGCAACAGACCCACACTCACCACCGGAATTCCGTTGCAACCAGATCGTGCGCAATATTGATGTGTTCTACGAGGCATTCAATGTTCAGCCAAGCGACAAGCTTTGGTTGGACCCAAGCGAACGCGTGGTGATTTGGTAAATGAATCTTTGGTTGAGACTGCTTTATGAAAAGCTGACCTGGCGCTTGCGCACCAAGGAAACCTGGTTTTCTGTTGGCCGCCGCACCTACCGAGTCTGGCCCACTGACCTAGACATCTTTAACCACATGAATAACGGTGTGTACCTGACCCTTATGGATTTGAGTCGCTATGACCTGGCACTACGTTCCGGGGTTTGGAAGAAATGGAACAAGCTGGGTTGGTACCCGGTGGTCGTTGCGGCAACAATCACGTTCAGAAAATCCCTGATGCCGTGGCAGTCGTTCGACATGGAATCAAAAGTTATTGGCTGGGACGACCAGGCGTTTTACTTTGAACAGCGCTTTGTTGTGGCCAACGAAATTTATGCCAAGGCAATCGTGCGCATCAGATTCCTAAAGCGCACCCGTGGAATTTTGACACCCGATGATGTTTTGGCTGGCACCGGTGACTGGAATGGTCAGCGCCCAGCATTGCCAAAGTGGGTTGAGGATTGGGCCGCGAGCGGCGCACTGCCAAAGGGTAAAGAACCAGCGCCAAGTACCTGGAATTAAAGGTCACGCAAAGGGCTAACCTAAAGACATGGCCCTTGAACGCCCAAACTTTAAAGTCATCCAAAAAGCCGGTGACGTTGAAATTCGTGATTACGCGCCGTATCAAGTAGCCAGTTGCGATGTCTCAGACATTGCCGACTTGCGTCAGGCTTCAAGCTACGGGTTTCGATACCTGTTCAACTACATCAGCGGCCAGAATGCCAATTCGCAAAAAATCGCCATGACCGCACCGGTGCAGCAAAAGCCAAGTGCCGGTGGATGGCGCATATCTTTTGTGGTGCCAAGTGATGTTCAAAACGCTGGTGCACCAAACCCAATGTCTAGTCGCGTAGAGATTGAAGATGTTCCTGGCGGGCTAGTGGCGGCGCTTAGTTACCGCGGCTTGTGGAATACCAGCAAGCTTGAAGAGCTGCAGGGCGAATTGATCACAAAGATTGGCGCGCTTGGCTACCAGCCGGTTGGCGAGGCATACAGTGCGGTTTACAACCCGCCATTTACTCCACCGATATTGCGCCACAACGAGGTTCTGATTCGCGTGAAGAAAGCGACCAGCCGTGCAAAATAATCCAGTGATCGCCGGGCTGCATTCGCGCCAGGGCCACGACGGCAAGCCGCCACTTTGTTTGGTCACCGGTGCCAACGGTTACATTGGTGGCCGTTTGGTTCCCGAGCTGCTGGCAATGGGTTATAGGGTTCGCGTGCTTGCAAGAAACTCAAGCCGAGTTACGCAACACAATTGGGCTGATCAAGTTGAAATTGTTGATGGCGATGCAACCAACACAGATGTCCTAGACAAAGCACTGGCCGGAGTTGATGTTGCCTACTACCTGATTCACTCGCTGATGCTAAAGGCGGATTTTGAAGCGGATGAAATCAAGACCGCAAAAATATTTTCGCAAGTTGCTAAAAAGCAAGACGTGAAGCGAATTATTTATCTTGGTGGAATCATCAACGATGATCATGATTTATCTGCCCACATGAGTGCCCGCAGCGGAACCGGCGAGGTGCTGCGCAATTCAGGGGTGCCAACGATTGAACTTCGCGCCGGAGTTGTGATTGGTTCCGGATCTGCATCGTTTGAAATGTTGCGCAATCTAACCGAGCGCCTACCGTTCATGGTGACGCCGAAGTGGTTGAAGAATCGTATTCAACCAATCGCGGTGCGAGATGTGCTGCGCTACCTAGTTGGCGCGTCAAGTATTCCAAGCGAAATCAGCGGAGTCTTTGATGTTGGTGGCCCGGAAGTGTTCACCTATCTAGAAATGATGCAGCGCTATGCGGCGGCCGCAGGATTGCGCAAGCGAATCATCATTCCGCTTCCGGTGCTTACACCACGACTATCAAGCGGTTGGGTTGGTTTGGTTACTCCGGTGCCTTACACGCTTGCTCGCAGGTTGGTTGAAAGCCTGAAGCACGAAGTAATTGCAAGTCCGTCAAAAATAAACGAATACATTCCGTTGCCTGAAGGCGGGCTTACTCCATTTGCCCAGGCAGTTAAGTTGGCCCTGGTAAAAATCAAGGATGCTCGCGTTGAAACCAGATGGTCTGGCGCTTCCATTCCGGGTGCACCAAGTGATCCGCTGCCAACCGATCCAGATTGGGCTGGCGGTTCGTTGTATCGCGATGTTCGCACTGTGCGCAGTCACGATGATTCGCTAGAGGTCTGGAAGCGCATCGAATCTATCGGTGGTGACAATGGATATTCCACCGCCACCTGGGCTTGGCAGCTGCGCGGGTTTGCCGACCGTTTGGTTGGTGGGGTTGGGCTTCGCCGTGGCCGCCGCGACCCAAACAAGCTGATCGTTGGCGATGCCGTGGACTTTTGGCGCGTAGAAGAGATGATTCCAGGAAAGATTTTGCGCTTACGCGCCGAGATGAAGATGCCGGGGTTGGCCTGGTTGGAATTTGAGTTGGCGGTTGACGAGGTGACGGGTGAGTCAGTGGTGACTCAGACTGCAACCTATGCGCCTAAGGGCCTTTGGGGTCACCTTTACTGGTGGCTGGTGTTCCCAATGCACGGCATTGTGTTTCCGTCTATGGCCAGGTTCGTGCTCAAGGGCAAGCGCTAATTACCTAGCAAATAGCTGGGCAAAGTTATCGGTTGCGGCAAGATCGCCGTTGGCCAAAATAAACAGGGCCTCGATTCCAGGAGCGGCGTTTAGTAACGCGACTCCGCGTTGACCGGCTGCAAATGCAGCGGTTGCCCAAACGTCTGCGGTCACCAAGTCTTCGGCAACCACGCTCACCTGCACTAAATCGGTAGGCGCTTCTTTGCCTGCTGCCTTTGGATTCCAAATGTGTTCGCCGCGTTCGGCAGAACCACTGGTTGCCATTGCGCGGAAGCTGGTGTTTTTCAAATCAATTACGGTGAGCACCCCGGCGTCAGGTGCGGCAATTGAGACTGGCTTTGAAATTCCGATGCGCCAATCTTGATCAACGCTTAG
>JBDLVL010000067.1:0-2690 GCA_039804765.1 Actinomycetota bacterium | reverse complement strand
AATCGGTTTTGTTGAAAATTGCCGGACCAGACTTGCGGCCAATCCAATATCCAGTTTGATCGCCAAGCCAGGCGGCTAGCGAAATTGCCGCACAACCCAGCCAAATCGGCACCGGGTAGATTTCGTTGCCAAGGGGAATCACAACGTTTCCAGTGGAAATCATCAGCCCGGTTACAAAAAGCAGCGAGTCACCAGGCAAAAAGAAACCAATCAGTAAGCCAGTCTCAATGAAGACAATTGCGCAAACACCAATTAGCGCGTAGATGCCAAACGATGAGATAAGTGCCTCAGGCTGTAGCCATTCGATTCCGAACATGGACTCCTATTTTCTGTGTCTTTGGTGCTAAATCTTTTTACTTGCGCCCCTAGCAGGAATCGAACCTGCGCACCCGCCTCCGGAGAGCGGTGCTCTATCCCCTGAGCTATAGGGGCAAAGGGCTGGGTTAAGACTAACAGCGCCATTTGAGTCGCATTTGTGCCCAATTTAAAGTAAGCAACCTCGTTCGTGCCTTTCTATTTCAGAGGACTTAGGTCCACGTAAGCGGTAATTGACAGAATCCCAAAGGCCTGCGGCAACCGCTTCTCGTATGATTAGAGGTAAATCTTAACCAACGGAGGCCTATTGGGCCTCCTTTTCAATAAGGACCTAAGTTGACCCCAGCAGATCTTTCTGCGGCCATCGTTCGCATCATCGCAGCCCTTCAGGCCGATGGCGCGCTTGGTGCTGCCGAGCTGCCGGGTGAGGTTGTTATTGAGCGTCCAAAGAATCGCGAACACGGCGACTGGGCAACCAACGTGGCAATGCAGCTTGCTGGCAAATTTGGCATGAACCCTCGCGCCTTTGCCGAGCTACTTGCCGCTGAACTTTCAAAAGTGGACGGCATTGAAAAGGTAGACATTGCAGGTCCGGGTTTTATTAACATCACTCTTAGTGCTGCAGCTGCCGGTGAGCTAGCCAAAGCAATCGTTGAGTCTGGTTCAGCATTTGGTCGTGGCACTGACTTGGCCGGGGTAAAGCTAAATCTTGAATTCGTTTCGGCGAACCCAACCGGCCCAATCCACATGGGTGGAACCCGATGGGCTGCCGTGGGTGACTCGCTCGCTCGTGTGTTTCAGGCGCAGGGTGCCGAGGTAACTCGCGAGTACTACTTCAACGACCACGGTGCACAGATTGACCGCTTTGCTCGTTCGCTGCTTGCGCGTGCCCGCGGTGAGGCTGCGCCAGAAGATGGTTACGGCGGCGCTTACATTCAAGAGATTGCCGATCGCGTGCTAGCCGAAACCGCAACCGACATCCTCTCGCTACCAGAAGACGAGGCTCAAGAGGCTTTCCGCGCAGCTGGTGTGGATTTGATGTTTGGCGAGATTCGCGAATCGTTGCACGACTTTGGAGTTGACTTTGATGTCTACTTCCACGAGAACTCGCTTTACGAATCAGGCGCAGTTCAAAAAGCAATTTCGCGTTTGCGCGAGCTTGGTCACATCTTCGAAGAAGACGGTGCAATCTGGTTGCGATCAACTACCTTTGGCGACGATCGCGATCGCGTTGTTATTAAGAGCGATGGCGAAGCTGCCTACATTGCCGGCGACTTGGCCTATTACCTAGACAAGCGCGAGCGCGGATTTGATCGCTGCATCTACATGCTTGGTGCTGACCACCACGGTTATGTTCCGCGCATGATGGCACTGTGTGCTGCATTCGGTGACGAGCCAGGAAAGAATCTTGAAATCCTAATCGGCCAAATGGTTAACCTGATGCGTGACGGCGAGCCAGTGCGCATGTCAAAACGTGCCGGAACCGTTGTGACCATGGAAGACCTGGTTGAGGTGGTTGGCGTTGATGCTGCGCGTTACGCGTTGGCTCGTTCATCAATCAACTCACAGCTAGACATTGATCTTGAGCAGCTGCAAAAGAAAACCAACGACAACCCGGTGTTCTACGTGCAGTACGCACATGCCCGCACCGCTCAGGTGGCCAAGAATGCCGCCAGCCTTGGCGTTACTCGCACCGATTTTGATCCCTCACTTTTGTCACACGCCACCGAGTCAGAGTTATTGGCCAAGCTAAGCGAGCTGCCACGTGTGGTTGCGCAGGCCGCAGAATTCCGCGAACCACACCGCGTTGCGCGCTACATAGAAGAGGTAGCCGGTTCTTATCACCGTTGGTACGACGCTTGTCGTGTAACCCCGATTTCCGGTGGCGAAGTTGAGTCAGTGCACCGCACTCGACTTTGGTTGAACGATGCTGCCGGAGTTGTGCTTCGTAATGGTCTTGAGCTTCTTGGTGTAACAGCGCCGGAAAGAATGTAGAAAATGTCTAACCCACTTGCACCTGAATGGCTTGACTACCCAGCCGATGTAAACGCGATCGCGGAATCGGTGTGGCCTCGTCACGCTAAGCGTCGTGCAACCGGTGAGCTTGAAGTCGCCGGTGTTCCGGTCACTGAGATTGCAAACCAGTACGGCACACCAATTTATGTAATCGATGAAGATGATTTCCGGGCGCGCGCAACCGCTGCAAAAACTGCACTCGCTGACGCCGCAAAAAAGATCGGCACTCAGGCAAAGGTTTACTACGCAAGCAAGGCGTTCCTCAGCACAGAGATCGTTGGATGGATTGACGAACTTGGCTTGAACATTGACGTTGCTTCTGGTGGCGAGCTGGCAGCAGCACTTGCCGGCGGAATTGA
>JBDLVL010000066.1:0-12040 GCA_039804765.1 Actinomycetota bacterium | reverse complement strand
CGATTTCCGGTAAGTGCCCAAGCAGCTTGAATCGCTGCACCTTCGGCAACGTATTCCGAAATTGCCGGAACCTGAATTGCAAAGTTGAAAATTGTTCTGGCAACTTCTTGCACAGCTGCGCTCTGCGCGCCACCGCCGATTAGTAGCACGCGATGCACCTGCGCACCGAGTGCAACAAGGGCGTCAAGACCATCAGCCAAACCGCAAAGCATTCCCTCTATTGAAGCGCGTGCCAAGTTAGGTCTAGTGGTTGAGGCAAGCGTCATGCCGTGCAGACTTGCTTTGGCATTTGGCAGATTAGGTGTGCGCTCTCCCTCGTAATAAGGCACAAGAGTTAATCCATCGCTGCCCGGAGAAGCACTTAGCGCCAACCGTGCAAACTCATCAAAATCAACGCCAAGAAGTTCTGCGGTGTTAGCCAACACACGTGCCGCATTCAGAGTCACCGCAATTGGCAAATAGTTTCCGGTTGCATCAGAGAAGCCAGCAACGATACCGTTTGAATCATTGATCACTTCGTCGGTGACCGCGAAAACAGTTCCGCTGGTTCCGATTGAAACTACAACGTCACCTGGCACCATTTGCAAGCCAAGTGCCGCACCCGCGTTGTCACCGGCGCCACCGGCAATCAAAATTCCATCAGGATTTGTTCCGGCACTATCACCCGCGGCAATAATGCGCGGCAGAATTGCACGCTTTCCAAGAGCTGTTTCAAGTAATTCATATTCGTATTCGCCAGTTGCAGAGTTGAAGTATCCGGTTCCAGACGCATCGCTGGCATCGGTGGTTAGGGCATCAAGCTCTGGACCAAGTTTGCTTTCGCCCGCGGGTCCGTAGCCAAGTAGTCGCCAACTCAACCAGTCGTGTGGCAACGCAACGGCAGCAACCTTCGCAGCATTGGCTGGTTCGTTGTCGCGCAACCAACGCAATTTAGTAATCGTGAATGATGCAACCGGAACTGATCCGGTTAGCTTTACAAATTTGTCGGCGCCAATTTCTAAAATCAAATCCGATGCAGCGCCCGCACTTCTTGTGTCGTTCCAAAGTAGTGCCTTGCGAATCACATTGCCATCGGCATCTAGGGCCACCATGCCGTGCTGCTGTGCGGCAACAGATATTGCCTCAACGCCATCAAGCCCGCCGGCGACGACGATTGCCTCTTGCAGTGCGCTCCACCATGCGTTTGGATCTACTTCGCTGCCATCGGGGTGCTTTGCCGACCCCTGGCGAACAATCTGGCCGGTAGCTAAATCACGAATTAGCACCTTGCAAGATTGGGTGGATGAATCCACACCCGCCACTAGCCTCATTAGCGGCCTGGCTCAACAATCGTCTTGAGTGCGCCCGGTAGCTTGCCGGAGTTCAAAGCGTCGACCACCTCGTTCAGGCCGTATCGGTGTGTGACTAGAACGTCTAGGTTCACCTTGCCGCTAGCAACCATTTCAATTCCGGTTGGCCAGGTGTTTGCGTAGCGGAAGACGCCCGATACCCAGATCTCTTTGTTCTGAATGTAAGAAACCGGAAGTGTAACGTCGTCGTTGCCCATGCCCACCAAGATCACGCGGCCTGCCGGGCCAACGCCCTTGATGCCCTGGTAAACGGCTTGCGCCACACCTGATGCATCAATGAACGCGTTAACTTCAAGGCCTTCAATCTGGTCAACCCGTGGGTCCAGAGTTTTGGTTGCGCCGTACTTCATCGCAAAATTTCGGCGGTCTTCGGAAATATCGGTGACGATAACTTCGGCAGCACCAAGGTAAGCAGCGGTCTGCGCCATGATGATTCCGATTGGTCCAGCGCCAGCGATCAACACGCGACTACCCGGGCCAATCTCTGCGCGCTTGCACGCCCAAATACCAACCGATAGCGGCTCAATCAACGCAGCGGCATCGAAGCTAACTGAATCAGGAATGTCAAAAGCAAACTCGCTCTGAATTTTTACAAACTCGGCAAATGCACCATCGATTGGTGGCGTCGCGTAGAACTCAATGTTAGGGCAAAGGTTGTAACGGCCAGCCTTGCACTGCTCGCAGTTTTTACAAGGGCGCTGTGGTTCAACTGCAACGCGCTTGCCAATGCGACTTGGGTCAACCGCTGAACCTACGGCTTCAATTGTTCCCGATAGTTCGTGACCAAGAATCATTGGCTGCTCTACAACGTAAGGCCCAATCTTTCCGTGTTGGTAATAGTGCACGTCACTTCCGCAAACACCAACCGACGCAACTCGAACCAATACTTCGTCAACATCAAGAATTGGAACATCAATGTCACGAACTTCTACTTCGCCTTCGCGAATCAGGAATGAGGCTTTCATAATTTCCTAGGCAAGCGCCTGAACAGTCTTGTGTGCGCCGTTTTCAAATAGTGAGTTCAGTGCTTCTAGATATGCAGTGCGGAATGATTCATTCTTGGCAAGATTGCCAAAAAGTTTTTCGTTTTGAATAAATGCAAGTGGGTTTTCACGCTGTGACTTGGCAATGGGAATCAACTCGTCTTTCAACGGGTCAACCACGTTGATTTCTTCGCCCTGTTCGTCAACGCCCTCAGCGTAGCGCGCCCAACTTGCCACGATTGCTGCAGAAAGTTTTACCTGACCGCCCTTAGCAATTTGATCGTGCACAACCGGTACCAACCACTTTGGAATGCGGTCGGAAGATTCGGCACACAAACGAGCCAAGGTGTCTTTCACCTCAGGGTTTGAGAAACGCTCAATCAGCTGGTTCTTGTACGCGGTCAAATCAATTCCCGGCACCGGTAGCAAAGTTGGAGTTGCCTCTTCGTTCATATAGCGAAGCAGGAACCCCGATATTGCTGGATCGGTGGTTGCTTCGTGCGCATAACGGTAACCGCTTAGGTAACCAAAGTAGGTAAGCCCCTGGTGGCTGGCGTTTAGCAAGCGCAACTTCATAAGCTCGTAAGGCATTACGTCTTCAACCATTTGAACGCCAACTTTTTCAAAAGCTGGGCGGCCCAATGGAAAGTGATCCTCGATAACCCACTGGAAGAAAGGTTCGGCAACTACCGGCCAGCCCTCGCTAAGGCCAGTGTTTGCCTGGGCCTCGGCAATGTCTTCCGGAGCTGTCACCGGGGTGATGCGGTCAACCATTGAGTTAGGGAATGCCACGTTCGCGGTCATCCAGTCGCCAAACTCAGCATCTTTCAGGCTGGCAAATGCGGTGAACATCTTCTTGGCTATGTCGCCGTTGCCCTGAATGTTGTCGCAAGACATCACGGTGAAAGGCGCAATGCCGCGTTCGCGGCGCAACTTTAGACCAGCAAAGATGTAGCCAAAGACTGTGGTGGGAACCCGGCCCTCGGCTAGGTCAGCTGCAACAGCTGGGTAGCTTGCATCGAACTCACCGCTCACGCGATCAAAGTTGTAACCGCCCTCTGTAATGGTCAGGGAAACAATGCGGGTATCTGGGCTTGCCAATTTTTCAATTAGCGCCTCAGGATTTTCTGGACCAAAGATGTACTCGATGATGCTGCCAATAACTCTTGCTTCGCGGCGGCCATCGGGGTGCTTCAAAGTGAGTGTGTATAGGCAGTCTTGTTCGTCGAACACCTGCTTCATCTTTAGGTCGTTTGGCAACAAACCAACGCCACAGATCGCCCAGTCAGTTGAAATGCCGTCGTTGAACAGATTGTCTAGCGTCACTGCCTCGTGTGCGCGGTGGAAGCCTCCAACGCCAAAATGAACTATTCCGGTTTTTAACGCAGCGCGATCGTACTTAGGCGTGGCAACTTTTGAATCAACCTGCGACAAAGTTGCATTACTCAGTGTTGCCATTTACTTGATCGCTCCCATTGCAAGGCCGCGTACAAGCTGCTTCTGGGCCAACCAACCGGCGATGATCACCGGAAGTGCAGCAATAGTTGCGGCTGCAGATAGCGAACCAAGGAACAAACCGCGACCATCCACAAAACTTCCAAGGAACGGTGGTGTTGTTCCAGCGTCAAAGCTGGTTAGAAGGTTTGCTAAGAAGTATTCGTTCCAAGAGAAGATGAAACAAATTAGCGCAACTGCTGCAATACCTGGCATCACGATAGGCAAAACTACGCGTGACATTTCAACGCGCAAGTTCGCGCCGTCAATCTGTGACGCCTCAACAAGCTCAACCGGTACTTCACTAAGGAATGAACGCATCATCCAAACCGCAATCGGTAAGTTCATGGCTGCGTAAACCAATGACAATGCGCCTACGTTGTCGAGTACACCAAGAGTCTTAAAGATCATGTAGAGCGGCAAGATAGATGCTGCAGCTGGCATGAATCGAGTTGAGATAAAGAATGCCAACGCGTCTTGCACATTCTTGATTGGACGAATGCTAAGCGCGTACGCTGCCGGGAAGGCAAGCAACAACACCAAGAGGGTTGAGCTAACGCTGGCAACCAGAGAGTGAACTAAGTAATCGGCCATGCCACGGTCCATGGCAATTCCAAATTCTTTGAGAGTTGGCTCGAAGATGAATGATGGCGGAATGGTTGAAGCCAACTGCTCAGTCTTGAACGAGTTGATGAACATCCATAGAACCGGGAAGAAGAAGGCTAGAACCAGAACCCAGGTGAACAGGCTGGCTAGTGATTTTCTAATCTTGCGCATTAGCGGGCACCTCCGGCCATGAATACCTTGAATACGGTGCGTAGCGCGATGGTCGCGGTGATCATGGTCAAAATAACTGTGACCACACCGTAGGCTGCTGCCTCACCCACATCCAGGCCAATAAAGGCTCGTTCATATAGAAGGTATGCCAGGGTCTTGGTGTCACCAGTTCCCTTAGTCATGATCGCAATCGGGTCAAAGACCTGAAGCAACATGATGGTGCCAAGTAGGGTTGCAATCTCAATGTACTGGCGTAAGTGCGGCAGGGTGATCCACTGGAAAGTGCGGAAAATTCCTGATCCATCAACCGATGCTGCCTCAAGTACCTCGCGGCTCTGACTCTGCAGACCGGCTAACAAAATCAACATCATGAATGGTGTGTACTGCCAGGTAAGCACAATGATCACAGTGAGCAACGGAAGATCGGTGCTCCAAGAAATCACGGGTAATCCAAAGACTGAGTTAAGCCAGTTCAAAATACCAATGTTGGTGTCGAACATTGAGTACTTCCAAATAAGTGATGCCGCAGCTGGCATTACCAAGAATGGGGTGATCATTAGTGTGCGGGCGATTCCCTGACCAAAGAATTTTCTGTCCAGCAAGATTGCGAAGAACAGGCCCAAAAGAAGTGAGAGCACAACTGCCGAAGTTGTGATTAAAACGGTTGCAATGATCGAAGGAACAAGTTCACCCATGGTGAAAACGTTTACGAAGTTATCAATGCCGGCAAAGTGAATGTCGTCTGGGTACATCAAGTTCCATGTGAACAGCGAGTACCCAATAGTGGTTAGAAACGGAATTTGAGTAAGAACAATGCCAAAAATAAGTGCTGGCAAAATCAGTGATCGAGCGACCCAAGCTTTTCGTTTGGCGTCTGGGCTGAGTTTTGCAGCCTTACCGACCTTGGCAATTGCTGTTGGCATTTTGTTTCCTGTTTCTAGGTGTTGCGAAAGTTAATTGTATTTCTAACTGATTAATTCGGGGCCGGCCGAATCCGACCGACCCCGAACCTTTAATCAGTTTTTACTTGTGCTTGTTACCTGCTGCTTGAGCGATCTTCTGACCTGCATCAAGAGCTGCCTTTACGGTCTTGCGACCTGCAAGTGCATCTGCAACTAGCTGTGCAACCTTGTTACCTACATCCTGGAACTCAGGAATAGCAACGAACTGGATACCAGTCCATGGCTGTGGGTTTAGACCAGGCTGCTTAGGGTTTACTGAGCTCATAACCTCAAGAGTGATCTTTGCGAAAGCTGATGCAGCTTTCTTGTACTCAGGGATTGAGTAGGTTGAGGTACGTGCGCCAGGAGGAACAGATGCCCAACCTAGTGTCTTACCAACTAGCTGGTGGTATTCCTTGCTAGTAGCCCACTTCACGAACTTAACCGCAGCATCCTTCTGCTTGGTGCTAGCTGGAACAGCAAGGTTCCAGCTCCATAGCCAACCAGATTCCTTGGTCTTGTAAACAGGAGCGTGTACGTAGCCCATGTGACCTGCAACTGGTGAGTCCTTTGCCTCAAGCATTGAAGCTGCAACAGATGCGTCAACCCACATAGCTGACTTCTTTTCCTTTAGTGAGGTCAAGCATTCGTTGAAGCTGTAGCTCACTGGGTCCTTCTCACCTGCGGTGTCAAGAAGGTTCTTGTAGAAGGTAACAGCCTCTACGAAAGGCTTTGCGTTAACCTGTGCGTTCCACTTCATGTCGTACCATGATCCACCGAAAGTCTGAACAACGGTAGTTAGTGGTGCGAACAAGTCACCCCAGCCAGGCTTTCCACGCATACAGATACCAGCAGTCTTTGAAGTCTTAACCTTCTTAGCGATATCTGCTACCTGCTGCCAGGTTGGCTTGTTTGGCATGGTGATGCCCTTTGCCTTCAGGATGTCCTTGTTGTACATCAAGATTGATGACTCACCGTAGAAAGGAACAGCGTACTGCTTGCCCTTTACAGATAGAGCGGCACGTACTGGAGGAAGGATGTCCTTCACGTCGTACGCAGGGTCTGCTAGATCAGCGGTTAGGTCAACAAGCTTCTTGTCGGCTCCCCACATTGGAACTTCGTAAGCACCAATGGTGATTACGTCGTATGCGCCACCGCCGGTAGCGATGTCGGTGGTTACCTTCGCACGAAGGTCGCCTTCTTCTAGAACCTGGAACTTCACGGTGATGCCAGGGTTAGCCTTTTCGAACTCACCCTTAAGGCTTTCCATGTCCTTCATGTTTCCGTTGTTAACAGTTGCAACGGTGATAGTTGTTGCTGCGTTAGCAGCTGTGGTACCTAGGCCAACTGCACCCAGTACCAACGCAGAGGTAGCAACAATTGCCCCTGCTGCGTTCACTTTCTTACTGAAAAGCATCCGAACTCCTTTGTTGTTTGTTTGTGCAAGAAGTGAGATTGTCCAGTCGAATTCTTGGTGCCGAAATCTCATGGAAAGGAAAGTCAATAAGCGCATCAACTGACCAATCTCACCTCTGTAGTAATGAAGATAGAACACACCCATAATCGAGCCAACAAAAAATGGTCTTTTTAGCCCTCTACTTCTGATACTTTTTTTCCACTGTAAGCGCTAGACAATTCGGCCATTTTGGTGGCAAAATAGTATTAGTCATCGGAATAGGCTATAAATAAGGGGCATCAAGGAATCTAGGTTTGGCCAAAGAATTCGTCGAAAATTCACGATTGGAAAAATAGTGTTATGAGTCCGTTATCTGCAAAAATCAAGACTCCGGCAAAAATTGCCGAATCCATGCTCGACAAAGAGCCCGTTCGCGAGGTAATTCCGCCTCACCCGTCGTTGTCATTTCGCTGGCTAGAGCATGACTACCCAAGTGAAATTGCCAAATGGCAGTATCACCCAGAGTTTGAGATCCACCTGATTCGCAAAAGCACCGGCAGCTTCATTGCCGGAGACTACATTGGCCCATTTGAGCCGGGCCAGGTAAGCCTCATGGGTTCGAATCTTCCACACGACTGGATGAGTGACATCAAACCCGGAGAATTTTTTGAAAACCGTGACGTGGTAATTCAGTTTGACCAGGGTTGGATTGAACGATGCATTACCGCGATTCCAGAATTTGCTGGTGTGCGCAAAATCCTGCAGGAATCAAGTCGCGGAATTGTTTTCACCGGTAAAACACGAGAGCGTGCCGAAGTTCTAATTGAACGAATGGCCAAGGCAACAGATTTTTCTCGAGTTCGATTCTTACTCGAACTTTTAGAGCTGTTTGCATCTTCGCCTAAAAAAGAAAAAGTATTTCTGGCTCAAGAAATATTCAAGACTGATTCAAGTGATGAAGGTCGACTTGCTGTAGAAAGCGGTATCGCCTACATCTTCAAGAATTTGACTAAAGAAATTCGCATGTCAGAAGCGGCCAAGCTTGCGCACATGTCTGAACCTACGTTCTCAAAATACTTTAAGAAAGCCAGTGGTTTTACTTTTTCTGACATGGTTAAAAAGTTGCGCATTGCACACTCTTGCAGACTTCTTGACCAAACAAAAGATTCTGTTGCAGAAATTAGTGAGGCAGTTGGTTACACAAATCTTGCAAACTTCAATCGTCAATTTCTGACCGAGGTTGGAATGACACCAAGTGCGTATCGCAAACTTGCACCAGAAAAGAAGCCTGCGCTACAACTGTTGAGCCTAGGACTAAAAGCATCTGTTGGTGCTACAGCTGCAGAATAATTTAATTCGCAACTACGAAGGCCCGTTTCACCGGATACTCAAGGTACTCTGCGGCATATTCCAAATTAGGTGCTCGCCAGGCAAAATCGCGAGCGACTTTTGCAAGTGCCGCCCAGAAAAATACATTCAATAAATCCACACCGATGTGCGTCATGCTGTCACCGGGTAATGCCTTACCAATCATTCTGCGCAGCAGAGTTGGCACATCACTAAGGCCGAATCGATGCAACGCTGCACGGATTTCGAATTCAAGTTCGCGGGCGCGACGAGGATTCCAAAGTTGGTTTCCACCGGATCCATCTCCCATGCGGCCGTAATCATCTGTTGGAAGATGCAGCAAAATGTGGGCCACCATTGCGTGGCGGTAGTGCGCTTCGTCTAACTGATCAAAGATTGGTGCAAAGTTTTCAATCTCGTAGCCGCACTTACGCAGGTCAAGGACATCGGGGTAATAGGGAAACTTATAAAAGGGTATGTGCTTGATTTCTGGCTGGCCTTTGCGAATGCGCACCTTTGTGTTGGCATCAGCCTCGGCAACGCCCCAGTTTAGGGTTGCCTCATCGGGCTCCCCCGCCTTCCAGTCGTTGCTCATACATTAAGCATAAATTATGGTTTTGCTGAAAGGCGTTCCAAGATTTTCACGTGACCTGGCTCAAGTTCCTCGAGCGAGCGCACTCCCAAGAGTTTCATTGTGCGGATCATGTCGTTCTGCATAATGCCGATCATCTTGTCTACGCCTTCTCGACCGCCGGCCATCAGGCCGTAAAGGTACGCACGGCCCACCATGGTGAATTTAGCGCCCTTTGCGATGCTGGCAATGATGTCAGCACCGTGCATGATTCCTGTATCAACGTGAACCTCTGCATCTTTACCAATTGCCTTAACAGTCTCAGGCAATAGGTGAAACGGAATTGGTGCGCGGTCTAGTTGGCGGCCACCGTGGTTTGACAGAATAACCGCATCGGCGCCCGCCTTCACAGCTAGCTTCGCATCCTCAACATTTTGAATTCCCTTGACAACCAGCTTGCCCTTCCACTGTTCACGAATCCACTTAAGGTCATCAAATGTCACAGTTGGGTCAAACATTTTGTCTAACAGTTCAGCAACGGTTCCGTTCCAACTGTCTAGCGATGCAAACTTCAAAGGGTCTGTTGTCAAAAAGTTGATCCACCAAGCCGGACGAGGTAGCGCATCAATCACCGTGCCCAAAGTTAGTGCAGGTGGAATAGTCATTCCGTTGCGCTTGTCGCGGAGACGAGCACCGGCAACCGGAACGTCAACGGTAAGCAATAGGGTGTCAAAGCCTGCAGCAGCTGCGCGCTCCACCAGCGCCATGCTTCTGTCACGATCTTTCCACATGTAGAGCTGGAACCAGTTGCGACCGTTCGGTGCCGCTTCCTTTACTTCTTCAATGCTTCGTGTCCCCATTGTTGAAAGTGAAAATGGAATGCCGGCAGCTTCGGCGGCCTGTGCACCGGCAATTTCACCCTCGGTGTGCATCATGCGTGTGAAACCAGTTGGGGCAATGGCGAAAGGCATGGTTACTTTCTTTCCCAGCACCATTGAACTTAAGTCAACATCGGAAACATCTCGCAGAATTCTTGGTTGGAATTCAATGTCCTCAAAAGCTTGACGGGCACGGGCCAACGAGATTTCTTGATCTGCTGAGCCATCGGTGTAATCAAAAGGTGCGGTAGGGGTTCGCTTCTTTGCGATTGCGCGAAGGTCGTAAATTGTATGTGCCTCTTTGAGGCGGCGTTCTGTAGCATTCCAAGTAGGGGTCTTGAACTTCATGAGCTGCGCTAGATCTTTTGGATTTGGAAAGCGGCGCTTGATGTTTCCCATTAGTTTCCTCCTGTGGAATTTGGGGTGTACTTCTTTATTTTGAAATTCTTTGCAATGAGTGCGCGTAAGTCTTCAAGTGTGCCCTCTAGCACGCCTGCCGAACGTGCCTGAATTACTAGGTTTCCGATGGCTGTTGCTTCAACTGGACCTGCATAAACTTCCAGTTGAGTTGCATCAGAAATTAATTGGTTGAGCAACTCGTTTTGACTGCCACCACCAACTATATGGATGCGCTCCAGCTCTGTGTGGGTGAGACTCTCGAGTTCAGCAATCACTGAAACATACTTTGCAACCAGCGAATCAAAAATCACTCGAACAATTTCCGCTTCAGACTCCGGCACCCATTGATTGGTTTCTTTGCAAACTTCTTGTATTCGCGAGGGCATATCACCTGGTGCAACAAACCTCTCGTCGTTGACATCAATCACGGACCGCCTAGGAAGTTTTGTCGCCTCCTCAATTAGTTGTTCGATCTGAAAAGTCCTACCGTTTTGACGCCATTCACGAGATGACTCCTGAAGCAACCAAAGCCCGGTGACATTTTTCAGAAAACGTATGCGGCCATCCACTCCGCCCTCGTTAGTGAAATTAGCTATGCGGGCGGCATCGGTCAAAATTGGTTCTTCCAGTTCCACACCCAGCAAGCTCCAAGTTCCGCTTGATACGAATAAGGAGTTTGGTCTGGTGCTTGGTACAGCAACGAAAGCAGATGCGGTGTCATGAGACCCCACGGTCACCACCTGGGTGTTTGCATCTAATCCGGTCTGCTCCTGCACAGCTTTGGTGATGCGGCCAAGGTAAGTGCCTTCATTAACAATGTCGGCAAGTAGGTGCTCTTGGATGCCTAGTTTGTTTATTAATGGACTTTCCCAACACTTGGACTTTGGGTTGAAAAGTCCAGTGGTAGACGCATTGGTACGCTCGGTAAGCCTTGCGCCGCAAAGCCAGAAATTAAAAAGGTCAGGGATCATCAATGCTTTATCGGTCTTATCAATCAGAGCGCTTTGTTCTGCCTGATCTACGGCAAGTTGGTAAAGGCTATTGAATGGCAAGAACTGTAGACCTACCTCTTTATAGAGGTCCGCGGAACTAATTTTGGTCTCGACCTCGCTGACACCGCGATAGTTGCGATCATCACGATAGTGGTGCGGGTCTCGAATTAGTTCGCCCTGGTCATCAACTAAACCGTAGTCAACAGCCCAAGAATCAACGCCAATACTCACGATTCCGGAGCCAGCCAACTTAGCTAACCCCTCGATGACATTGGCTTTTAGTGAATCAATGTCCCAGTAAAGGCCATCGCCGCGGGCAATGGGGCCGTTTCCAAACCGATGAACCTCTTCGTACTCAATTTTGTCTTTAGAAATCTTGCCCAAAATTACCCGGCCGCTTGAGGCGCCAAGGTCAACCGCGGCAAATGATTTCTGCTCAGACATTTGGCTACCTGAGGAAAGCGGCGGCAACACCTGCGTCAACAGGAATGTGCAATCCGGTGGTGTGGCTTAGCTCACCAGCAGTGAGAGCGATGACCGCGTTAGCGACATTTTCTGGAACGACTTCACGCTTTAGAAGAGTGCGCTGTGCATAGAACTTACCAAGGTCTTCTTCTTTCACGCCGTAAACCTTTGCACGAGAAGCGCCCCAGCCCTTTGCGAAGATTCCTGAACCTCGCACGACACCATCGGGGTTGATTCCGTTTACCCGAATGCCGTGTTCGCCTAGTTCTGCAGCGAGTAGACGAACCTGATGTGCCTGGTCGGCCTTCGTTGCTGAGTAAGCAATATTGTTTGGACCAGCAAACACTGAGTTCTTGGAAGATATGTAAATGATGTCGCCACCAAGTTTCTGGTCAAGAAGGATGCGAGTTGCTTCACGTGACACCAGGAATGATCCACGTGCCATAAC
>JBDLVL010000065.1:0-21323 GCA_039804765.1 Actinomycetota bacterium | reverse complement strand
AGAAGCACGGTGTTGGTGTGAAGTGTGCAACTATCACTCCTGATGAAGCTCGCGTAGAAGAATTCAAGCTAAAGAAGATGTGGAAGTCTCCGAACGGAACTATCCGAAACATTCTTGACGGTGTTGTTTTCCGTGAGCCAATCATCATTTCAAACGTTCCACGCCTAGTACCTGGTTGGACTAAGCCAATCATCATTGGCCGTCACGCACACGGTGACCAGTACAAGGCAACCGATTTCAAAGTGCCGGGCAAGGGCCGAGTTACCATCACTTGGACTCCAGAAGTTGGCGAGCCTGTAACTCAGACCATCGCTGACTACCCAGAGCACGGCGGCGTTGCAATGGGTATGTATAACTTCATGGATTCGATCCGCGACTTTGCGCGTGCATCATTCAACTACGGTTTGTCACGTAACTACCCGGTTTACCTATCAACCAAGAACACAATCTTGAAGGCCTACGACGGCGCATTCAAGGATGCATTCCAGGAAGTATTCGACGCTGAGTATGCAGACAAGTTCAAAGCTGCAGGAATCACCTACGAACACCGATTGATCGACGACATGGTTGCCGCCGCTCTTAAGTGGGAGGGTGGCTATGTTTGGGCTTGTAAGAACTACGACGGCGACGTTCAGTCAGACACCGTTGCTCAGGGATTTGGTTCACTTGGTCTGATGACCTCCGTGCTAACCACGCCAGACGGTAAGACAACTCTTGCTGAAGCTGCACACGGTACCGTGACTCGTCACTACCGCGACTGGCAGGCTGGCAAGAAGACTTCTACCAACCCAATCGCATCTATCTTTGCTTGGACACGTGCGCTGATTGCTCGTGCCGAGATCGATGGCACTCCTGAGGTTCGTCAATTTGCCGAGACCCTTGAGGACGTAATCATCAAGACCGTTGAGTCAGGCAAGATGACCAAGGACCTAGCTGCACTTGTTGGCAAGGACCAGGCTTACCAGACCACCGACGAGTTCCTAGCGTCACTAGCAGAGAACCTTCAGGCTCGCATGGCCTAGGCACAATCTGTGCATAACTTATAGCCTTCGGGCTTTGTGGATAACTCCGACAATTTAGATGTCGGAGTTATTTGCTTTTTGTCATGCACAAGAAAAACACACAGCGTTGGTCGAAGCTCATCTCGACCGCAGGAATTCTTGCTGTGCTGTTCGGGGGATTGTTTGCACAATCGGTTCGCGCAGTCATCAGCAATCCAACCCCCGTTTGCGTTGGAACCACATGCACCCTCACCTTTGACGCCACTGGCGATTACTACCTGTGGACAGCGCCTATGGGTGCTAGAAATGTTTCTTTTGATCTGATGGGCGCACAGGGCGGACGCACCGGCGGACTTGGCGGGCGAGTTCAGGGCTCATTCGTCAACACACCGGCATCGCTCTACATTTACGTGGGTGGCGCGGGCCTTACCGGAGCAGGAGCGGCCGGCGGTTACAACGGCGGAGGTGCTGCCGGTGGAAATCGTGGCGACGAAGGCTCTGGGGGTGGGGCAACCGATATTCGTTCGACCACCGCACTAGCCGATCGCATTGCTGTTGCTGCCGGTGGTGGCGGTACCGGTGGATTTGCCGGCGGTGCAGGCGGTGCCGCGGGCGGTACTTCTGGCAGTAACGGCACCAATGGCCAAGGCCAAGGCGGCTCAGGCGCATCTCCATCAGCCGGCGGAAACGGCGGCTCACCAAACGGCGGAACCTGGGGAACAGCCGGCGCCTTAGGTATTGGCGGAACCGGTGGCACAAGCTCAACCTCAGGTGGTGGTGGCGGAGGCGGCGGCTACTACGGGGGTGGTGGCGGTGGAGCAGACGTAGATGCCTGCTGCACCAACGGTGGTGGTGGCGGAGGTGGTTCGTCATACAACAACCCAACGCTCACTGCATCAGTCGTGCACACCGCTGGGTATCGTTCAGGCGCAGGCGTTGCAGTGATCAGTTACGTGATGCCACCGTCAGTCACAACTTTCACACCTGGTTCAACACTCACTAACTCAACTTCCATTTCTTACAACGTGGTGTTCAACGAATCGGTCACAGGTTTAACTAGCACCGATTTTGCAACCACCGGCTCAACATCAACCTGCAGCACTGTTGCTGTAAGCGGCACTGGCACAAGTTATTTGGTCACCGCATCTGGTTGCATCGCCGGGACCTTCAAGCTCACGTTGCTCGCTAACGCGGTAACCGGAACAGTTAGTGGTCCAAGCGCAGATGTTGTTAGTGCCGACGTGGTGATTGATCGCACGGCACCAACTGTTACGGTTTCTTCACCGGCATCGCCAACCAACGCGTTGACCTTTGATTACCAGTTGACTTTTTCTGAATCGGTGACTGGCCTTACTGCAAGTGATTTCACAATTGGCGGAAGTTCTTGTGCGATTGGTTCGGTAACCGGATCGGGAACGCAATACACAGTGCGTGTGCAATCCTGTGCCGATGGAGCAAGCGCATATTTGGTGATGCTTCCTAATTCTGTATCGGATACTTCACTAAATCTTGGACCGGTATCAGCACCAGCTTTCATAACCGTGACGGTTGATCGCAGCGCATCGGCACCAACCTGGGCAAGTGCAGTCGCAACCAGCTACACCAGTCCAAGTTTCGTGGTGGACTTTACCGAAGCGTTGATTGGATTCACCGCCAGTGATGTTTCCAACACTGGTACGGCATCCGGTTGTGTAATTTCAATGGCCTCGACTACGGTAACCCGATACACAATCACAACCACCGGTTGCTCGCTGGGCTCAGTGCAGTTATCAATTGCACAGGGCGGCTATGCCGATGCCCTTGGTAATACTGGGCCGCAGACGGTATCGGCTTCAAGTGTGACTACAGTGATTGCCCAACCGGCGCCGGCTCCTACACCTACACCTACACCCACTGCTACTCCAACAGCGTCGCCAACACCAACTGCCAGTCCAACACCAACGGCAGCGCCGGCCCCGGTTACGAGTGGATCAGGCGGCGGATCAGGCGGCGGCTCGAGTGGAAGTTCTGGAAGCAGCACTCCGGTAACCAATCCAACCCCGGTGGAACTAGACACCAATTCATCAACCAGCAACCTGGAAATCGTCGCTGCGCAACCGGTGCGTAAAACCTACGCGTTCTCAAGTGCAATCAAATTACCAACCAGTCCTAATGAAGAGCCGATTGCAATCTATGAACCGGATGCTCCGCAGATCACCGTAGATAATCCAACCGATGACACGACACCAGCCGCGCAGAAAAACGATTGGCAACAGTACGCGATTATTGGTGTTGGAAGTCTTTCCGGTTTACTTGCCACAATCGGCGTAGTCCAGGGCGCACGACAAATGCGCAACCGAAGGCTGGTGAAAAAGTTTGCCTAAGCGGCAGACGAATTAGCTAAAGATAATGGTGCGTTCGCCGTCAAGCAACACGCGACGCTCGGCGAACCAACGTACAGCCTGGGTGAGGGTCTTTGATTCAACATCTTGACCAATAGAAACTAAACGCTTCTTTGAGTCAGAGTGTTCAACCCGAACAACGTTTTGTTCGATGATTGGACCCTCATCTAGGTCTGCGGTCACAAAGTGTGCAGTGGCACCAATTAGCTTCACACCGCGAGCATGTGCCTGTGCGTAAGGATTTGCACCCTTGAAGCCAGGTAGGAACGAGTGGTGAATGTTAATGATCTTGCCCTCGAACTCTTTACAGAATTCCTCGCTCAAGACCTGCATGTAACGAGCCAAAACAATCAGCTCAATGCCAGCGGTCTTGATGTAGTCACGAAGCATGGCCTCGAAGGCACGCTTGTCTGATTCGCCGGTGATTGGGTGCACCTCAAATGGCACACTGTAGAACTCGGCAAGGGTCTGTAGGTCTGAGTGGTTTCCAAAAACCACAGGCAACTCAACCGGAAGCTGACCGGCACGCTGACGGAACAACATGTCGTTCAAGCAGTGGGCGCTCTTTGAGACCAAAACCAGGGTCTTCATCTTGCGGCCAACTTCGTCAAGTTCCCAGGTCATGCCGTATCGCTCGGCTATCGGGGTGATTTGGCCAACGAACTCGTCGCGGCTAACCGCAGACTCAATCTGCAGGCGCATAAAAAAGCGGCCGGTGTCGTCCGAGGTGAATTGTGAAGATTCGGTGATGTTTCCGTTAGCAGCCACGATTGCCCCCGAAATAGCGTGGACGATTCCAGGCTGATCTTTGCAAACAAGGGTGAGCACCCAGTGGGTATTGGCTGTAGTCATAGGCTCAAGTTTAGCCAAGCGGGTCGTTGCCACGGCGGTTGCGGGAAATGGCCTTGATAGCCACGTATACGCCCAGAGCCACACCAACCACAATCATGGAAGCACCGATAAGCACCGGCAGTGGTAGTTCAGACATGTTCGTATTGCTCCTAGATTGGCCGACCCCCGTTTGGGCCCTGTTCAGTTTACGTAATATTTTGGGCCTAACCGGCACATTTTGATCCTGCCTGCGGCCGGTGCTTCAAGGCGTTTTGGGGCCTGCCCGAATGTTAGACTTGCCCTATTCCAAGCCAAATTTAGGGGTTTCCTATGTCACAGCTTCCGACCACTTTCAACTCGCCACTGAGCGAGACTGACCCAGAAATCGCAGCCGTTCTAGCCGCCGAGCTAGACCGCCAGCGTCACACCCTAGAGATGATCGCGTCTGAGAACTTCGTTTCTCGCGGCATCCTGCAGACCCAGGGATCTGTGCTTACCAACAAGTACGCCGAGGGCTACCCAGGCAAGCGTTACTACGGTGGCTGTGAGGCAGTAGACGTTGCCGAGAACCTAGCTCGTGACCGCGCGAAGGCACTTTTTGGTGCAGACCACGCAAACGTTCAGCCGCACTCAGGTGCATCGGCGAACGCTGCGGTACTAATGGCTTTGGCTAACCCTGGCGACCGAATTCTTGGTCTTGAGCTTGCACACGGTGGACACTTGACCCACGGTATGCGTTTGAACTTCTCTGGAAAAATGTACGAGGCTCACGCTTACGAGTTGCACCCAGAAACTTTCTTGATTGACATGGACATTGTGCGCAAGCGCGCTCACGAGGTTAAGCCTGCGGTTCTTATTGCTGGTTGGTCTGCTTACACTCGCAAGCTTGACTTTGCGGAATTCCGCAAGATTGCTGACGAAGTTGGCGCCAAGCTTTGGGTAGACATGGCGCACTTTGCCGGAATGGTGGCAACTGGTCTTTACCCAAGCCCAGTGCCATACGCAGATGTTGTTTCAACTACCGTGCACAAGACTCTTGCGGGTCCCCGTTCGGGTTTGATTCTTTGCAAGCAAGAATACGCAAAGAAGATTGACTCAGCAGTTTTCCCTGGTCAGCAGGGAGGCCCGCTAATGCATGTTATTGCTGGTAAGGCCGTGGCTTTCAAGGCAGCGATGACCGATGAGTTCAAGGACCGTCAGAAGCGCACACTTGAGGGCGCAGACATTATTGCAAAACGCCTGACTCAGGCTGATGTTGTTGCAAACGGCGTCCAGGTTCTGACCGGCGGCACTGAAGTCCACATGGTTTTGGTTGACCTTCGCAACGCTCCAATCAACGGTCAAGAGACTGAAGACTTGCTACACGAAGTTGGTATCACCGTAAACCGCAACTCTGTTCCTAACGACCCACGCCCGCCAATGGTTACATCTGGTGTGCGCATTGGTACTCCTGCGCTTGCTACTCGTGGCTTTGGCGCAGATCAGTTCACCGAGGTCGCTGAGATCATCGCCGGTGTATTGGTGCCAAACCCAGACATCGCGGCTCTTCGCGCTCGTACCCGCAAGCTAACTGAGGCATTCCCGCTCTACAGCGGACTGGAAAATTGGTAAAAGCGTAGAACTGGTAAACAAATTATGACTGCGGTTCGCCTTGACGGCCTTGCCACTGCGAAAGCAATCAAGGCTGAACTTGCCGAACGCGTAATCCACCTAAAGCAAAAGGGCATCACGCCTGGACTTGGCACCCTGCTGGTTGGCGACGACCCGGGCTCACACTCTTACGTTGCCAGCAAGCACCGTGACTCTGCTGAGATTGGCATGCACTCAATTCGCGTTGACCTGCCAGCTAATGCCAGCGCAGCCGATGTTCGTGCAGCAATCAAGGACTTCAACGATGCTAAAGATGTAACTGGTTACATCGTGCAGTTGCCGTTGCCTTTTGGATTGAACACCAACGAAATGCTTGAACTAATAGACCCGGCAAAAGACGCTGATGGTCTGCACCCGGTAAACCTGGGTAAGTTGGTGCTTGGCGTTTCTGGTGAATTGAATTCGCCGGTGCCGTGTACTCCTGCCGGAATCGTTGAGTTGCTAAAGCGCCACAACGTGCCAACCGTGGGTGCCGAGGTTGCCGTGATTGGTCGCGGAATTACCGTGGGTCGCCCACTTGGTTTGCTGATGACTCGCAAGGGCATCGACAGCACCGTGACCATGCTTCACTCTGAGTCACGCGATCTTGAGCACGCGGTAAAGCGTGCAGATATCGTGGTTGCCGCGATTGGTGTTGCGCACTTTGTGCGTGCGGAGTGGATCAAGCCAGGCGCTGCCGTGCTTGACGTTGGAATTACTCGCGCCGCAGATGGCAAGTTGCTTGGTGACGTTCACCCAGATGTTGCCAGCGTTGCCGGTTACCTATCGCCAAACCCAGGTGGAGTTGGCCCAATGACTCGTGCGATGTTGGCCTACAACGTTGTGACAGCTGCGGAATTTAATTCCTAAAACTCGCCAGCTTAAAAGCGAGAGCGTATTGCCCAGAGGTCGGCAAAGACCGGGCGGAACAAAGTGCTCGAAAGATATCCAACACCGGATGATCCACCACTGCCCATCTTGTGACCAATGGTTCTTTCAACCATCTTGACGTGACGGTAGCGCCACTCTTGCAAACCTTCATCAAGGTCAACCAGTGCCTCGCAAATCATTGCTGACTCTGCGTCGTTGCGGTGCACACCAAGCAAAACTTCTTGCACGCCAGCGTGATCGGTGTAGCCAACCGATACATCGCGATTCATCACGTCAGCTGGCATCTTGTGGCCGCGTGACTCAAGATAAATAAGGGTGCTGTCCCATAGCGAACGACGCTGCATGGCGGCTTCAACGCGGTCGCGAGCGGGGGATCCCGGAATCAGGTGCTCGGCCATGCCCATTCCGGTGTGTTTCTCAGCGCCGGCACCAGCCTGGTCGCGACGACCAAGCACAGCCTCAAACTCACGGAACTGCGCCGACTGAAAACCGCTTGAAGATTGCAGGCGACCGCGGAAGGTATTGAATTGCAGCGGAGTCATGGTTTCAAGAATGTCTAGCTGGCCAACGCAGGTCTTCATGATGGTGCGCACGCGACCAAGAATTGCAAGTGAGCGGTGTGACTTGCCTGACTCTAGAGTCTTCTGCAGTTCGGCAATCTCGTGCAGCATCTGCTTGAACCAAAGCTCGTAGGTCTGGTGAATGATGATGAACAGCATCTCATCGTGCTCGCCATCAGACTCTGGCTGCTGCAACTCAAGCAGCTCATCAACCTTTAGGTAGCTGATGTAGGTGATGGCTTTTTTATCTTGCTCGCCCATGCTTAGGTGACTCGGCTTCCGTTGTCTTGAATCTCTAGATACTTCTTGCTTGCCACCAAATCGCGCATGCGCTGCAGACCATCGTAAACCTCTGTGTAGCTCGTAGGTAGCGGTGCGATTGCAAGGCGAATTGAATCTGGTGTGCGGTAGTCCGGAATGGTGTTGGTCATGGCGCGCATTGCGGCAGCAATTTTTTTGGCATCTGGGTGACCAACGGTGATGTGGCCACCGCGCTTGTTGTGATCGCGCGGGGTAAGTAGCGTGAAGCCAAGAGGTGCCAACCAGGCATCGTAAAGCGCAAGAATCATCTCGGTGCCAAGTGCGGCCTTCTGGCTGATTGCCTGCATTCCGGCCTCCTCAATCATTGAGTAGCTGGCCTGCATAGCGCGAATGCCAATGATTGATGGGCTGGCAATTTGGAATCGGCGAATGTGATCGGCCGGTTCAAAGAACGGACCCATTTCAAACTGCTTGTCGTTAGCGAACCAGCCTTGGATGGTTGGCAGTACCTGTGACTGAATTGATTTATTTACGTAAAGCCAAGCCGGTGAACCTGGGCCCGAGTTTCCGTACTTATAGGTGCAGCCAACGGCTAGGTCTACGCCCCACTCGTCAAACTGCAAATCAATTGCGCCACCGGCGTGAGAGGCGTCCCAAACCACCAAGCCGCCGTGCTTGCGCACGACATCGGTGATGGCCTTTACATCTGGGCGTGAACCGGAGCGATAGTGAATTACCTGCAGGGTTACCAACGCAACGTCGTCGTTCAAGAACGGTTCCAGAATTTCCGGAGTGATTAGTTCGCAATCTGCATCAACATCAATTTGGCCAGGCCCACCCATGCCATCGTTGTTCAGCGTGATCAGCTTTAGGCCAAGGTCCTTGGCGATGCCATCAAGAATGTATCGGTCGGTAGGAAAGTTTGACGAGTCAATGATCACGGTCTGGCGACCAGGACGTGCCTTAATCGCCGCATTGCACAGTTGATAAAAGTTCACCGATGTAGTGTCTTGCACCAGGGTCTGACCCTCGGCTGCGCCAAGAGTTGCACGACCAAGCAGGTTACCGGCGGCCTGTGCCTCATCAATCCAGTGAGCCCAGCCGTCAACCAGTTCTTTGCCCCACTCGTGAGTTAGGAAATCGTTCACTGCCTTGATGGATGCAAGCGGCATGCGACCCAGCGAATTTCCGTCTAGGTAGCAAAGATCAGGGTCGCTGATTTGGAAGGCCTGCTTGTATTTCGCCAGTGGATCGGCTGCATCTAGGGCTAGGGCTGTGGCACGATCAGTTGGTTCGCCATAGTGGGCGAGCTGCTTCATTGGGCTCATAACCCCAATCTAACACTGAGGTTTGGGCGGCAATAATTAGGCGGTGGCGGCCACCCAGCGCTTGAAGGACCACTGAGTTAGCCAGTCCAGGCTGTAACCAATTACACCAATCAGCAGCATGATGGCCGCCAATAGTGAGTAATCCAGCTGGTCACGCGCATTTAGAATCTGGTATCCCAGGCCGGAATCAACGCCAAGCATTTCGGCAGGAACAATCACAATCCAGGCCACTCCTAGTGCCAAGCGAATTCCAGTGAGCACGTGCGGGCGAATTCCTGGTACCACGATTGTCTTTAGGATTTCAAACGGGGTGGCGCCAAGAGATCTAGCAAGTAGCCCCCAGTTTGGGTCTAACGCGCGTACTCCGGCAACGGTGTTCATTGTCACGGGCCAGACCGCAGCAATTGCAATCAGGAAAACAACCGGCGGGCTGCCAATGCCAAAAAGAACAATCGCAATCGGCGTCCAGGCAAGCGGCGAAACCATTCTAAGAAATTGAATGATTACAGAGGTGGCTTCATCAACTCGTTTGCGTGAACCAATTGCCAAACCAAGAATCACACCGATAACCGTTGCGATGAGTAGACCACCAAGCAGGCGGCCTAGGCTCACCGCAACAGTTTCGACGATAGTTCCGCCAATAAGTTGCTTAGTTAGTGCGTCAACGGCGTCAACTGGGCTCATTGCTCCCAGGATCGGATTATCAACAGACCACACATCGGTGCTGATCCACCACAGCAAAATTGCTGCGATAACCGCCCCGATTCGAGTCAGTGCACTAACTAGTTTTGGCATTAAGAAATAACTTCCTTGCGTGTTAGCGACTTAGGAAGTCCGTATTTGGCATTGCCACCATTCTTAGTAATTGCCTTTTCAGCGAAACCAACAGCCACCAACTGGGTGTGGACCTTTTTGATGTCAATCGAGTCAAGAAAAGTCTTGTCTGCATCAACAACCGTTGACTTCAATCGCTTTACCAATTCAACTGTGTAGCTAGGGAATGGGAAAGGCTGGAAGTTGATTCGTTGTGACTTCCACTCTGGGTGAGTAATTGCTGCTGGGTACTCGGCAGTTGTGTAGTCGGCAAGCGCCTTCTTAATTGCCTTTACATCCTGAGGGAGGTAGCCACCGGTTGAAAGGTTTATTGCTGCCTGGTTGCGATCGCGTTCAATAATCAACTGAGCCTCAGCAATTACATTGGCAATCGCCTGTGCTGCATTTGGGTTGTTCTTTACTAGGTCACCACGAACTAGAGTCACGCAGCAAGCGTGGTCCTTCCAGATGTCACCAGAGAAACGCAGGATCTTTCCGATTCCCTTAACCTCAGCCAAAGCGTTGAAAGGCTCGGCCACAACATAACCGGCAATCTGACCAGCGGCCAACTGAACTGGCATGTCGGCAGGTGCAGCTGGAACCAGCTTGACTGTGTTGTCAGCAGCAGATGCGTCACCCTTGATGATTGCCTTTAGTCCAGCGGTCTTGAAGGCCTGCTGAATGATTACGTTGTGCAGTGAGAACCAGTGGGGAATTGCCACGGTCTTGCCAGCCAAGTCGCTGATGTTGTTGATGCTCTTGGCAACGGTAATTGCAGAACCATTGGTGTGGTTCCAGGTCAGGACCTTAACATCTTGTTTGGATGCAAACTTCACCTGCAGGGCAAGAGGCATTAGCACATGGATGATGTCTACTTGCTTCGCTGAGAATGCCTCTACAAGAGCTGGCCAGGAGCGGAAAAGGGTTGGGTCGGCTGTCTTAATGCCGGCCTTAGAGAAAAGACCATTTGCTTTACCAATTAGCAAAGGTGCTGCATCGGTGATCGGTAGGTAACCAATCTTCAGGGTGCCAAGGTTATCGCTCCAGTTAGCAGCAGAAGCAGGCACAGCCTCACCAAAACCAACAACGGCAGCTGCTGCGGCAGAAGCGGCTCCAATACGCAACATTGTGCGGCGATCGAACCATGAATCGGTGTCATGAGCGCAGGCTGCTTCAAAGTTTTCGTTTGTCATTATTGATTTCCTAGATTTCGTATGAGGCAAGTGACGCCAAGATCTCTTGCTTGATTTTGTTGGTGTTGCTTTTTTCAGTTGAGCTGAAAATCTTTAGGGTCTCACCTTGCGCTGGCAGTACCAGTACTCGGTCGGCAAGGGTGAGTGCCTCGTCAATGTCGTGGGTCACAATGACCACAGTTAGCTGAAGCATATTGCGAAGTTCGATCAACCAGTTCTGCAGTGCGCCTCTGGTTGCCGCATCTAGTGCAGAAAATGGTTCGTCAAGAAGCAGTACGCGCGGCTGGGTAGCAACGGTGCGGGCAATCGCAACGCGCTGGGCCTGCCCGCCAGAAAGTTCAGAAACTTTGCGGTCAGCAAGATCTTTAATGCCAAGAATGTCTAGCAGTGAAACTACTCGCGCATCAAAATCAGACTTGGTTCCACTGCGGTTGGCCTTGAACTTATAACCCAATCGAATGTTTTGATTTACGGTAAGCCATGGCAGCAAAAGAGCGTCTTGAAATACCACTCCGGTCGCGCGACCAACATCGGTGTTGATTGAGTGGTGAACAATGTCACCCTTTGAAACACCAATAAGCCCAGCCAGGGCGTGCAAGACCGTGGTCTTACCACGGCCAGAGGTTCCCACGAGCGCAAGAATTTCACCGCGTGCGATGTCGAAAGATAAGTCCTTGACAACCGTGGTTGAACGAAGACCTGATCCGCGCTTGATTGAAACGTCTACGAGGCTAGCTGCGAGATTTCCCAACGCAGGCTCCCTTCAGTAGGGGCTTGCACAGACAAGAAAAGTGATTCACGAATGCGACGAGAAGTGTCGCTGGCGCTGTAGTAGCCGCGGCCACCGATGGTAGCCAACTCAACGCGAGTAGTGGCTTGGGCGAGTTCTGCAGCATTCAGACGAAGTCGCAGATACTCAAGTGGAGAGTGACCGTTGCCTGGGGCAGGGTAGACCTCAAGTGCTGCACTGAGGCGCGCGAGATCGCTGGATAGGCGCTCATACTGGGCCAGGAAATTTGCAATGTCCTCTGCAAAGGGAGCCGAGCTAGGTGCGGTAGCAATTGATTCAAGTGAGGCTTTGGTTAGGCCAAGGCAGAAAGCGGTTTGTAACACCAAAAAGCGCGGACGCATCTGGCCAAGGAACAAGTTCACATTGCGAGTGAGTACGTTGGCTGCCGGAACCCGCAGTCCCTGGAACTTTACTGTGCCTGATGCAGTTGCGTTCAGTCCTAGCAATTCGCCGGCAGGCTTCACTGTGGTTCCAGGTGCAGACAGCACCGATGCGAAAACAACGCGCTCCTCTGTTACTTCATTTCGAGCGGCAAAAACAATCAAGGTGTCGTTGTAAAGGTTCGAAGCCCATGGAATCACACCATTGATGATGAAATCGCCATCAACTTCTTCGAAAGTAATTGGCAATAGTTCTTTACCTGATTTGTCAGCAAGTGCAGTTGCCAGGGCGGTTGAACCAACGCGCTTACCCAGGCGCAATTCCTCTAGAAACTCTTCCTTGATTTCTTGGCTAGCCCAGCGATCAATATACTCAGTTGTCATGCGGTGTGACCAGGTCACGAAAGCAGAGCTTACGCACTTGGTAGCAAGTTCCTTAATAATTTCCGCCTGTGCCGAGATTGGCTGCGCACTATCTGAAAGTCCATGCGCGGTAAATCCAGAAGCAACAATTTCAAGCAAGGTGTCGCGCAGATTGTGATCGGTAGCAATTAGCTGATCGGTGTCCTTTGCAGACTCTTCAACGCGAGTAAGTAGTTCCGAAAATGCAGGCGTAGACATGATTAGCCTTCTAGCTTGTGCAAACGTGAGATAGGCGTGTCAACAACCTGGCGTGCAGCAACCACTGCGTCTTCGCTGTCACCGTCGTAGAAGCATAAGCATTTCACCATGTCTTCACGCACATAAGTGCGCAAGAACTTCACGTCTTCAATGTCGTTGTAAAGCGGTGACTTCTCTGCTTTGCGAGCCAGGTACTTGTCCATAGTTAGGCCCTCTGGAAAATCCCACTCAACAAGGTACTGACCGGCCGGCTTTAGCTTCTTGATGTCTTCTAGTTCGGCTCCAATCAAACGAACCGATGCCAGTTCGTCGACCTTAAGGCCGGCCGCAGTTAGATCACTGCGCAGGGCATTTACATTGGTGTGCTCTAGAACTGCAAATACGCGGTTGTGGTTTGCAGTGACCTGGCTTTCGATGAACTCGCCACCGTTAGCGGCAGCCGCAGTGGCGGTCTTGCCAAGCACAGACTCAATATCTGAATCGGCGGTGGTGTCTAGTTCGGCAACATAAAGAGGCATGGTCAAGTTCCTTAGGTTTTGGGGTTTCCCCAAGGTTACCTATGGACAATTGCCAGGCGCCAAGGCCTATGTAGCACTTCGTAAGATTACGAAACTGTTCGTAACAATTGCCGCCGCTAAGCCAACATTTGGCTCTTGGCCAGCTCCTTATAAAGAGGTACGGTCTTGACCAACTGCTTGTGAGAGCCAACGCCCAGAATCTTGCCCTTCTCTAGGACGATGATCTGGTCGCTGTCGATCACGGTTGACAGGCGGTGAGCAATCACAATCATGGTTCGGTTCTTAGCCACAGAGTCAATGGCCTCGCGCATCAGCTGCTCGTTAATTCCGTCAAGGCTTGAGGTTGATTCATCAAGCAACAAAATTGGGGGAGCAGCAAGTAGCGTACGAGCAATGGCCAATCGCTGACGTTCACCACCGGAGAGCATGATGCCTTGTTCGCCAACTTCGGCATCAAGTCCTCGCTTGTCTCGTTTTAGAACGTCAGTCAGGTTTACCTCGCGCAGTACTTCTTTCAGCTGCTTATCGGTGGCATCTGGTGCACCAATCAAAAGGTTTTCGCGAATGCTTCCGGCAAGCACCGGGGCGTCCTGCTCAACGTAGCCAATTTGTGAACGCAGCGCACCACGGGTGATGGATTGCACTTGCTGACCGTCCAGCAGAATCTCGCCGCTCTGTGGTTCATAGAAACGCTCAATCAAAGAGAAGGTGGTTGATTTACCTGAACCCGATGGTCCAACGATTGCAACGCGAGAACCGCGCTCAATCTTGAACGAAACCTTGTCAAGCACGGTGCGTGATTCGCCAATAGTGCCATCTGGGTTTGGTTGACCGGCATAACCAAATGAAACTTTCTTGAATTCAATAGCGGTCTCATTAACCGCTTTTCGCTTTGGTGCATCCTTGCGTTCGGCATCGGTGTCTTCAAGTGGAATATCCAGAACTTCTTGAATGCGGGCAAGTGCGCCAAGTCCGGTTTGTACTGAGCTATAGGCCCCGAATGCCTGACCAACCGGACGAATCATCAGGAACATCAGCAAGATGAATGTGACCAAGCTGGCAACCGGAGTATCTCCGCTGGCAACGCGGTAGCCACCAACTCCAAGCACAACGATGAATGCGCCGTTGGCAGCAAGGCCACCAATAGGAGTCACACCCGCATTGATCTTGGCAATCTTTACGCCCTGCAGGTATGCCTCGCGGGCATCGTTTTGGATCTGTTGACTCTCGCGGGTTTCGGCACTTGCCGCGCGAATTGTGCGAACCGCAGAAAGCGCGCGTTCAACGGAAGCTGACATATCGCCAACGCGTTCTTGAGCCTTTGTGGTTGCCGAACGAATTCGGCGAGCAGAAAAACCAATTGAAGCAACAGCAAGAGAAATCATCAACAGGGTTAGCCCAAGCAAAATTGGGTCGATGATTGCCATGGCAACCACAGAGCCAACGAAAATTAGTGCGCCACCGGCGGCGTCAACCAGGCCCTGGGTGAGGACCGCGCGAAGCAAGGTGGTGTCTGATGAAACACGAGATACCAGGTCACCGGTTCGACGAAGGTCGTATTCCGGAATCGGTAGGCGCAATAGGCGGGTGGCCAGCTGACCACGTGCCGAGAAAACCACTCCCTCGCCAGCCTTTGCCAACACGTAGTAAAGGGCACCGCTTGCCATTGCGCTACCAATAACAACGGCAATCAGGATCCAAACCAGGTAGCCAAGGTCTTTGCCGGTCTGCACCGCAGTGATTACCTGACCAACTACAAGGGGCTGGGCAAGGCTTACAGCCGCGCCAATCAGCGAAAGAACCACGGCAACAATTAGCGAGCCTTTGTGTTCCGCCAAGTAAGGCCACAATTGATTGAACTTAGCCTTAGGTGCGTTTTTGTCGTGTTTTCTAAACCCTGCTGGTCCGTTCGGACCGCGGCCGCGGCCACCCATCATGCTCATTCTTTAGTCAACCTTTTCTATTAGGTGTGGATTCCCCAAAATACGCTCGTTCAGCAGGTAATTAATCTCTGGCAAAGACAGTGCCTGGGTATAGGCGGTGTTCTTTGAAAACTTAGTGAAGTCCACGCTCTGTAAGGCAGCTAGCGCCCCCGGGTGGTGCAACTTCAAAAACATCTTGGTGGTGTTTGGCTTGCGTTCAAAATCGGTTAGCACCTTTCCACAACCAAAGCCAAAAATCGTTAGAGCAACATCGGCACTGCTTGCATCGCTCTTTTCCACCAAGCCTTGATCGGCCACGGCGTACTTTGGTCGCAGTACTGGCCGGCGTTGCCAAATCTGAAAGCAGGTGGCTAAGTTATTTTTTACCGATAACTTTTGCCCAGACTCATCTTCGTAATCAATTTGTATGTCGTGATCGGCGACCAGGTGAAAGTGCCGATCTAGGCGATTTATTACTGACCACTTGCGCCATGAACGCGGCACGATGAAACAAATGAATTCACTGTGATCTGCCGCCTTGTTGAAAAACGGAATTGACAGCGAGTTGTTTCGACCAAAAGGAGGATTCGAAATCGTGACCGCGTTGGTTCCCGAAATTTCTGCCTGCAAGAAGTTTTGCTTCTTCACGCCGGCGTACTTTGGCTCAATGTCGAATGACAATAAATCTTTCGCACCAGCCTTGGCAGCGGCCTTCAAAAAAGCCCCGGTGCCACCGGCTGGTTCCAGAATTGTGCGTTCAGCCAAGTCGGGAACGAATACCAGAACCTCGGCGATCAACGACTCAGCAAGATCGGTGGGGGTGTAGTACTGCTCTTTGCCGGTTACTCGCTTATTACCAAGCTTTGGCTTAGTTGTTTTATGCGTTGACAACACCAAGGACTACAGCAAAAATCACGTTAAGCACGGTGAGCAGACCAATGGTAGGCACAACCCACTTTGGTGCAGTCTCGCGCTTTGCGAAAGTGTAAGCAATGAAGAAAATTCCGGTGATGCCAAGACCCTTTAGAGACAGAGCTAGGTTGTTCACTTCCTCTTGGTTTGCGTAAACCAAACCGGTAAGAATTAGGCCGGTGATTAGCGCTAGCCATGATCCGTGCAAGATGCCTGGGCTAACTGGAGCGCCGGTCTTGAAGTTCTTGGTCTGGGCAAGCACACCACCAAAGATGGTTGCAAAACCAAGTAGGTGAAGCACCAGGGTGATGCGGATGATGATTTCTAGAGTTTCCAATTGGGGACCTTTCGTTCCTTACGCGTTCAGTCTAGCCATCAGCACTGCAGCCTCTACGGCTTCGGCGCCCTTGTCTTCCTTGGAATTTGGCAGTCCCGCACGGTCAAGCGCTTGCTGCGCATCGTCAACAGTTAGCAATCCAAAACCGATAGCAACGCCCGAATCAAGTTGCACGCGAGTCAGGCCGTCTGTTGCTGAAGAACAAACGTACTCAAAGTGAGGAGTCTCACCCTGAATCACAACGCCAAGCGCAATCACAACATCTGCACCTGCATCAATTGCCTTTTGCGCACCAAGTGGAAGTTCAAAGGCGCCTGGGACTCGCCAGATTTCGTAGGTGTCGTTTCCAGCTTTCTGAAGAGCACGTTCCGCACCGGCAAGTAGACCATCGGTGATATCGGTGTGCCAACTGGTTACGACGATTGCAACCTGAAGACCAGTTGCATCAATCTCAATCTTTGGGGCTCCCGCTCCGCTCATTTATTTTCCCTCCGGGATCATGTGACCCATGCGGGCACGCTTGGTTTCTAGGTACTGCTCGTTCTGAGTAGCAGCACCAACGATTACTGGCACGTAGGAATTCACGTGAATGCCTGCCTCGTTCAAGAATGAACTCTTTGCTGGGTTATTAGTCATTAGGCGAACACTCTCAACGCCAAGGTCGCGCAGAATCGATACCGCTGCACCATATTCGCGAGCCTCACTTGGCAAACCAAGAGCAAGGTTGGCATCAACGGTGTCGTAGCCCTTGTCTTGAAGAGCGTAAGCCTTCAACTTATTAAGCAGACCAATTCCCCGACCTTCTTGACCGCGAAGGTAAATTACGATGCCGCCCTTAGGGTCGTTGGCAATCTGATCAAGGGCAAAATCAAGCTGCGGGCCACACTCACACTTAAGTGAACCAAAGGCCTCACCGGTGATGCACTCAGAGTGCATGCGAATCAGCACATCTTCACCGGTTGGGTTGCCGGCGATGATTGCCACGTGATCGGCGGTAGTGCGAATGTCGTAGTAGCCGCGCACGCGGAAGTCACCGTGAGTGGTCGGCAACTTGGCCTCTGCCTCAAAGCGAATGCGGTCGTTCACGGTCTCGGCGGCGAACTCAACGGAATCCAGGCGCATCTTCACAATCTGATCAATCGTGATTACCGGTAAACCGTATTTCTCGCCAATTGCATAGGCATCATCAAGACGAGTCATCGAACCGTCTTCGTTGGTCATTTCACCAATCACACCAACCGGTGCAAGACCCGCAAGTTTCATTAGATCAACCGTTGCCTCAGTGTGACCGCGGCGATCAAGCACACCGTTCTGGTGAGCGCGAAGTGGAATGACGTGTCCCGGACGAATCAGCGAATCCTTGGTGCTGTCGGCATCTGCGAGCACGCGAAACGTGAGGGCACGATCAGCCGCAGAAATGCCGGTGGTCACGCCCTCGGCGGCATCAACAGAAATTGTGTATTGAGTCTTGAATGGGTCCTGGTTGGTGGTTGCCATCAGGTTCAGGTCCAAGTGGTTTGCGCGCTGCTCTGTCATTGGCGCACAGAGGTAACCAGAGGTATAGCGAATCATCCAAGCAATCCATTCGGTGCTGGCGTGCTGCGCAGCCATGATGGCATCCACTTCGTTTTCGCGATTTTCGTCGTCGGCAACTAGTACCGGTCTGCCGTCGCGAAGAGCGATTAGCGCATCTTCAATGCTTGAAAGTGCCATCAGTTGTTCCTCGCTTCGATTAGTCGTTCAATGTGTTTTGCCATTACGTCAACCTCTACATTTACCTTGCTGCCAGGCTGCTTGCTGCCAAGAGTGGTTACCGCCAGAGTCTCTGGAATAAGTGACAAACCAATGAAGTTTTCGCCCATTTCATTCACGGTTAGTGAGATGCCATCGATGGTGATTGAGCCCTTGAGCACCACGTACTTCATTAGCTCCTTTGGAATCGATACGCGCACCCATTCCCAGTTCTCACTTGGCTCGCGCGAAATAACTTCACCCACGCCATCAACGTGGCCAAGCACAACGTGACCACCAAAGCGGGTAGCAGCGGTCATCGCACGTTCAAGGTTTACTGGGTCGCCAACCTTGATGCCGTCAAGACTGGTTAGCTTCAATGTTTCTTGCATCACATCTGCAGTGAAAGAAGTTGCGTCATGCTCAACGGCAGTTAGGCAGGCACCACTTACAGAGACTGAGTCGCCTCGTTTAACATCAGAGACCACAAGCGGGCCCTCGATGGTGATGCGAAGGGCGTCTGGCTGAAGCTCAATTGCCTTTACTTTGCCAAGTTCTTCAATAATTCCGGTAAACACTAGTTCTCCTTTTTCACAGCGCGAATAAGAATATCCGCACCAAGCTTTTTAATTTCAAGAAATTCCAGGTTGATTACCTGGTCCATGCTGGCGACTTCAATCTCGCGAATTGCCGTAGCCGGACCACCAATTAGTTTTGGCGCCAGGTAAATGAAAAACTCATCTGCCAAACCAGCACCGATAAGCGCCGACTCAAGTTCTGCGCCACCTTCAACAAAGACCTGGCGAATGCCTCGCTCAAAAAGTTTCTGCATGACATCTTTTAGATCGTGGGTCTCAAAGCGCAAGGTTTCCGCGAGCCCTTGATTAGAAACTGTATTGAACACTCTTGAATCCGACTTCAATGCACGCTTGCCAACTACAACGCGCAGCGGCTGGTTTTCGTAAAGTGATCCATCTGGCTTTCGCGCAGTGAGTTCTGGGTCATCAAGTTCTACGGTGTTGGTGCCAACCAAAATTGCTTGCGAGGATGCTCGGCGCGCGTGCACATCTTCGCGAGCCTCGGCTCCGGTAATCCATTTACTGCTGCCATCTGTTGCAGCGGTTCTGCCATCCACGCTTGCCGCCCACTTAATTACTACGTAAGGACGCTGGTTGAACTTGTTGGTGAACCAAGGAGCAATCAACTGCATGCATTCGTCACGAAGCACATCGCTAACCACTGAAACGCCGGCGTCTTCAAGCGTGAAACGGCCACCGCCCTCAGTCTTACCAGGGTCATAGGTGCCAAAGACAACCTGCTTTACGCCCGCTTCGATCAGTGCCTGGGCGCAAGGGCCGGTTTTACCCACGTGATTGCAAGGTTCAAGGGTCACAACGGCGGTCAGTCCAGCGGCGGATAAGTTTTTGGCTGCGAGATTCTTCAGCGCATCGATTTCTGCGTGCGGAGTACCAGCACCTTTGTGCCAACCCTCGGCAATGATCTCGCCGGCGTCGTTGATTAAGACTGCACCTACCTGGGGGTTCTCACCATATAAAGGTGAGTTACCCGCGAGTGCGAGCGCGCGACTCATGGCCGCGACAAATTTGTTGTCGTTCATGTTTCTTTCTTCTACCATCCGGACTTTAACCGTCGGCATCTGAATTTCACAGATTCAACCGCCAATGCTTTTGCACAGCCGGGTCGCGGGCTATAACCGCCGGTTCAGACTTACACTGACCCCGAAGAACTATTAAGTTGTATTGCTCGTTAAGACTAGCGGGCAGCGGGTATGAAGCCAACCCGCTCGTATACGGTTGCCAGAGTCTTCTCAGCAAGCTCATTTGCCTTGGCAGCGCCCTTTGCCAGCAGGCGATCCAGCTCGGCTGGGTCGGCCAGTAGTTCATTGGCGCGATCACGAATTGGCTCAACCGCGCTCAGAACCACCTCGGCGACTTCGCCCTTTAGGTCGCCGTAGCCCTTGCCATCAAAGTGAGCTACCAGCTGATCAATGCTTTGACCCGATATTGCCGAGTGAATACCAAGCAGATTAGAAACTCCAGGCTTAGCCTCACGATCAAAACGAATAGCGGCATCGGTGTCTGTGACGGCACTCTTTATTTTCTTGACGATCACCGACGACTCATCCATGATGTTGACCAAGCCCTTAAGGTCGCCAGACTTAGACATCTTTGCCTCTGGGTTTTGCAGGTCGTAAATTTTTGCGGTCTCTTTCAAGATCACGCCCTCTGGAATTACAAAAGTCTCGCCAAAACGTGAATTGAAGCGAGTAGCCAAATCGCGAGTCAACTCAATGTGTTGACGCTGGTCTTCACCAACCGGAACAGCCTTTGGCTGATACAGCAAAATATCGGCTGCCTGCAGAACCGGATAAGTAAATAAACCAACCGAAGTTGAATCGGCGCCAGCCTTTTGCGACTTGTCTTTGAACTGGGTCATGCGACCGGCTTCGCCGAAACCGGTGAGGGTCATCAATACCCAGGCAAGCTGTGCGTGTGCAGGAACGTGTGACTGCACAAATAGCGCCGACTTATTCTCGTCAATACCGGCTGCCAAATATTGTGCCGCGGTGATGCGAGTGTTCTGACGAAGTTCTTTAGGGTCCTGCGGAACGGTTATGGCGTGTAGATCAACCACGCAGTAGTAAGCGTTGTAGTCGTCCTGCATTTTGGTCCAGTTGACCAGCGCACCTAGGTAATTTCCAAGGTGAAGGGAACCAGCAGAAGGCTGCATTCCAGATAGCAGGTTTGGCTTAGTCATAGGGCAAGTTTAGTTGCGCGACTAGATACCGTAGTCGACAACCACAGGGGAGTGGTCAGTCCAACGGGTGTCATAGCTTGCAGCTCGGTGCACCTTGTAGTTGCTGGCCTTGGCGGCAAGCTTTGGTGTTGCTAAGTGGTAGTCGATTCGCCAACCGGCATCGGTGTCAAAAGCCTTACCTCTATATGACCACCAGGTATACGGGCCAGGCACATCTGGGTGAGCGGCGCGGCCAACATCAACCCAGCCCTGGGCGTTCATAAAGGTGTCAAAGTAGGCGCGCTCTTCAGGCAGGAAGCCAGCGTTCTTGAGATTGCCCTTCCAGTTCTTGATGTCTAACTCAGTGTGACCAACGTTTAGGTCGCCAACCACAACGGCAAAACCACCGGCGGCAATTAGCTCTGCCATGCGCTCCTGCATAGCCTTCAAGAACTTGTACTTCTCTA
>JBDLVL010000064.1:0-4168 GCA_039804765.1 Actinomycetota bacterium | reverse complement strand
GGTGCGTGGTAGAAGTTTCCATTACCGGCATAGATACCGTCGTGACTCATGTCGTTCATGATCACCAGGTCACCTGGCATGGCATCTTCTGGCTTAATCTTGATTCCCATTCGAGCCTGGGTGTGCACGCTGTGCTCTAGAGCAATTCCAAACTGTGCGAAGACGAAGGCCACGTAACCAGAGCAGTCAAAACCGCGAGGGGTTTCGCCACCAAATACATACGGAGTGCCAACGTATTTTGCAGCTACCTTCAAGATGGTTGCGCCATCTAGGGTGCTGTAAGGCGGGTTCGAAACGTAGTCGGCCGCGGTTGGACCGTCGTAGGTTCGGTACTTATTCAAAGTTTCTTGACGCGCAATCTCTGCGGCATCGGCTGATTCATACTGACCACGTGAGAACTTCACGGTATTCACCGCAGCCACGGTTAAATTCTGGGTGTCGTCGGCCAAGGCGATCGCCTGGGCATCGGTGGTGGTGAATCGTGACATCGCTGCGATGTCTGGGTTGTAGGCATAAGCCGGAAGCGCAAAGGTGGCAAACAAACCTGACGCAATAGACATGGTCACGGTGTTGCGGAATGGGCGACGAGCATAAAAAGGAACCTTGCGAGCTGCACGAACCACAAAAGCTGAACCATTCGCTGCGTCTTGTGCCTGAGCAGCAAAGAACTTGGCGTCTGCCTTGGCCAACTTTTTGGCATGGCGACGCTCGGCGCGAGAAAGTCTTGCCTTCTCGGCTTCACGAATTGATCGGCGGCTGCGCAGTTCGAATGATTCGAAAACGTTGACGTCAACGTCTGCGCGGTACCTGCCTTTAGCTTTTTCTGCCAAAACTAGAACCTCCGGTTTTCGGTTGGCAACAGGTCGAGTTTACCTCAGCCAAGGATTTTGCTTACCTTTTATAACGGCCAGGTAACGAAAATGGCCAAGATCGGGTCTAAATCCACACCGATAGGCCCGCTAAAGGCCAGTAATCGCCTAGGAAAGCCCAACTAGACTGTGAATATGCCTGAAATCAAGATTCCCGCCGAGTTCCTGCCTGTCGATGGCCGCTTTGGCTGTGGCCCTTCAAAGGTCCGCCCAGCCCAGCTAGCCGCTTTTGCCACCGAGGGAGCCAAACTAATGGGCACCTCGCACCGCCAGGCGCCGGTGAAAAACCTAGTAAAGCGGGTTCAAGAAGGCCTGATGGAACTTTTCCACAACCCAGCCGGCTACGAAATCGTGCTTGGTAATGGTGGATCAACAGCTTTTTGGGATGCCGCCGCGTTCTCTATGGTCGAGAACAAGGCTCAGAACCTGGTGCACGGTGAATTTGGCGCCAAGTTTGCCAATGCCCTGACCAACCCGTGGCTACGAAAGCCAACCGTTATTAATGGTGAGCCTGGCTCACGTCTTGAGCTACAGGCCGAGGCCGGAGTTGACTCATATGCGTATGCCCAGAACGAGACTTCAACCGGTGTGGTTACCCCGGTCAAGCGCGTGGCCGGTGCCGATGCCGGCGCACTCATGTTTACCGATGCAACCTCAGCTGCCGGCGGCATTGACTTTGACGCTAACCAGACTGACGTCTACTACTTTGCACCGCAAAAGAACTTTGCTTCTGATGGTGGTCTTTGGTTTGCACTGATGTCACCTGCTGCCATTGAACGTACCCAACGCATCGCGGAAACCGATCGCTACATTCCAGAATTCCTAAGCGTGAAAACTGCGATCGACAACTCACGTCTCAACCAAACTCTTAATACTCCGGCAATTGCCACGCTATTTTTCTTGGCTGAGCAAATTGATTGGATGAACGCCAACGGCGGTTTGGTTTGGGCAGACAAGCAGACCAAGTCCGCATCTGACTTTTTGTACCAGTGGGCTGATGCGGCAAGTTTTGCAACACCATTTGTTGCAAACCCAGAACACCGATCACAGGTCGTAGTGACCATTGACTTTGACGAAGCGATTCAGGCGACCGAAATTTCTAAGGTGCTTCGCGCAAACGGAATTGTTGACGTTGATTCATATCGCAAGCTTGGTCGCAACCAACTTCGCGTGGCAACTTTCACTGCAACCGATATCGAAGACGTAAAGAAACTGACCAAGGCAATCGACTTTGTAGTTGGCGAGCTAGCGTAGGCTGAGCCCAATGAGGTTCTACGTAAAAGATTCGGAACGAAAGCCAGATCCGGCACCGGTTAAGGCCAGTGCGCGCATGGCGATTTTGGTAGGACTAGTCCTGTGGGTTCTTGCCCTTGCCGCGTGCCTTCTTAATCTTGAAGCCCTTGCGGCGGCGCAAAAATCGTGGTGGCTTGCGACCTGTATCTTCGGAATCATTCTCGGCATCTTCGCCTTCTTCAAGGTTCGCAATCGCTGATTCGTCATCTTTAGCCAGATCGGCATCGACTTCAGTTTCAACTTCTTCTTCGTCAGAATCACCATCGGTGTCTTCTTCTGAATCTTCAGCATCTTCAGAATCTTCAGCATCTTCAGAGTCTTCGGCATCCAGGGCCGCCTGCTTCTCAAGTTCAAGCTGCAGCGCCTTGTAATCGGCAAGGCGCTCTGACCAAGGAACCCAGTCCGGGGCAACCAGCGAATCAGGCCCAGGCATCAAAACTATTTCAGAAACAGTTGGCTCAGCGGTATCGCCCTGAAAAATAGTCACCGACCAACGCCAGCCCACGTAACCCTTTTGATTATTTTCGAAAAGGTATGAAGCCAGGCCATCGCCTTCTTCGACTACCTCAATGAAGTTGCCGACCTTGCTCTTTGATGTGGCGGCGATCAGCGCCTGACGGGCGAAATCCTTTTGCTCTAGTACTGGCGACTTAGGCATCTAGCTCGTCGGCCAACTTGCGCAACAGTGACGCAATCTTTTTGCCGTTTGAAGATTCTGGGTACTTGCCGTGCTTCAAGCCACCACCAAGGTGGTCTAGCAAACGGATTAGGTCTTCAACGATGATGGCCATTTCGTCGGCTGGCTTGCGGCCGCGGGCAGCCAGGCTAACCGGGGCATCTAGAACACGAAGCGACATTGCCTGTGCTCCGCGCTTGCCGTCAACCACACTGAACTCAACGCGGCTTCCAGGTTTGATCGATGAGGTGCCAGCTGGCAGGGCACTTGCGTGTAGGAATACCTCGGCACCTTCGTCAGATGCGATGAAACCAAAACCCTTTTCTTCGTCGAAGAATTTGACTTTGCCGGTTGGCATGGAGACCTCTTTCGTAAATCCAAGTTCTTATTTTACCCGTGAGATGGCCGGATTGGCCAAGGTATCCTAGAAGGATGGCTAAACAGACGAAAACACCTGCAAACAACCCAACTTCACGCCTGGAATCAATCTTTGCGTACATGGCTGCAGGCCTAATTGGTACTTCAATCCTGGCAATGTTGGCAGCTTTGATAATTGCCGCGACCGGTTCAGCAACACCGGGCGTTGGGCAGCAACTGCTTCCGCCGGTTTTGGTCTTTTACCCGCAGTTTGGTCTAATCGCTGGAGCGGCATCAATCATTGGTCTACTAATTACCAACATTCGTCGCCGTACTCGCGAAAACCGCAAGTAGCCAGAAGATTATTTCGGGGGCAATGTGAGCGAGTTACTTTTAGTAGCTTCAGCTCTTCGTCGCATGAGCGATGAAAAACTTCAAACTCTAATAACCCAGCGAATGGTTAATTCCAATGGGTTGGTTGATTTCTTTGATTTAGCCGAGGCCCTTACCAAACCAAACTCAATTTCGTCGGCCATCGCAGGGCTGCCGCTTAGTCAGGCCACCGAACTTCGATCACTTGCGGTTGGCAACAAACCAAATGCCAAGATTTCGCTTGAGCTTTCAAATCAAATGCTGGTGAGCGGCGAACCGGATTTCAAACCCTTTGAATCAACTCTTGAAGCACTCGCCGGTTTTGCGAAACTTGAATCCATCGTTGCGGTTGATTGGAACAATCAGCTGGCGCCGGAACAAGATCAGATAGATCGCGACTGTGGAATAGAAATTTTTGAAACCCTTCAGGCCGTCACCGAATTAATTTTTGATCTAGAACACCGATACGTGCGAGAAGTTGGCAAACGCAATGTTGGCCTGCCAGACGTCAAACGTTTCGCAACCCACTTACGTAAGACCAACGAATACGCCAAACAAATTTACGAACTAGCTCACCTTGCCCAGGTGATTACCCTGGCCG
>JBDLVL010000063.1:0-12669 GCA_039804765.1 Actinomycetota bacterium | reverse complement strand
TATCAATTTGCTGCGGAGTGGTGAATAGTCGCTCAAAAGTTTTTGCATCTAACGATTCGGCCATCTCTAGACCCGCAAAGATTGTTCCGCCGGCATCATTACCCACCACAATTTGAATGTTTAGATCGCCATCCAGTGGATCAATTGCTAGTGAAGACGCATCGTGCAAAAGCGTCAGGTCACCAATCAAGGCGCGGGTTGTGCCCTCGCGCTCAATCAGCGCCAGGCCGGTAGCCGTGGCCACTGTGCCGTCGATGCCAGCCAGGCCGCGGTTTGAATAGATGTTCAGCAGCTTGGCAGGTGCCCATGCATCAGCCTCGCGAATAAGTCGTGATGCACCAAGCATCAGTTGGTCTGGACCGTTGGTTGAGTTCCAGACAGCATCTACCAAAGCACGACGGTCAAGAGTGCCATTAGCTATAGACGTGGCCTCGGCATCTGCCAAACGCCACCGCTCTAGCCATTGGAAATCAACATCACTATCTACAGAAATTTCATCAACCACGATAGATGCGCGGCGTGAAACGTCAAAGTGACCCATCACCTTGCTGCGCACCACAACAACTTCAACACTCTCGTTGAACAGCAATCGAATTACCGCGCGACCAAGAGTTGGTTTTCCGTAAATAATTACGCGTCGAATTTCTTTAGCCAGTTCATTGCTCTCAAGAATTCTTCGGTAACCAATGATTGCGTTTGCACCGTGACGCGCACCCGATGATGGCTCGGCAAGTAGCGGCCAACCAAATGCCTCGGCAAGTTCAACGGCGTCACTCCCCGAACCTGCACCGGCAACCACAACGGTAGGAAGCTCCGCTGTCAAAACAGAGAACTCTGGGTGTGGTTCAAAAATATCTGGCAGTTCAATCATCGGATTCAATTCAGCTGCGTTTGGGGTTGTTGCCGAGAGCGGTTCGCGGAAAGCAAGGTTTAGTTGCACCGGACCAGGTTGGTCCCCGTCATAACCCATGGCAACAGAGATTGCGTTTATGGCAAGTTGCACGGCTTCGCGCAATTCGCCATCGTTTCCGTTCGGCGCCGGAACATCAACACATTCGCGAACAGCGTCGTTAAAAATGTTGATTTGATTAGTAGTTTGATTTGCACCAACGCCACGCAACTCGTGCGGGCGATCGGCGGTCAACAAAATTAGTGGCACGCCAGAGTGGTGCGCCTCAAGTACAGCCGGGTGCAAATTCGCCACCGCGGTTCCAGAAGTAGTAATCAAAACCGATGGCTCACCGCTTGCCAGAGCAGAACCTAGCGCGGTGAATCCCAAGCCTCGCTCATCGAGGCGCACGTGCAAATCAATTTTTCCTGCGTCGGCAAGTTGGCCGGCAGCAATCGCCAATGCCTGTGAACGGGCTCCCGGCGCCAAGAAGAAATTCCGCACACCGGCTTTAGCAAGTGCGGCTAAGAGTTGCGCGGCAAAAGCCTGCGCCGGTGAACCGGCAGATGAATTACTTGTCACCTGATGCAGTTCCTTCGTCAGGGGCATCGGTGCTTGGATTTTGATCCTGCGCCTTTAGCTTCTCAGCCAGGTCACGCAAGAATTTTGGATCATCATCAGGAGCGGTGGTCTTGTACTTTGGCCGCTTGCGCTTGTTCAGCGCACCACTTATGGCATAGACAACGCCAAAGATCAGCAGGATGGCCGCCGCCACAATAATAAAGATGAACCACTTCATGGTGTTAACTCTAACCAGCCGCAAACTTAGACTTATTCCATGAAGAATCCATGGATCCTATACATCTCACTTCGCGTAGGCATTTTTGCCGCAATTCTGGCCATCATGCTGGCTGTGGGCTTTGACCCATTCTTTGCCGCGTTGATTGCGGCGGTGGTTTCCCTAGCGATTTCGCTGATTTTCTTTGGTAGGCAGCGTTCCGCAGTTTCTGAGGCAATTTACAACTTCAGCCGCAAGAAGACAGATAAAGACACCGAGTCCGAGGACAACGCCACTAACTAATTAGCGGGCGGTCAATTAGAGGGCAGCTAGCCCAAGGCCAAACAGCACCGCGAAACCAAGCGATGCAAAGCTGGTGAGCTTCAACGCCAGAATAAGTTCCTTTGGGGTTTTAGCCGTTGCAACAATCAAGGTGGCTGGCAATACTAACAACACAGATGCCCAGGCAAAAATAGTTGCCGGGTAGACGAACGGGTACGGGAACAAAATTACAAACGGCAACCAAATCAGCGCAAAGTAAATTGCCTTTGCCCACTTCTTACCAACCTTGACAGCAAGGGTGCGCTTGCCAACGTGGCGATCGGTGTCGATGTCGCGAATGTTGTTCACCATCAAAACAGCAGAGGCAAAGAATCCCGCCGCCACAGAGCCGATCAAAGCATTTATATCAAAGCGGCCTATCTGAATGAAAGCGGTTCCGTAGGTTGCCACCAAACCAAAGAAAATAAATACCGCAATTTCGCCAAGCCCAGAGTAGCCGTACGGTGACTTGCCGCCGGTATAGAACCAAGCCGCGACAATCGCCGCAATACCAACCGGAATAAACCACCAGTGCTGGGTAAGCAAAACGATTGTGCCGCCGGCAACCGCGGCAAGACCAAAGAATAGGAAAGCCGCAAATTTAACGGCTTGCGGTCTAACCGACTTTGAACCAGTGAGGCGCAGTGGGCCAACGCGGTGTTCGTCTGTGCCACGAATTCCATCGGAGTAGTCGTTAGCAAAGTTAACACCAACTTGCAAGAAGAGTGCAACGGCCAGAGCAAGCAGTGTGAGCCCAAGATTAAAACTCTTAACTGCTGCGGCAGCACCGGCACCTATTGCGATTGGAGAAATTGCCAGTGGCAGTGTGCGAAGACGTGCGCCCTCGATCCACAACTTGATGCCGCGTTGACGTGGCGGCTTGTTGCTGGTCTTCTTCTTGCTCATTAGTTTTCCTCAAACAGTTTGGAAATTGCGGTCAAATCATTTTTGTCATTGGCGGTCTTAGGAAGTTTATCCACGCGAATAACTTGAACCGGTTTGCCGGCAGGCCCTAGGTCGTTGGCCAGTGCACGCGCAATATCATCGGCAACCTCTGGGCTACCAACGTAGGCAATGCCAACGCGCTCGCCCCACTCCATGTCGTGAATTGCCGCAGCGGCTAAGTCCACCACACCGGTCACTCGCTGACCAAGTTGCTCGACGCGGTCAAGCGAAACCTTTACCCCACCGGAATTGATTACTCGGTCAATGCGTCCAAGCACGGCCAGGCGGCCGTCATCGGTGATTTCACCGGCATCGTTGGTGACAAAGAAGCCGTCGGCATCCAGGGGCACCTTTGCCAGCATGGAATTCTTGATCGCGATTCGACCATCAACCAGCTTTAGCTCTGTGTCGCCAATCGGCAGGCCGTTGTAGATGCAACCACCACAGGTCTCTGTCATGCCGTAGGTAGTCACGATGTTCACGCCTAGAGCCTCAAGCTCACCCAGCAAAACATGGTCTGTAGCCTGACCCCCAACCAAAATGGCGTCAAACTTGCGCAATTGTTCAAGCACGAAATCATCATGCTTAGCCGCCCTAGCTAGGCGGGTCAACTGGGTTGGCACCAGCGAGGTGAATTTCTTCTCTGCCTTCAAATGCATGGCCGAATTTGCAAATGCCTCTGCGGTGAATGGCACCGATGTATTCATCATCACCGGTTGGGTTCCGGCCAGCGCCGAGCGAATCAAAACATTTGCTCCGGCGATGTAATTAGTTGGCAGCGCTAGCAACCACTGGCTGGAATTCTCGGCAGCGTCAAGCACAAAAGCAGCAGCCTTGGCACTTGCCAACAAAGCATCGCGTGAAATTTCAATTCTCTTGGCAACGCCGGTTGATCCACTGGTTTCAACAATCAGCGCAACGTCATCGGCAACTTCATCCGGTAGTCCATGTGTCTCCGGCATCTTGCCGTTTACTTCTGGTGCGGTAATGAAAAGTGCGCACTTGTCATCTAAAACATCTGCAAACGCAACCAGTGCGCCAAACGTGTCGTTTGCTGCAATTAGCGTTAGCGGTTTTGGCATTTTAGAAAAACTAAACCTGCCAAGGGTATGGCGACCAGTCAGGTTGGCGCTTTTGCAAGAACGAGTCACGGCCTTCAACGGCTTCATCGGTGCCGTAGGCAAGACGCGTTGCCTCACCGGCAAACAATTGCTGCCCAACCAAACCATCGTCGACCATGTTGAATGCGTACTTCAACATGCGAACAGACTGAGGTGACTTGCGAAGAATTTCGGCGCCCCACTCAACGCCAACTTTTTCAAGATCTTTGTGCGCAACAACCTTGTTGATCACACCCATTTCATAGGCGCGCTGTGCCGAATACTCTTCTCCTAAGAAGAAAATTTCGCGAGCAAACTTTTGTCCAACTTGGCGCGCAAGGTATGCGCTGCCATAACCGGCATCGAACGAACCAACATCGGCGTCAGTTTGCTTAAAGCGTGCATGCTCGGCAGAAGCAATCGAAAGATCGGCAACCACGTTTAGAGAGTGGCCGCCCCCGGCAGCCCAACCAGGAACCAGTGCAATGACTACCTTTGGCATAAAACGAATTAGACGCTGAACCTCAAGAATATGTAGTCGACCCGAACGACCGGCATCAATAGTCTCTGCGGTCTCGCCATCGGCGTACTTGTAGCCGTCGCGGCCACGAACGCGTTGGTCACCGCCAGAGCTAAATGCCCAACCGCCGTCTTTTGGCGATGGTCCATTGCCGGTCAACAACACGACTCCAACGGTTGAATCCAAACGCGCGTGCTCTAGAGCACGGTGCAGTTCATCTACGGTCTTTGGTCTGAAGGCATTTCGCACCTCTGGCCGATTGAACGCAACGCGAACCATGCCCAGTGAATTGTGCTTGTGATAAGTCACGTCTTCAAGATCCTGAAAACCCGCAACCTCTTGCCAGATCTGCTCGTCAAAGAGCTCCGATACCTTGTGTGCCATGAATCTAGACTAACAACGTGAGCCAAAACCAGAATCCCGCCCTAGCCGACCTGGTTTCTGCTGCTCGAATCGTGGCCCTGCCCCTGCGCACCAAGTTTCGCGGGCTTGAAGAGCGAGAGGTCCTTCTTTTCGAGGGTCCTAAAGGCTGGGCCGAGTGGGCTCCGTTTGTTGAATACACCGATGAAGAGGCTGCCGTTTGGTTAGCCGCAGCAATCGACTTTGCCTATGGCGAATTGCCTCAATTGCACCGCGACCGAATTGCCGTGAATGCCACATTGCCCGCGGTAGCTCCCGATTCAGTTGAGCGAGTGCTGTCAAATTTTGGTGAGTTCTCTACCGTCAAGATAAAGGTTGCTGAAACCGGACACACAATCACCGATGACATTGCTCGCATTCAAAAAGTTCGTGAGCTCTATCCAGATACAAAGATTCGCCTGGATGCAAATGGTGGTTTTCAAATTACCCAGGCAATTGATCTGGTAAATCAACTTAAGCATCTTGACATTGAAATTGAATACTTTGAACAGCCAGTGGCATCAATCGCCGAGATGGCAGAACTGCGACTTCAGCTTTCGCGTATTGGGGTAAAAATTGCCGCAGATGAATCGGTGCGCAAGGTGAGTGACCCACTTGCGGTGGCCCAGGCCAACGCCGCAGATATCTTGGTTTTGAAGGCCGCCCCACTTGGCGGAATTGGCCGAGCACTTGCTATCGCTGCCGAAGCTGAATTACCGGTAGTAATTTCCAGCGCTTTGGATTCGTCCGTTGGGTTATCAATGGGCGCATATTTGGCGGCAGCAATTCCAGACTTGGAATTCGATTGCGGACTGGCCACCTCTGCCCTGTTAGCCGGCGATGTTACACGCGAACCATTGCGCGCCGAGAATGGTTTTATCCAGGTGCGCCGCATTGATGTAGATACATCAAAGCTTGAAATCTTTGCCGCGCAAGATCACCGTCAAGACTGGTGGCTAGAGCGATTAGAGCGCGTCTATAAGTTGCTGTAGTTCTTACTTCAGACCGCTGTAAACGTGCAGCCCCTTGAAGAACAAATTCACCACTGTGAAGTTGAACAGGATTGCAACGAAACCAATCACAGCTAGCCAGGCAGAGCGCTTACCAGTCCAACCACGAGTTGCGTTGGCGTGTAGGTAACCGGCGTAGATGGTCCAGATGATGAATGTCCACACCTCTTTGGTGTCCCAGCCCCAGTATCGGTGCCAGGCGCGTTCTGCCCAGATTGCTCCGGCAATTAGCGTGAAGCTCCAGAGAATAAATCCAATGATGTTAAATCGGTAGGCAAGGCGTTCGATTTTCTCAACTGCTGGAAAGAGCGCCAAGATTCTGCGAAGAGTGGCAACCAGCTTGAGCTTAGATTTTTCAACCCACTTGGCGGTCTTGAAGATGTAGGCGATCGAGAGTGCTGCCGCGATGTTGAAAAACGCGGTTGCCAGAATTGCCACTGTCACGTGGATTACCAACCAGTAACTCTGCAACGCCGGCATTAGCGATTTAACTTCAACGTAGAGAATTGCGGTTGCTGAACCAAGAATCAAAAGCACGAAACCCGATACAAATGTCGCAAGCAGTCGAATGTCTTTAATTGCCAGGGCAACTAAGAAAATCACCATCACCACAAATGATCCGGTGATTGAGAACTCGTACATGTTTGCCCAAGGCACACGACTGGCGGCAATTCCGCGAAGCACATCACCGGTTCCGTGCAGCACTGCACCAACGGTAAGAACGATGATTGCCACGCGCTCTAGCTTGGTGGCCGCTGTGCGCACCTTCTTCTTTTCAGAAGCAAGGCGAGACAAGTGAGTTACAAAGGTAAGGAACGCCCCGGTGTATACCGCCATCGCGGCGTAAATAAAGATGAGCGAGATCTGCGAGAGACCTTCATTCAAAACAATGCCCATGATTACTTCTTCTCTTTCATCTTTAACTGTGCAGCGATGTCATTTACTACCTTTTCAAGAATTGGGTCGTCCCCGCGCGCAAGAGCGGCAACCTCAAAACCATCGGTGTTATTCCGCACCCACACGCGACGACGAGGCACCAAAAGTGAAGTGGTTACGCCGGCCAGAGCCAGCAGGGCAAAGATCAGTACCCACAGTCCGCCTGGGTTGTAGCTCACATCCAGCGAGGCAAAGCGCTTGATGGAATCAAAGGTCACCGTGCCCAAGCCCTGCGGCAAATCAACGGTCTGCCCAACCTGCAGGCGAAGACCCTTCACGCCACTCTTACCGCCGGCAACCTGCTTCATCTTTGAGGTATCCAGCGCGTAAACGTTTTGTGGCACTCCACCATCAAGACCTAGGTCACCCACATAGACATTCATGGTCAAGAGCGGGTCTATGGGTGCTGGGTAAATAGAGGTCAAGGCACCGGTGCTCAAGGTGTCTACGGTTGGGTAGAAGAAAGAGATGATTCCAAATTGCTTGTCAACGTCAGGAACCTTAATCACGCCAAGCGATGTGTAGGTTGGCGACTGCGGCAGGAATGGACTGGCACCGGCGTAGGTGATGTTTCCCTCGTCATCACGAATCGTGATGTGCGGTGCGTAACCGTTTCCGGTGAGGTAAATATTTGAACGCGGCATCTCAAGCGGTTCGTTCACGCGAATCACGTGCGCATGAGCATCTGCATCGGGCGCAAGGCGGCTTGAAACATAAGCGCGAAAATCAAGTGGGGTGCCAATGTTCGTTCGGTTCTTCAAGTCAAAATCAACCTGGAACTTATTAAGGCTAATGCTGAACGGAACCAGCATGTTTTCGTTGAAGAACGTACCCGGCGCAAAGGAATCGTAGGCCGCGAGGTTATTTACAAAAGTCTCGCCCTCTACCAAAACGCGTTGCCCGCTGTAGCTGGTTCCACCACCAATGCCAACTGCAAGTAGCACACCAATAAGTGAGAAGTGAAAAACCAAGTTGCCGGTTTCGCGCAGGTAACCACGCTCGGCAGAAACCGCCTTACCGTTTCTAACAACCCGAAACCCCTGCTTGCGCAACAACATTTCGGCGCGCTCGGCAAAGTCAATCTTCTTTGCGCTCTTTACGCTGATGTGCGCGGGCATGCGAGAGAAAAGTTTTGGCGCGGCCGGCGGGGCTGATCGCAAGTTCTTCCAGTGCACTCCAGTGCGCGGAACAACGCAACCAATTAAGGAGATGAAAAGCAAGATATAAATTGCCGAAAACCACGCCGAAGTGTAAACATCAAACATCTGCATCGCGTCAAGCACCGGTGCTAACTGCGGATTGTTGTCAAAGTACTGGGTCACACCATTTGGGTCAGCAGAGCGCTGCGGAAAAATAGATCCTGGCACCGCGGCAATAGCCAAAAGCAAAAGCAACAACAACGCTGTGCGCATTGAAGTCAGTTGACGCCAAATCCACCTTGACCAACCGGCCAGGCTTAGTTCCGGAGTTTCAATTTCTCCATCAAATCGCGAGCTGGAAATAACCAAACACCTCCAACTGCAACCAAGCGGCAAAGCTGTTCCAGATGCCAGTAACCAATAGCAAACCAAGCACCATCAGCAGTACGCCGCCGGCGATGTTAAAGGTGCGAATGTGACGCTTCACAAAACCAACTGACTTGGTAGCCCAGCTGAATCCGGCAGCAATTGCAATGAACGGCAAGCCAATGCCCAGCGCATAAACAAAGGCCAGCAGGGCCCCCTTGGCCGGGTCACCGGAGTTCGATGCCAGAGAAAGCACAGCCGCCAAGGTTGGGCCAATGCAAGGAGTCCAACCCAAACCAAAGGCCACGCCTAACAGCGGAGCGCCAATTAATCCAAGCTTGCTTGAGACCTGCAGTTTGAAAGTGCGCTGCAAAAACGCAAACTGCCCAATCATTACAAAACCAAGTGCAATTACAAATACCCCAAGAATTCGCTGCACCCATTGCAAACCAGATGCATAAACCACAGCACCAAGCCCACCAAACAGCGCACCAAATGAAACAAAAACCAACGCAAAGCCCAGCACAAACAGTGCAGCACCAATTAATGTGCGCTTACGTGAAGCTTCTCCACCGCTGCCGGTGGTGCCAGAAACAAAACCAAGGTAGCCAGGAATAAGTGGCAACACGCAAGGACTCAAGAAAGAAATCAGGCCCGCCAACAACGCCATTGGAACTGCCGCAATTAATGAACCATTCAGAATGATCTCGCCAGGATTAAACACTTATGCCTGCCGCTACTCTTCGATCGCAGACTTAATAAGCGTGCGCAAAATGGATTTGTCTATGCGACCCAAAATACGTGCGGTCACCTTGCCATCGTTGCCAATCACGATTGTGGTTGGCACCGCCTGCGGTGTCACGATTCCGGTAAAGGCCAATAAAACTGATCCGGTGTTTGCGTCAATCACCGATGGCCAGGTGATCTTGAAGTTCTTTTCAAATGCGATTGCAGTAGGGGCGGTATCACGAACGTTCACGCCAACGAATTGCGCATCGCCAAATTCTTCTTGCAAGCTCACCAGGTCTGGCGCTTCCGCACGGCAAGGCGCACAACCCGCGTACCAAAAATTCATTACGGTAACCACACCACTGAGTGCCGAGCTAGAAATAATCTCGCCACTCTCGGTAGTGCCAGACCATTCCACTGCGGTACCGCGGCTCGCGGCGGCAAACTCGGTGACTGTACCGTCTCCGGCGATGTAGTTCTTGTTATCGCCCGCCTTGTACTGATTAGCTAGCGGATCATTTGCCGTGCAACCGGAAAGTAAACCAACTACGGCAACTGCCGCAAGTAATTGCTTGATCAAACAACACCTCTAAGGTGGGCGCCCGGATCCTTGTAGTCAACCTCTACCCACTGGTTGCCCTGACGCTCAAAAGAGGTAACGCTTGAAAGCGCGGTGCGCCGCTTGCGCGGATTGTGTGGCAGCTTCTTACCATTCAACTTGCGGTGCACCATTTCAATCGGAAGCTGGTGTGAAACCAAAACCACGTCTCCATCTGGAACAGAGTTCCAGGCGTGATCCATGGCGTCAAGCATTCGAGCTGCGATCTCTTCAAATGGTTCACCCCAGCTTGGGCGATTGGGGTTACGCAACTGGTAATAAAGGTGCGGCCTAGCAATGATGTGCAATCCACCAAGCTTTCGACCCTCAAAGTTGTTCCAAGGCTCAATCAAGCGTTCATCGGTGGTGGCATCTAAACCAAAGGCGCTCTCAACGTGCTCGGCAGATTCACGAGTGCGTAGCAGTGGGCTAGCAAAAACGCGATTCACCGGGCGCTTCTGACTCTTCAATTCTTCGGCGGCAGCTGCGGCCATCTGATGACCACGATCACTCAAGTGAAAATGCGGAAGGCGCCCATAAATAACTGCACCAGGATTGTGCACTTCGCCATGGCGAATTAGATGGATGCGTTTGGCGGGCATAGCCTCAAGTCTACCCTCGGCTAAACTTGTGCCTTATGAGAGCCCGTGCCCTAGTCAAAGACCTTTCCGCCCTGCCTGATGGCCCAGTAACCATTGGTGGATGGGTTGAGAAGCTTCGCGATCAAAAGCGCATCCAGTTCATCATCGTTCGCGATGAGACCGGTGATGTTCAGGTCACCTACCCTCGCCCGGTGGTCGACGACCAGCCAGTTGAGGACGACGCTCTTGCAGCCAAGGTTTCAACCCTGACCAACGGCAGCTTCGTTTGGATCACCGGCCGACTAGTGCACGACGAGCGCGTAAAACTTGGCGGACTAGAGATTCAGCTTGACGACGTTGAGATCGTCACAATGGCTGACCCAGAAACACCTATAGCCGACGACACCTCAATCGATAAGCGCATGGACTGGCGCTTCCTGGACCTTCGTCGTCCAGAGATGAATTTGGTATTCCGCATTCAGAGCACCATCGAGCACGCTTGGCGCCAGTACTGGGCCGAGAACGACTTTGTTGAAATTCACTCACCTAAGTTGATGGCTTCTGCATCTGAATCAAACGCAGAACTTTTCAAGCTTGAGTACTTTGAGACCCACGCCTACTTGGCTCAGTCACCACAGTTCTACAAGCAGATGGCAATGATGTCTGGCTTGGGCAAGATTTTCGAGATCGGTCCGGTGTTCCGTGCCGACCCTTCTTTCACCTCTCGTCACGCAACAGAGTTCGTATCGGTTGACATTGAAGTCTCATGGATCGAATCACACGAAGACGTGATGGCAATTCAGGAGCAGCTGCTACACACCGCAATCAACGCGGTAAAGGAAAAGCACGGCGAAGAAATTCAGAAGCACTTTGGCATTGAGGTGAAGGTTCCATCAATTCCGTTCCCTCGCGTGCCGTTGCTTGAGGCAATTGAGATCATTAAGGAACGCGGTCACACCGTTGAGCGCGGCGGCGACCTTGACCCAGAAGGCGAGCGTCAGATTGCTGCCTGGGCCGAGGAAAAGTACGGCCACGAATTTGTTTTCGTGACCGATTACCCAATCGGTGTTCGTCCGTTCTATCACATGCGTCACGAAGACAACCCGGCGCTTACCAAGAGCTACGACTTGATCTGGCGCGGCACTGAGATCACCACCGGTGCTCAGCGTGAACACCGTCTTGACGTTTTGATTGAGCAAGTTAAGCAGAAGGGCCTAGAGCCTGAAGGCCTCAAGACCTACCTTGACTTCTTTAAGTACGGCGCCCCTTCGCACGGTGGTTTTGGAATGGGCTTGCTTCGCGTTTTGATGTTGCTTCTGCACCAGCCAAACATTCGCGAAGTTGGTTTCTTGTTCCGCGGTCCAAACCGCTTGGAGCCATAACCAAAACAGAAAACTTCAAAATGGAAATCCCCTGGCCTAAGGCCGGGGGATTTTTGTTGTCTTAAGGGGAATCGTAGGAAGAAGATCTTCACGCCACGACTTGAGGTAATCAGTGGCCCTTAGATACGTTCGCCCAAGATGAGTCCGTCCGGACAAGTCTTGGGCGTTCTTTCTAGGGCTACTGCCTTCGACCTCTAAACCCTATGGCACAAGTACGACAGCGTCAACGACACGCTGCTAGTTTACAGATTGCACAGTACTCTGTAATGTGTAATAGTGTGACTATCGAAAGGGGGCAACGTGGATTCAACCCAATTGCTCAAAGGCGTATTAGATGTTGCCGTTCTCGCGGTTATCGAACACGAGGATGGCTACGGCTATGACATCGTTCGTCGCCTCAAACAAGCCGGCCTGGAAGACGTTGGTGACGCCTCGGTGTATGGAACCTTGCGTCGCTTGTTCACAGCGGGCGCGCTTAACAGCTACGTCGTCGCCTCGGAAGATGGGCCCCACCGCAAGTACTACGGCATCAACGAGGCCGGCAGCAAGATGCTGGCGGAGCAGCGCAAGAGCTGGCTGGCATTTAGCAGCACCATGACCACACTTCTCACAACCGGCAAACGTAACTCGCTACGCAACAACGGAGGAAACAAATGACATCTCTATCTGACATCAACATTCAGGCCTTCGCCGAAGCAGTTCGCGCTGAATTAGCCGATCTGCCAAAACGCGAAATTCAAGAACTGACCGATGGCCTTGAAGCTGACCTTGCCGAAAAGCTTGCCGAGGAAGGTGTGGACTTTGCTGACATCTCTGCAGCCGAGTACGCTGCAGAACTGCGCGAAGCGGCTGGCGTTTCACCAAAGACTCCAAGACGCAAAGCCTTCTCTTCTAAGGCTCTCCTTCAAAACATCGAGGACGGGTTCCGCAAGACAGCTTTTGGAACAGTGATTTTGGAGTTTGGAATTTCGATTCG
>JBDLVL010000062.1:0-19713 GCA_039804765.1 Actinomycetota bacterium | reverse complement strand
CCAGGTTCTGCTTGTCAGCGATGCTGAAGATCACTACCTGCGCCCCGGTCTTCAAAAGATTGGTGACGTTTTCGGCAACGATTGAACCATCGGCCAACGAGAGATCCATCACGACAACGTCACAGCGGATATCAGGATTTTTGTCTAGCAGCTCAGTTACTGAACCTGCTGAGGTACAAAACTCAAAGCCAAATTCACCGCAGGCAGCCTTAAACGCAAAGCGAATTGCATCGTGATCGTCAACGATCGCAACACAAATTGGCTTATCGCGTTCTCGCAACGGCATAGCTAGGCCTTTCGAACCAAACTGGCTACGGCCTCAACGTGGTGAGTGTGTGGGAACAGGTCAAAGGCTCGAAGCGCTTTTAGTTCATAACCACCGGCAAGCAGCGGCTTAAGGTCGCGAGCCAGCGCAACCGGATCACAGGCAACGTAAACAATGTGTGCCGGTGCAATAGCCAACAACTGGCCAACCACCTTGGCACCGGCGCCGGCGCGCGGTGGATCCAAGACAATGGTTGCGTTGCGCGGGCTGGCAACCTTGCCACCCTTGTCCAAGTTGCCAACGCGCTCATTTAAGAAGCGCTCGGTTGCTGAACAAACCGCCTTTACCTTTGGCAAGTCAGCAAGGTTCAAAGTTGCATCCTCGGTTGCAGTTCGGAATGACTCAACCGTGGTCATGCGCAAATCTTTACCAAACTTTGCAGCAATCGTTCCGGTGAACAAACCAACGCCACCGTAAAGGTCAAGGTTGTCTGCTTCAAGATCAATTCCAACCGCGGCAATCATCTCGTTTACCGCTCCGGTCAAAACCTCGGCAGCTTTCTTGTGTACCTGCCAGAAACCACCACCGCTGATTCGGAAGGTGCGGCCAGATGCGCGTTCAATCAAACGCTCATCACCCTTTAGTTTTTTATCGATCTTCCACTGCACCTGACCGGTGCTTGAAACCGCGACTTCAATTTTCTTCACGTCTTGAAAGTTTTTGTTTTGAAATTCAAGCTCGCGAATTTCTTCAACCGCCAACGGCAGGTCTCGCACCTTCACAACATCGTGACTGCGTTCGCGATACGGACCAACGGTTCCGGCTTCATCAACGTGCAGCTGCACGCGAGTTCGGTAGCCAAGGCCGTTCGCCTCGTCATCACCAGGTGCCGCCTCAACCACCGGGCGCAACTTTATTCCAGCCATGCGCTCAAGCGCCTCTTCAAGCACATCGGCTTTCAGCTCGCGCTGACGAGCGAGTGCAATGTGACCAAACTCGGCACCGCCGGCACCCCCAGGGCCAGCCTGCTTCCAGAAGTGCTTTACGCGATCCGGAGAGGCTTCAAGAATTTCGGTAGGTTCCGCACGGCAGAATGATCCGCCGCGGTCCTCGTAAACCATTGCCTTAACTTTTTCGCCAGGCAAAACGTGAGATACAAAAACCACACGCCCATCGTGGCGGGCAACAAAAATGCCGCCGTGGGCCACCTTGTCGATGGTGAGAGTTAGATTCTGGCCGACCCAGTTTGTAGTTTTGTTCACCTGACAAGTGTGCCAGAGTATCGGTGTGACTCGTTTAGTACTGGCCTCCACCTCACCCGCCCGGCTTGCGCTGCTTCGTGCCGGCGGAATTGAGCCAATCACCATCTCTCCTGGCGTTGACGAGGAGGCACTCACCGCGCGTTCGATCGAGGCCGGACTCATCGACACCACCGCACACATGGTGCAAATTTTGGCTAAGGCTAAGGCTGAGGCCGTTTTAAATCACCCCAATGCCGCCGGCGCAATCGTGATTGGTTGCGACTCGTCGTTAGATTTTGACGGCCAGGCGCTTGGTAAGCCGCACGAGGCAGACGTGGCTAGGGATCGCTGGAGGGCCATGCGCGGCCGAGCCGGCACACTATTTTCTGGGCACTGGGTGATCGACAATCGCAATCCAATGGCGGGCAAGTTGCCACCGGCTGCCGGCAGAGTCAGCAGCACGATTGTGCATTTTGCCGACATCAGCGATTCCGAGATCGATGCCTATGTAGCTACCGGCGAACCGCTGAAGGTGGCCGGCGCTTTCACGATCGATGGCCTGGGCGGGGCGTTCCTGCGCTCGATCGAGGGCGATGCCCACACCGTGATTGGGCTCAGCCTGCCGGTGCTGCGCGAGCTGGTGATCAGCCTGGGTGTTGAATATCCAAGCCTCTGGAACAAATAGTCCTCATAATCGGAACCCCGATAGACCTTTTCACAACAGATTCCCGATTTTTTTGTGATTTTGGGCCAATAAATGCCCCTTTTTAGCCAATAGGCTTGGCAATTATGACTTCAACCCCAAAAAAAATCACCAAGGTCCTCATTGCTAACCGCGGCGAGATTGCTGTTCGCATTGCTCGTGCAGCCAAGGACGCCGGCATTCAGTCGGTAGCGGTGTACGCAGACCAGGATCGCGATGCAATGCACGTAAAGCTAGCCGACGAGGCATACGCGCTGCACGGCACCACCGGACCAGAGACCTACCTAGTCATCGAAAAGATTTTGGGCGTTGCCAAGAAGTCAGGCGCAAACGCAGTTCACCCGGGCTACGGATTCCTAGCCGAGAACGCAAGCTTCGCGCAGGCAGTTATCGATGCTGGTTTAATCTGGATTGGTCCTTCACCTAAGGCAATCGATCAACTTGGTGACAAGGTTTCGGCTCGTCACGTTGCCGAGAAGGCTGGCGCACCACTTGCTCCGGGAACGCTTGATCCAGTTTCGGGCGCAGCAGAGGTTTTGGATTTCGTCAAGGAACACGGTTTGCCAGTTGCCATTAAGGCAGCATTCGGTGGCGGTGGCCGCGGCATCAAGGTTGCCTATAAAGAAGAAGAAGTTGCCGAGCTTTTTGAGTCAGCAACCCGTGAGGCAATTGCGGCGTTTGGTCGCGGTGAGTGCTTCGTTGAAAAGTATCTTGAAAAACCTCGTCACGTTGAGACTCAGTGTCTTGCCGATGCCTACGGAAACGTAGTTGTTGTTTCAACTCGTGACTGTTCGCTGCAGCGTCGTCACCAAAAGTTGGTTGAAGAAGCTCCGGCGCCATTCCTAACTCAGGATCAGATTGATCGCTTGTACGCATCATCAAAAGCAATCTTAAAAGAGGTTGGTTACCAGGGTGCCGGCACTTGTGAGTTCTTGGTTGCTCAGGATGGAACCATCTCGTTCCTAGAGGTAAACACTCGTCTGCAGGTTGAGCACCCGGTTTCTGAAGAAGTAACCGGCATTGACCTAGTGCGCGAGCAGTTCCGTTTGGCTGAGGGTGGCGTGCTTGATTACGCAGACCCAATCATCAAGGGCCACTCATTTGAATTCCGCATCAACGGTGAAGATGCCGGCCGTAACTTTATGCCAGCACCTGGTCCGGTTCACGTGTTCAAGGCCCCTTCTGGTCCTGGTGTTCGCGTTGACACCGGTGTTGAATCTGGCGATGTGATTTCTGGTTCGTTTGACTCAATGGTGGCCAAGCTAATTGTTACCGGCGCAACTCGTGAAGAGGCACTTGCTCGTTCACGTCGTGCGCTTGCCGAGATGGAAGTTGCCGGGCTACCAACCGTGCTGCCATTCCACCGCAAGATTGTTAACGATGCGGCGTTCATTGGTGATGTTGCTGCCAACAAGTTTGGAATTTATACCCGATGGATTGAGACCGAGTGGGTCAACGACATTCCTGCCTGGAGTGGTGTTGCCGAGCCTGCCGAAGAACCAAGCGAGCGCAACAACGTTGTGGTTGAAGTTGATGGCAAGCGCATCGAGGTTTCACTTCCTAAGCGATTGCTAGGTGCTGGCGCAGCTGGCCCGGTAAATGCTGGACACGCGCCTAAGCGCAAGAGCCACTCGCACGCAACCGCCGGTGGCGGTTCTGGCAACAGCATTAAGGCGCCAATGCAGTCAACCGTGGTGAAGATTGCCGTGGCTGTTGGCGATACCGTTCAAGAAGGTGACCTAGTTGTGGTGCTTGAGGCCATGAAAATGGAACAGCCAATGAACGCTCACAAGGCCGGAAAGATTAAGTCGATCACCGCCGAAGTTGGAACCACGGTTCCGGCAGGCACCGTACTACTAGAGCTTGAAGACTAATTACACGTTGGGCAACTGAGCGCTTGCGCGAAGTTAGACGTTCGGTTTGTGCAGTGCACGAGCGGCGTTGCTAATGGTTTCGCTAAGCGATGGGTACACGGTGAAGGTCTTTGCCAGCTCATCGGCGGTCAATCGGTTTTCGATTGCGATGGCAATTGAGTAGATCAAATCTGATGCGCGCGGCGCAACCACCACACCACCAATCACAGTGCCACCGGTTGAACAAATCAACTTGATGAAACCAAAGTCCAGTCCCTGCATCTTGGCGCGTGGGTTGGTATTCAAATCAATCTTCTCGACAAAGCCGTTGACCTTGCCGTCTTTGATGTCTTGTTCCATCCAACCAACAGAAGCAATCTCTGGTGCAGTGAAAACGTTTGACGCAACATTGCGAACCTCTGTAGGAGCAGCAACGTCACCCATGGTGTGAAAAACCGCTGTGCGACCTTGCATTGCAGACACCGATGCCAGAGGCAAGAAGGTGCTGCAGTCACCAACCGCGTAAACATTTGCGCGTGAAGTACGGGCAACCTTGTTCACCTGAATGTGTCCAGATTCGGTAAGCAGTACACCGGCTTCTTCAAGACCAAGACCTGCGGTGTTTGGAATTGAACCAACCGCCATTAAACAGTGTGAGCCCTTAAGTACCTTGCCGTCAGCAAGAGTTACCTCTACCCCGCTGCCGGTGTTTACAACTTTCTCGGCACGAGTCTTGTTCATCAGGTTGATGCCATTGTTTAGAAAAACCTGCTCAAGCAATTGCGCTGCGTCGGCATCGTTGCCCGGCAAAACTGTGTCGCGGCTTGAAACCAAAGTAACTTCGCTGCCAAGGCCGCGGTAGGCAGAGGCAAACTCGGCACCGGTAACACCGGAACCAACCACAATCATGTGCTCTGGAAGTTCGGTGAGGTTGTATAGCTGAGTCCAGGTAAGAATGCGTTCGCCATCTGGCTTTGCGGTTTCAAGCTGACGCGGGTGGCCACCAACTGAAACGATTATGGTCTTGGCTTCCAAGCGCTCTGACTTACCATCTTCGATTGCGTCAACGATTACGTGGTGGTTGCCGTCAAGGCGACCCGTTCCGGCAATAACTCGCACACCAGCTTGAATCAATTGTTCGCGCATATCTTCTGACTGGTTCTGAGCCAGATTCAGCAAGCGCTCGTTTACCAGGCCAAGATCAATTTCAGTCTTTGGCTTTACTTTTTTACCATCGATAGAGAAGTAAACACCCAAGGCTTCGGCGTGAGCCACACGCTGTGCGGCCTCGGCGGTTGCGATCAAAGTTTTAGACGGAACCACATCGGTGAGCACTGCATTTCCGCCAATGCCAGAACGCTCAATAAGTGTTACATCGGCGCCCAGCTGAACTCCGGCTAGGGCTGCTTCGTAGCCACCAGGGCCGCCGCCAATGATGACAATGTGGTGCTTTTTGGTTTCGTTATCGCTCACTTACCCCATTCTGCCAGTCGTAGACTCGAAGCATGAACAACCCACTCGACAATTCAGCAGCCGACCCTTTTGAAATTGCTAAGCAGGCAGCGGCCAACATCGCCGAGCTAACTGGAGTAGCGCAGCACGATATTGCACTAACCCTTGGTTCGGGCTGGGCTAAGGCTGCGGACTTAATCGGTGAAACAGTGGCCACCGTTGACGCCACCCAAATTCTTGGTTTTTCTGCACCGGCCGTGCAGGGGCACGTGGCAACCATTCGTTCCATCAAACTTCCAAGCGGAAAGCACGCACTTGTTTTAGGTGCCCGCACTCACTATTACGAGGGCCACGGCGTTCGCCGAGTGGCTCATGGCGTGCGTACCGCGGCCGCGACTGGCGTGAAGACCATGATTCTTACCAACGGTGCCGGTGGAATAAAAGAGACCTGGAAGCCGGGTACTCCGGTGCTAATCAGCGATCACATTAATTTGACCGCCGATAGCCCTCTAGAGGGCGCAAAGTTTGTTGACCTCACCGATCTTTATTCAAAGCGCCTGCGCGAGCTGGCTCGCACGCTTGACTCGACTCTCGATGAGGGCGTGTATTGCCAGTTCCGCGGGCCACACTACGAGACCCCGGCAGAAGTTCAGATGGCAAAGCACATTGGCGGTCACATCGTTGGCATGTCTACCTCGCTAGAAGCAATTGCCGCACGCGAAGCCGGAATGGAAATTCTTGGCCTTTCACTAATCACCAACCTGGCAGCCGGAATTCAAAAGGAACCGCTAAGTCACGCCGAGGTATTGCAGGCCGGTAAAGACGCCGAGGTTCGCATCAGTGCACTGCTTGCCCGGATTGTGGCAAAGATTTAAAAATGAATGCGCAGCTGTTTGATGCCGCCCGTTCTTGGGCTGCTCAAGATCCAGATTTAGAAACACGTGATGAGTTACTTGCGCTAATTGAAGCTGGCGATGCTGCTGAAGTCGAATCACGCATGGGTGCCCGCCTTGATTTTGGTACCGCCGGTTTGCGCGGCGAGCTTGGTGCCGGGCCAAATCGAATGAACCGCGTTCTGGTTGCCCAGGCCGCCGCCGGCATTCGCGATTACGTTAACGAACACTTCAAGAACGATGCCTCAGTGGTGATTGGCTTTGATGGCCGCATCAACAGCGCAATCTTTGCGCGTGATTCTGCGGAAGTCTTTGCCGCGGCCGGAATCAGCACCATGTTGTTTGATGGTGTCGTGCCAACTCCGGTGTTGGCCTTTGCCGGCAAGCACCTGAATGCATCGGCCGCGATCATGGTTACCGCTTCGCATAACCCGCCGCGCGACAATGGCTACAAGGTTTACTTGGGTGGCAGCAACGGTGGTTCGCAAATCATTTCACCAACCGATGCTGAAATTGCCGCCAAGATTCGCGCAATTGCCGAGACGCAAACATTTGACCAGATTCCCAAATCAAACAACTTTGAAATCATTGGCGAAGAAATTCGCCAGGCGTACGTTGCCGAGACGGCATCGCTAACCGGTGAGATTGAAAATGGTGATGCACTAAAGATTGTTTACACCGCAATGCACGGTGTTGGCTGGCGAGTAACCCAGGACCTATTTGCCGCAGTTGGATTGCCAGAACCGTTTACCGTTGATGCCCAGTTGCTACCGGATGGAAACTTTCCCACCGTTGCTTTTCCAAACCCTGAAGAACCGGGAGCGATGGATTTGTCATTCGCCAAGGCTCGCGAGGTTGGCGCAGATCTAATTTTGGCAAACGACCCAGATGCCGATCGTCTTGCAATTGCTGTTCCCGACTCCAGTGCAACCCAGGGTTGGCGCCGACTTACCGGTGACGAAATTGGTTTACTGCTTGGTCACCAGATTGCCAAGCGTGCAGTGGCCGAAGGCCGCACCGGAACCCTGGCCTGCTCAATCGTTTCTAGCTCGGCGCTATCAAAGGTCGCCGAACACTTTGGTCTTGGTTACCGCGAGACCCTCACCGGATTCAAATGGATTTCTAAAGTGCCGAATCTGCTCTTTGGTTACGAAGAGGCGCTTGGCTACTGTGTTGACCCGCAGCGCACTCCAGACAAAGACGGTATCTCTGCCTCACTGATTGCCACAGCCCTGGCTTGCGAACTGGCCGCCGAAGGCAAAACCATCACCAGTCACCTGGCCGAACTTGGCAAGCTTTACGGGCACTACGCCACCGGGCAGATTTCTATTCGCGTTACCGACCTATCGGTGATTGCCAACATCATGCAGAACCTACGTTCAAATCCTCCGGTAACCATCGATGGTTTTGCCGTCGCTTTCACCGACCTTGCAATCGGAACCGCCGAGCTTGGCCAAACCGATGGCCTACGATTTGACCTTGCCGATGGTCGCCGAGTTATCGTGCGCCCGTCAGGAACAGAGCCAAAGATCAAGTGTTACCTGCAGGCGATTGGAGAAAGTAAAGAAGCGGCAACCGCCGCGTTGGCATCGCTGAACGATGCAATGAAGGAACTTCTAAAGTAAAGAAGCGCTCAACTTTTTTGACAGTGCCTATAGCAAAGAAGCTGAAAGCTTCTTTGTTAATTCTTCGAGATCAAAGAAGTGTTCGATGGTGATGATCTCGGAAGGCAAGCCAACTAGTAGTGGAGCCAAGTCCGGAGTGGTCAAAATAACCTGAGCGCTGCGTGATTCGCGAGCAGTCTTCATATCGGTTGCTTCAACAGTTGCGTCAATGCCCAACTGAGTTAGCACCTTTTCAGCATTCATCTTTAGCAGTACAGATGTTCCAATGCCCATGCCACATACCGCGATGATCTTCATAAGACCATTCTGCCCTGTGAATTTAGAACAAAGACCGAATCTGTTCGGTATCCCCCGCATTTAACAGGATGTTTACAGATTCGTTATTGGATAGCAAGGTTGAGAGCTCGCCTAACATCTGAATGTGTGATTCGTGATTCACTGCACAAAGACCAAAAACAAGTTTCACCGGATCATTTGCCTGATTGCCAAACACGATTGGCTCAGCAAGAGTAACCAAACTAAGTCCCGTTGCCAACACCGATTCAGCTGGCTTGGCGTGTGCCAGCGCTATTCCAGGTGCAATTACAAAATAAGGACCGTGGGTATCTAACACCTCAACCATTGCAGTGGTGTATTCCGGAGTTACTCGCCCGCTTGCAACCAGTAGGTCACCGGCTAATTCGATTGCATGTTCGCGATCCAGTGCCGCGGCAAGAACTCTGATTGAGTTCTCACCAAAGGCTTCGGCCAGCATTGGAAAACTCACTAACGACCAGCCTCGGCAAATCCTTCGTTGATCATTTCGATTAGCTCTTCGCGATCATCGATCGCCTGGAACGCGCCTTCGGCTGCGTTCAGCTGGAAAATCTCTAGGTCTTCAAGACCGTAACCAAATGTGTCAACCAAAAGTTCCAGCTCGCGAGTAAGCGAGGTGCCACTCATTAGGCGGTTATCGGTGTTCACGGTGACCTTGAAACCAAGGTCGTAAAGAATGTCGAACGGGTGGTCTGCCATGGTCTCGCCAAGCAGCGAGATTGCGCCAGTCTGTAGGTTCGAAGATGGTGAGGTCTCAAGCACGATTCCGCGGTCGTGCACCCACTCAGCAACCGGGCCAAGCACTACCAAATCGGTCTCACCGTCATTGCGGCTGAACATAATGTCTTCGACGATGCGCACACCGTGACCAAGGCGAAGCGCGCGGCCAGAAACAATTGCGTCCTTGATGCTTTCAATACCGTCTGCCTCACCAGCGTGCACGGTAACTGGGAAGAGTTCGCTGGCCAGGTAGTCAAAGGCAACCTTGTGGCGGCTTGGCAAGAAACCTTTTTCTGCACCGGCGATATCGAAACCAACCACACCGTTGTTGCGGTGGCGAACTGCAAGCTCGGCGATCTCTAGTCCGCGGTCGGCGTGACGCATTGCTGTTACCAGCTGGCCGGTGCGAATGAATCCGCCCTGCTCTTCTACTTGCTGCATGCCTTCCTCAAGACCGTCTTGCACAGCTTCAACGGTTTCATCAAGAGTTAGTCCGCGAGTCAAGTGCTGCTCTGGCGCCCAACGGATTTCACCGTAGATCACGCCATCGTTGGCAAGGTCCAAAACAAATTCGCGAGCAACACGAGTCAGGTGCTCGCGAGTTTGCATTACGGCAGTGGTGATGTCAAAAGTCTTTAAGTACTCAACCAACGAACCAGAGTCAGCAGACTTCTCGAACCACTTGCGCAGGTCTTTGGCGTTATCGGCAGGTAGCGAGAAACCGATTTCGCTAGCCATCTCGATGATGCTCTGCGGGCGAAGACCACCATCAAGGTGATCATGCAGTGAAATCTTTGGCAACGAACGGATGTCGAAGTTAGCCATGTAAGTTGCCTCTATTTCTATTTGATTCGCTCAAGCACAATCTTGCGCTCAGTAGCTGAAGATTCAATCTTAAACGAACCATCCAGCGCTTCCAAGGCACGCTCAAAACGCTCAGGTTCATCGGTGTGCAAAGTCATGAGCGGAGCACCGGCTTCAACCCGCTGCCCGTGCTGAGCGTGAAGCGTGATTCCGGCGCCAAATTGCACGGCGTCTTCTTTACGCGCGCGGCCAGCACCCAGGCGCCAAGAGGCAGTGCCAACCTGCAGCGCATCAAGCTGTGACAAATACCCCGATTCCGGTGCGGTGATCACATGGTGCTCTTTTGCCTCGGGCAGCGCGGCATCTGGGTCGCCGCCCTGGGCAGAAATCATCTGACGCCACTTGTCCATTGCGCGGCCATCCTTTAGCGCGGCGGCAACATCAACATCGCCCTTGCCTGCAAGCCGCAACATTTCTTGGGCAAGCTCAATGGTGATCTCCACCACATCGGCTGGCCCGCCTCCGGCAAGCACCTCAACCGATTCCTTGACCTCAAGCGCGTTTCCAATTTCAAGACCTAGCGGAGTCGACATATCGGTTAATAGTGCAGAGGTATTTACGCCGGCATCTTGACCAAGTTGCACCATCACAGTGGCTAGCTCGCGGGCGCGATCTATGTTCTTCATGAACGCGCCAGAACCAACCTTCACATCAAGCACCAGCGACTGAGTGCCTTCGGCAATTTTCTTTGACATGATCGACGACGCGATTAGCGGAATTGCCTCTACGGTTCCGGTTACATCTCGCAGCGAGTAAAGCTTGCGGTCAGCGGGTGCCAGCCCAGAACCAGCGGCGCAAATTACCGCGCCAACCTCGGCGAGCTGCTGGTGAAATTCTTCATTAGAAATCTGCGCACGCCAGCCCTTGATTGATTCAAGTTTGTCTAGAGTGCCACCGGTGTGACCCAAGCCGCGACCCGATAGCTGAGGCACCGCAACACCAAACACTGCAACTAGTGGAGCTAGTGGCAATGTGATCTTGTCGCCCACGCCGCCAGTTGAATGCTTGTCTGCCGTTGGCACACCAAGGCCTTCGTAGCTGAGGCGCTCACCGGATGCAATCATGGCCAAAGTTAAATCTTTTATCTCGCGGCGGCTCATGCCGTTTAGCAAAATTGCCATGGCCATCGACGACATCTGTTCATCGGCCACTACCCCGCTGGTGTAATTTGCAATCAACCAATTGATTTGCTGGGTACTTAGTTCACCCTTGTCGCGCTTGGCAACAATAAGTTCTGGTGCTGAAAAAGTTGACATGCTCTACTTTCTATTCGCGCCTACAGCGCGCGGCCAGTAAGGTCGCGAGGCCCAAAGGCATCTGGAATTACCTCGTCGATTGTTTTAAATCCAGAAACCGTTTCAAGAATCATTCCATTGGCGCTGTGCTCAAATAGCAACTGGCGGCAACGACCGCAAGGCATCAAAATATTTCCGTGCCCATCAACGCAAGTGAAAGCCACCAACTTGGCCGGGCCTTTACCCGCTTCGGCACTCATGGCCAATTCACTAACCAGCGAACATTCGGCACAAAGAGTCAAACCGTAAGAAGCGTTTTCCACGTTGCAACCAGAGATTATGCGGCCATCATCGGTAAGCGCGGCTGCCCCAACCGGAAACTTTGAGTAAGGAACGTATGCCTTCTTCATGGCCGCATTCGCTGCATCGCGAAGCGCACTCCAGTTAATCTCGCTCATTGTTCGCCTAACTCTTTATGTACGGTTTGCCGGTTGCGGCGGGGCCAGAAACCTTACCAACCAAACCGGCAACCGCAACAATGGTCAACGCGTAAGGAAGCATCAGCAAGAACTGGCTTGGTACGTCAGATCCAATAATGCTCAGCACCGATTGCAAGTTCTGTGCAAATCCAAACATAAGCGCGGCCAGGGTTGCTAGTAATGGGTTCCAGCGACCAAAAATCAGAGCAGCGAGTGCAATGTAGCCCGCACCTGAAGTCATTTCTTTACTGAACGAGCCAACTGCGCCAAGGGTGAAGAAAGCACCACCAAGTCCGGCAAGTGCGCCGCCAAGCATCACGCTGATGTAGCGAGTGCGGTAAACCTTGATGCCAACGGTGTCGGCAGCTTTTGGATATTCACCAACTGCTCGCAAGCGCAGACCCCATCGGGTCTTGAATAGAGCAAAGTAAACCACCGCTACCGCCACGTACATTAGGTACACGATTAGTGTTTGTGAAAATAGCAACGGGCCAATGATTGGAATCTGCGAAAGCAATGGAATATCCATCTGAGTGAATCGCTCCGGTTGGTTTAGGGCAATTAGGTCACGAGCCATCACAGTGGAATACAAGAAGCTGGTCAATCCAATCACCAGCACGTTAACCACAACACCAACGATGATCTGGTCAACTACGTACTTGATGCTGAAGATCGCCAAAATGCCGGCAATGGCTGCACCGCTAATTGCGGCAGCCAAAAGACCCAGGGTCAAGCTGTGGGTAATCGATGTAACTAGAGCCGAGGCAAATGCTCCCGCCAGAAGCTGACCCTCAATTGCAATGTTTACAATTCCAACTCGCTCAGAAAGCACGCCGGCCAAGGCACCAAAGATAAGTGGTACTGCAAGGGCCAGGGAGCCCTGCAGGGTTGTGGTCACTGGGAACATCTGACCAACGAACATGATGATCAAGATCTGCTGCACAAGAACAAAAGCAAATATCGCAACCAGCCACATTGGTGTTTTCCTGCGCTGCACAGAAAGCCACCAGCTAAACACGGTAGCAATCACAGCAACCAGAAATACAACCCACGAGGCACCTGCCACGGGAATTGCGGCATCTGGAATTGCAAATAGTTCGCGTCCGGCATTGAAGCTGAACAACGTGGTTCCGGCCGGAGCAGTAATTGATAACCACAAACTGATTGCGGTGAAAATAGTCAATGAAATTGATGTCTTGAATGAGCGCTTCATTATGCAGCCACGCCCTTTGCTTCAGCCTTGGCAGACTTCTTAGCTGATTTCTTTTCCGGGTCTGGCAAACCAAACATCAGGCGCACCAGTGGCGGCGCGGCAATGAACAATACGACCAACGACTGCACAATCAAAACAATGTCAATCGGCACCTTTTGGTTGGCCTGCATGATTACTGCGCCGGCGCGAAGAGCACCAAACAAGAAACCTGCCGCCAGAACACCAATTGGCTTTGATCGCCCAAGAAGTGCAACCGTAATGGCATCAAAACCAAAACTGGCCGCAACGCTAGGTGTTAAGAATTTTTCTGCACCAAGAACCTGCGAGGTCCCAGCCAAACCGGCAAGTGCACCAGAGATTGCCATCACCAATATGTAATTTAGGCCCATGTTGATTCCGGCAACCTTGGCCGCATTTGGATTGTGACCCAGGGCACGGAATTGAAAACCAACCGATGAACGGTTTAGTAACCACCAGACCGTAGCCACCATGGCTAACATCACAAAGAACGATGCGTTTATGCGGTAGCCCTCGCCCATGAAGCGCCAGTACTTTGCGCTCTCAACAATCTCAGGCGAAATTGGGTTGGTTGCGCCCGGCGCCTGAAACATTGGTGTGGTCAAAACATAGAACAGCAGCAAACCAGCGATGTAGTTCATCATGATTGTGACGATTACTTCGTTTGCGCCGGTGGCAGCTTTCAAGAAACCAACGAAACCACCAAACAATGCCGAAGCAACTACACCGGCAATAACTGCAAGTGGCAGGTGAACAACGGCGGGTAGGTCAAAAGTGAAACCAACCCAGGCGGCGCCCATAGCGCCAAAGATAATCTGACCGGTTCCACCAATGTTGAAAAGTCCGGAACGAAAAGCCACGGCCATACCTAGACCAGCCAAAGTAATTGGGGTGGCATAAGTAAAAGTCTCAGTTATTGGCTTGATCATGCCAATTGTGTCTAGGGCTTTGTAGTTGAATATCGAACCGCGGAACAAGGCGTCATAGGCTCCAAACACAGAGTTCCAGACTGCCAAGAAGAAGTCAGCCGGGCGGGCCAAAATATAACCGGCTGCGGTTTGCACATTTTCGTTGGCAAAGGCAATCAAGAGGCCGCCAATTATTAGAGAAGCCAGAATAGCCAGCACGGTTACCAGTGCGCTTGGGTTGAAGATCTGCTTAATCATTTTGTTCATGCGCTGATACCTGCCATCATCTGACCCAAAACAGATCGTGAAGTACTTGACGGAACAACCCCAACAACTTTTCCTCTATACATAACCGCAATGCGGTCACCTAGCTGAGTTGCCTCATCAAGCTCTGTAGCAACAATCAAGACTGGGATTCCGGCATCACGAGTGGCAACGATTTGTTCGTGTACGAATTCAATTGAGCCAACGTCTAGACCGCGGGTTGGTTGCGATGCAACTAGCAACCTAAGTTCCCGCGAAAGCTCACGAGCAAGAACTACCTTTTGTTGGTTACCACCCGATAGTTGCGAGGCGGTGCTTTCAATTCCCTGCGCACGAATATCAAACTGCTTCAACTTTTCTTGTGCAAATTTCTTCAAGAAATCTAGCTGCAGACTGATTCCCTTGGCGAACGGTTTGCGGTCACTGCGGTCTAGCATAAGGTTCTCGGCAATTGTGAATTCGGCAACTAAACCATCTTCAGTGCGATCCTCGGGCACAAAACCAACGCCAAGGTCTAGGACCTGCTTTACGTTTTTGCCAATCAGTTCTTTGCCATCTAATTCAATAGAGCCTGCGGTTTTACCGTGCATGCCAATGATCGCCTCGGTCAATTCGGTCTGTCCATTGCCCTGCACTCCGGCGATTACCAGAATCTCACCCTCGCGAATTTCAAGATTTACATCATCTAGAACCTTGGTACCTGAGTGATTCCAGGCAGAAAGATTTGTGATTTTGAAAGTCGCCTTGCCCGGCTTTGAAACTTCTTTTTCAACATCAAGATCAACCGCGCGGCCAACCATCATGGTTGCCAATTCATTTGCCGTTGATTTAGGACTTGCCTCACCAACAATCTTGCCCAGACGAATAACGGTGATCTTGTCTGCTACTTCTTTAACTTCACGCAGCTTGTGAGTAATGAAAACAATTGCCTTGCCTTCACTACGCAACTGCTTCATGATTGCCATCAGCTCATCGGTTTCTTGCGGGGTCAAGACGGCGGTGGGCTCGTCAAAAACCAAAACCTGCGCGTCACCCATTAGTGCCTTAATAATTTCAACGCGCTGCTGAACACCAACAGGCAAATCCCCCACAATTGCATCGGGGTCGACTTCAAAACCAAAACGGTCAGAGATTTCGCGAACCTGCTTGCGCGCAGCTTCAAGATCTAGCACTCCGCCAAACTTGGTTGGCTCGTGGCCAAGGATTACGTTTTCGGCAACGGTAAAAACTGGAATCAACATAAAGTGCTGGTGCACCATGCCAATGCCTGCGGCCATGGCATCGCCAGGGCCAGAGAACTTAACGACCTTGTCGTCTAAAAGTATTTCGCCGCCGTCTGCTTGATAAAGGCCGTAGAGCACATTCATCAGCGTGGATTTTCCCGCACCGTTTTCACCCAATAGGCAATGGATTTGCCCAGGCTCGGCGATCAGGTTCACATTGTCGTTGGCAGTCATCGCACCAAAGCGTTTTGTAATGCCGCGGAGTTCCAGCTTCATCGCTATTTCCCGTTTCGTGTCTGCGTTGTTTGACGCTTGAATTTCAGTCTAACTCGGCAAAAACCTTGCCAAAGCCAGCCAAAAAACTAAAAAAGTTGGGGGCCGATTTCTCGACCCCCAACTTTTATTTAGCAGTTTTTAGTAAGCAGACTTTACGTCAACCTTGCCAGAAACGATGTCAGCTTCTAGAGCTGCAACTTCGTCGGCAATGCCAGCGCCCCACTTAACATCGTGCTCTGGTGAAACAGCAACACCCTTGTTTGAAAGAGTGCCAACGTAGAATTCTTTTCCACCTGTGAAGGTGCCCTCAAGGCCAGCCTTGATGGTTTCGAATACTGCAACGCCCATGTTCTTTTGAACTGAGGTCAAGATAAGTGACTTGAACTCTGCGAACTTAGGAGCCTTGTACCAGTCGGTGTCTACACCAATTACGTAAACGCCCTTAGCCTCAAGCGCAGCCTGACCAGCACCTAGACCAACCGGACCAGCAACAGGCATGATCACGTCAGCGCCCTGCTTGATGAAGTTAGCTGAAACGGTCTTGCCCTTAGCAACGTCTGAGAAGTCACCGGTCATTGTCCACTTTGAAGCATCGTCGCCATCGGTTCCTAGAACCTTAACTGACTTACCCTTTGCAGTGTTGTAGTACGCAACACCCTGCTTGAAGCCATCCATGAAGATGGTTACTGATGGGTAAGGAGCTCCACCGAATGTGGCAACCTTGCCAGTCTTGGTGGTTCCCGCTGCAACGTAACCTGCAAGGAATGCAGCTTCTGCAGTGTCAAACAAAAGTGGCTTTACGTTGTCTACGTACTTAGGGCTGAAGTCAGCGTTTGTCAGGTTGGTGTCAACCGGAGCAAAGTTAACCTTTGGGTTAGCTGCAGATGCTGCGTCTGTTGCTGCTGCAAGTGCAAAACCTACTGGCACAACAATGTTGCAACCTTCGGCAACCATAGCGTCAACGTTTGGCTGGTAGTCGGTGCCTGATGCTGACTGAGCTTCAGCTGACTGAACGCCTAGAACAGCAATCGCTTCCTTTAGACCGTTGTATGCCTCTTCGTTGAATGAGCCGTCATCGAAACCGCCCTCGTCAGAGACCATACATGCCTTGTAGTCAACTGGAGTTGCGGTTGGCTCAGCTGGAGCTGATGCACAACCTGCAAGGGTTAGACCTGCAACAGATGCAAGTGCAAGCCCCTTAAGAATGTTCTTATTCAATTAGATTCCTCCTGGAATAACGACGGTGGCTTTCACGCGTCGTTGCTCTTTCAGCCTATCTGGGCGCGAGTAAGCAAAATGACGACAAGCGGTCGTTTGAAGAAAGTTAATCGAGTTGAAACAGGATCGTGATTTAAAGAACGTCGGAATGACCAGTGGCCTTTAGGGCATCAACCAGACTCTTCACGCGTTGCGCGTGCTCCTTTGTAGTAACAAGAAGTGCGTCCGGAGTATCCACCACAATGATGTCTTCAACACCGATAAGCGCAATCAGGCGATCTGTATCGGATACCAAAATTCCGCTTGAACTATCAGCCAGAACTTTAGCGTTGCCCAAAACAGCCAGGTTTCCGCGGCGGCCCTGCGACTGCAACTCGGCAATCGCCGCAAAGTCGCCAACGTCGTGCCAAGAGAAGCTTGCGGGAATCACGGCAACCAAACCGGCGGCGGCGGCAGGCTCGGCAACCGAGTAATCGATCGCGACCTTCTTTAGGGTCGGCCAAATCTTTTCAATCGCGGTCTTGCGGTCATCGGTGTCCCATTGGGCGGCGAGTTCCATAATTGAAGCGTGCAAGGCCGGTTCAGATTTTGCCAACTGCTCTAGCAGCAGGGCGGCCGGGGCAATAAACATACCCGCGTTCCACAGGTACTGCCCTGAGTCAACGTACTTGCGGGCCTTGGCAATGTTTGGCTTCTCGACGAACTTGATTACGTGGCGGGCCTCTGGGGCGCCGGCGATGCCGAGCTCGTCGCCAGACTTGATGTAACCAAAACCAACCGATGGCTCGGTTGGCTCAATACCAATGGTCACAATCTTGCCGGTGGCAGCAACTAGAACTGCCTCGCGAACGGTCTTGTGGAATTGATCGTCCTCGGTGATTACGTGGTCGGCTGCAAATGAGCCAATAATTACGTCTGGTTCGCGCTGCATCAAGATGGCTGCGGCGAGCGCAATCGCTGCGGTTGAGTCCTTAGGTGAAAGCTCCAGCACCAGGTTGTCTGTAGATAGGTCTTCGATCTGCTCAAGGACTGCCGACTTGTGAACCTTGCCGGTCACCACAAGGATTCTGTCCTTGCCGGCTATTGGGGTTAGCCGATCCCAGGTGTCTTGCAGCAGGGTCTGACCAGAGCCGGTGAGGTCGTGCAAAAACTTTGGTGCCGAGGCACGAGATAGTGGCCAGAGACGGCTGCCGATGCCGCCGGCAGGAATGATGCTGAAGAATCGATCCAGTGGATCTCGCTGAGTAGTCATAACTACTAAAAACCTTAGCCCAATGCCTCTATATGGGCGAGAGTGAGGTTTTTACAGGCTTAGACTAGAAGAGATTTTTGACTCAAAGTTGATCAAGGAGGATGGCCTGTGCCAACCATGCCAGCAGGTACTTTGTACCGCGGAAAAGTAGGAATGTGGTCGTGGGTTCTTCACCGTATTACCGGTGTAGCCATATTCTTCTTCCTATTAGTACACGTCCTAGACACCGCCCTGGTTCGCCTAAGCCCAGAGGCTTATAACGCGGTAATCAGCACCTACAAGACACCGATTATTGGTCTGGCCGAACTTGGTCTAGTAGCGGCGATCTTGTTCCACGCTCTAAACGGTTTGCGAATCATCTTGATTGACTTCTGGCGCAAGGGCGTCAAGTACCAGAACGTGATGTTCTGGATTGTGATTGCCATCGCGCTGATTGTGTTCCTTGGCTTTGCCCCACGCCACCTATCTCACGTATTCGGTTAAGGAGAAGCGAAATGTCAGTAGTTATCGAACAGCCACGCTCACCTCGTAACCGCAACCAGGCCAACTTGGAAAAGTATGGCTGGTTGTACATGCGTCTATCGGGTGCGCTTCTAGTAATTCTTATTTTTGGACACCTCTTCACCAATCTATTTGCCGGTGAAGGCATCAAGGCAATTGACTTTGCATTTGTTGGCGGCAAGTGGTCTGACCCATTCTGGAAAGTTTGGGACCTAGCCATGCTTTGGCTTGCGCTGATTCACGGCACCAACGGTATGCGCACCATCGTGAACGACTACACCTCTCGCGAAGGAATTCGTAAAACCCTGGTTTGGGCGCTTTGGGGAATTTGTGCAGTGCTAGTAACACTTGGAACTCTTGTGGTTTTTACTTTTGATCCATGTCCTGCAGGTGCACTACCTGAGCTACTACCTTCTTTCTGCCCAACTGCTTAATCTTCTGAACAACCTAAAAGGAATAAACATAAATTGAGTAAGCCAAAGGTTCATCACTACGAGTACGACGTTGTAATCGTGGGTGCGGGTGGTGCGGGTATGCGCGCGGCTATTGAAGCCGGCCCCCACGCAAAGACCGCAGTAATTTCAAAGCTCTTCCCAACTCGTTCGCACACCGGTGCGGCGCAGGGTGGTATGGCTGCAGCACTTGGCAACGTTGAAGAAGACAGCTGGGAATGGCATACCTTCGACACCGTAAAGGGTGGCGACTACCTGGTTGACCAAGATGCGGCAGAAATTCTTGCCAAGGAATCGGTGCAGGCCGTTATTGACCTAGAGAACATGGGTCTTCCTTTCAACCGCACACCAGACGGCAAGATTGACCAGCGCCGTTTTGGTGGTCACACTCGTGACCACGGTAAGGCACCTGTTCGTCGTTCTTGCTACGCAGCAGACCGCACCGGTCACATGATTCTTCAGACTCTTTACCAGAACTGCGTGAAGCTTGGCATTGAGTTCTACAACGAGTTCTACGTGCTTGATCTAGTGATGACCAAAGTTGATGGCGTAGAGCGCCCATCTGCCGTTGTTGCCTACGAGCTTGCTACCGGAGAACTGCACGTGTTCCAGGGCAAGAGCATCGTCTTTGCAACCGGTGGTTTCGGCAAGATCTTCAAGACCACATCAAACGCGCACACCCTTACCGGTGACGGCGTTGGAATTATTTGGCGCAAGGGTCTTCCACTAGAAGACATGGAGTT
>JBDLVL010000061.1:0-5628 GCA_039804765.1 Actinomycetota bacterium | reverse complement strand
GGTACCAAGTGAGGCATCCTTGCCAACAACTGCCAACTCCGATGCAAGCTCGTCGATACCGGCGGCACCGGCACCAGAAACTGCCTGGTAGCTAGAAACAACAAGCTCTTCAAGCTTCCACTTGTCGTGTAGCGCACCCATCGCGGCCATCATGGTCAGGGTGGTGCAGTTTGGGTTTGAAATGATTCCGCGTGGGCGGTTCTTTGCCTGCTCTGGGTTAACCTCTGGCACAACCAGTGGCACATCGGCGTCCATGCGGAAAGCACCAGAGTTGTCAACGGCAATTGCACCGCGCTCGGCAGCAATTGGTGCCCAAACTTCTGAGACTTCGTCAGGCACGTCAAACATTGCAATGTCGATGCCATCGAATGCCTCAGGTGCAAGTGCAACAACGGTTAGCTCTTCACCGTGAACGGTGATCTTCTTACCTGCTGAACGCGCAGATGCAATAAGACGAATCTCGCCCCAAATGTTTGGACGGCTGTTGATGATGCCGATCATTACGGTACCTACTGCACCGGTTGCACCTACAAGTGCCAAATTTGGTTTTGCCATGATTATCGTCCTGTTCCTGCGTAAACAACTGCTTCAATATCTGAATCTAGACCAAACGCAGTATGAACTGCGCGAGCCGCGGCATCAACCTGATCGTCACTGGTAATTACAGAGATACGAATTTCAGAGGTTGAGATCATCTCAATGTTGATTCCCGCCTCGGCAAGGGCACGGAACATGGTTGCCGAAACACCTGAGTGAGTGCGCATGCCGGCACCAACTACTGAAAGCTTTCCGATTTCTTCATCGATCTCAACAACACGGAAACCAATCTTTGCCTTGGCGGCCTCAAGTGCTGCGGCAACCTTCTTGGTCTCTGACTTAGGGCAGGTGAAACCAATGTCGCTTACGCGGTCGGTGACGTCTGAACCGGTTGGTGTGTTCTGCACGATCATATCGATGTTGGCACCGGCATCGGCAACCAACTGGAACAACTCAGCGGCCTTACCAGGAACGTCTGGAATACCAATAACCATAACTTTGGTCTGGCCTTTGTCGATTGCTACACCAGATACGACTGACTCTTCCATGCCTGCTCCTGCTTTTCCTGAATAAACGATGGTTCCTGGATCGGTGCTGAATGTTGAACGCACACGAAGATCTACATTGTGACGACGAGCAAACTCAACTGCGCGAATGTGCAAAATCTTTGCTCCGGCAGCCGCCAGTTCAAGCATTGATTCAACGTCAATTGCGTCTAGCTTCTTGGCGCCCTTGATTACGCGTGGGTCTGAGGTGTAAACACCGTCAACATCCGAGTAAATTTCGCAAAGGTCAGCCTTGAGTCCGGCAGCAAGTGCAACTGCTGTGGTATCTGAACCACCGCGGCCAAGTGTGGTGATGTCTTTGGTCTCACGGTTGAAGCCCTGAAAACCTGCGACGATGGCAATGTTTCCTGCATCAACTGATTCGCGAATGCGCTCTGGGGTTACCTCGGCAATGCGGGCGTTGCCGTGCACGCTATCGGTGACGATTCCGGCCTGTGAACCGGTGAAGGATTGTGACTTGGCACCAAGCGCGTTAATGGCGATTGCAAGTAGTGACATTGAAATGCGCTCACCAGAGGTAAGCAGCATGTCTAGTTCGCGAGGTGACTTGTAAGGATCGTCGGCAACAGAATTTGCCAGATCAAGCAGTTCGTCTGTGGTGTCGCCCATTGCTGAAACAACCACTACAACCTGGTTGCCGGCCTTTTGGGTTTCAATAACGCGCTTGGCGACGTGCTTAATCTTGTCGGCATCTCCTACGGATGAACCGCCAAACTTTTGCACAATCAGAGCCAAGACCGTATCTCCTTGAATCGGGGGGATTTGCGGAAAATACCGCGCGAAGTCCCTATTCTATTGGCTTATCGGCCCTGTGGCCAAGCCAATTAGTTGACGGTACGTCTACCCTCAAATGCCCTGCCCAGGGTCACCTCGTCGGCATACTCAAGGTCACCACCAACAGGCAGGCCTGAGGCCAGGCGTGAGATCTTGATGCCCAGCGGGCTAAGCATTCGGGTGAGGTAGGTGGCGGTTGCCTCGCCCTCAAGGTTTGGATCAGTGGCAATGATTACTTCTTGGATCTCAGTGTTGCCCAGGCGAGCCATCAACTCTTTGATGCGCAGTTGATCGGGGCCGATGCCCTCGATCGGGCTGATTGCTCCACCCAGTACGTGATACAAACCACGGAACTCGCGGGTTCGCTCGATTGCCTGAACGTCCTTCGATTCTTCAACCACGCAGATTGCGGTTCGATTGCGCCTGGCATCGCGGCAAATATTGCACTGGGTTTCTTCGGTCACGTTTCCGCAGACTTCGCAAAAGCGCACGCGTTCTTTAACTTCTAAAAGGACCTGGGCCAGCTTTTGTGCTTGGTCGTCTTCTGTTTGCAAAAGATAGAACGCAATTCGCTGTGCAGACTTTGGGCCCACACCCGGCAGGCGACCAAGTTCGTCGATCAGTTCTTGAACAACGCCTTCGTACATTACTTACCGTTCTTGTCTTGCATTGGTTCGGCACCAAGCATTTCGCGAAGCAGCGATTCACCGTAGCGGGCAGATTCGTCGGCCATGCCAGAGTTGCGTGATTTGGATTCAACAACCGGAGCTACTGCGTCGTCTGTAGGTAATTCTTCAGCCGGGGCTGCTGGTTCAGCCACTACGGCTATTGGTGTGGTTTCAACATTTACCGGAGCGGCAACGGGAACTGCTGGCGCTTCTTCAGCCTTGGCGTCAATTTGGGCCTTGAACTTAACCTGCACGCCAAGCACATCCATGATTGCCCCGCGTAAAACTTCTGATGCACCACTGGCGTTCTTGAACGAGTCCAGATCTTTTTGGCTTAGGAACTTTAATGTCAAAACATCACCAGTGAAATCAACCACGCTAAGTGCAAACGCAACCATCCAGGCAGCCTTTGACTTCTTATTAACAATGGTCAAGATGTTTGGCCAAGAATCCTTGAACTGAGTAAGTGTTACTCCCCCAATTCCAACAGGTGCTGAGACGTCGGCGATTTTGTCGGCAGTTGGTGCGGCCTTTGGCTCGGTTTCTTTTGGCTCAGCTTCTTTTGGCTCAGCTGCCTTTGCTACCGGCGCACTGGCCGGAACCGGAGCGGCGGCCGGCGCTGAACCCTCAGCACTACCAACACCGATGCGACGCTCAAGACGCTCAATGCGAGCAAGTGAGCCAACCTCAGTCTGATCACTTGATGGAACCAAAACCTTGGCACACATCAACTCAAGATGCAGCTTTGGCGATGTGGCGCCAGACATCTCTGTAAGTGCGGTGTTCACGGTCTCGGCGGCGTGAGTCAATTCGGCTAAACCAAAACCAAGAGCCTGGGTCTTCATCTTTTCAAGTTCATCGGCAGGTATTCCGCGCAGCACGTTCTTTGCTTCTTCGCCAACCGAAAGAATCACAATCAAATCGCGCAGGTGCTCAAGCAGGTCTTCAACAAAACGGCGTGGATCCTGACCGGTCTGAATAACCTTGTCTACGCTGGCAAAGACCTGCGCCGAGTTCTTCGCACCAAATGCATCAACCACTTCGTCAAGCAGTGCAGCGTGAGTGAAACCAAGCAATGCTGCCGCACGGTCGTATTCAACCTTGCCGCCCTCGCTACCAGCAATCAGCTGATCAAGTAGTGAGAGTGAATCACGAACAGAACCGCCACCCGAGCGAACAACGAGCGAAAGTACTCCGGGAGCAACGTCAACTTTTTCACTTACGCAAAGCTGCTCTAGGTACTCAAGCATTTGCGCCGGCGGCACCAAACGGAATGGGTAGTGGTGAGTGCGCGAACGAATTGTGCCGATGACTTTATCGGGTTCTGTGGTTGCAAAAATGAACTTCACGTGGGCAGGCGGCTCTTCAACAATCTTTAGTAGAGCGTTGAAACCCTGCGGGGTAACCATGTGGGCCTCGTCGAGGATAAAGATTTTGTAGCGGTCGCGAGCCGGAGCGAAAATTGCACGCTCACGAAGATCGCGGGCATCGTCAACACCGTTGTGCGAGGCCGCGTCAATTTCTACAACGTCAAGTGAGCCAGAACCGTCACGCGAAAGCTCAATGCAACTTGGGCACTTGCCGCAAGGGGTATCGGTTGGTCCTTCTGCGCAGTTTAGACAGCGGGCAAGAATGCGGGCCGAGGTAGTTTTTCCGCAGCCGCGAGGTCCAGAGAATAGGTACGCGTGGTTTACGCGATCGGTGCGCAGGGCGGTCATCAAAGGCGCGGTCACCTGAGCCTGGCCGATCAATTCGGCAAAGGATTCAGGGCGATAGCGACGATACAGAGCGGTAACCACGTCTAGAGCCTACCTTTCGCAACTGACCATCAAACCCAATAAAAGACTCCCCGCGCACCCGCCAGAGCCCAGTTACCCTTGCTATCTTTCGATCCTGGGGGAGTTAGCCGAGGTAGCGCCACGCGAGGAGCCAGTCACAAGTTTAGCCGCTGCGTGGCTGGGCGATTTTGCCTTGTTAGCCTTGTGGAATGACCTCAAAAGCTCGCATTGGACTCTGGTTTGCCGGAGCGGCCATCATCTTTTTTACCCGCGCATTTCTTTACTCAACCTGGGTAAGCCGCGGGCCTGAGGTTCAAGACGCTTTAGGCATCAACACCGCTCAAATGGGTTTGCTGGCGATGCTTTACCCAGCCGGCGGATTGGCCGGAGTTATGTTTGCCGGCTCGTTGGTACACCGATACGGTACTCGCGCAGTCAACACCGCTACCTTTGCAGTTGCCAGTTCCGCCTTCGCTGTTTTGGGTTTTGCAGTTGACTCCGGAAACTTCTTTATAAGTAGTGTCTGTCTTTTATTTATGGGTCTGCCAATGGCGCTTAGTGACTTCATCGGAAACCTAGAGGGCACCGCCGTTGATAAGGCGGCAAAGCGTTCAATATTTTCTGCAATTCACGGTTTGTTTGGAATTGGAATGTTGGTTGGTGCCGGTTTAGCCAGTTGGCTAATCAATGGCGGAGTATCGCTTTCAATCTCATTCTTGACCGTGGGCATTTTTATTGGTGTGGTTTCAATCGTTGGTGGCTATGGATTCCCAAAGCACAAGGAGCCAGATGTATCGGCGGCAAAGAAAGCCGAGAACCGCAAGGTCGCCAGAAAAGTTTGGACAGAAAAGCGCAGCTTGCTTCTTGCAGTGGTTGGTTTCACTTTCATCATGGCTGAGATGTCGGCTGGTATTTGGGTTCCGCTGGCACTTACTCGCGTTGGTTACTCCGGTGCCGAGGCAGCTGCGGCATTTGGCGTGTTCTGGATTGTGATCACCCTGGTCCGCCTGGTTGGCGGTTATGTTCTTGATTTGATTGGCCGCTACGCGCTGGTGTTGGCATCGATAATTTTCACGGCGGTTGGCATGGTTATCTTTATGACCAGCGAGGCAACCCACCTTGAGTATCTTGGTTTGATTCTTTGGGGTCTTGGTGTTGCGGTTGGGTTCCCAATGGTGATTGCGTCAATGAGTGATGACCAGTCAATGGCGGCTCCACGCGTGAACATGATTATCACCGTGGTTTACATTTCTAGCATCACGGTTGGCCCGGCACTTGGTGCGCTTGGTCAGGCAGCTGGCATCT
>JBDLVL010000060.1:0-14566 GCA_039804765.1 Actinomycetota bacterium | reverse complement strand
AAGTTGAAATATTGGATCTTGTTCGCTCGCGATCTGATGATCTTCGAGGACTAGCTTCGATACGTGTTTTTCTATAGCTCCAAAGTGGATGTTGTTACACGGCGCACAGAGTGGTACCGTTACGCCTGCAAATCGGGTTGTTGTGCCTCCAGGACGGGTTAGCCCAGAGTGGAATATCCGCTCTTTGCGTTGAAGCCATTTAGGTAAGACGTGTTCACGAGTGACATCGGGCGACCAACAGATTAGGCACCTATTTGCCTGGTAATCATTGCGGCCAATGCGTTGCTCAACCAGTTTGTGAAACTTTGCTAGGTTTTCATCCTCTGTCTTCATCCAGCCCCCTAAAACAATTGACATTATTCTCACGTTACTGACTAACCCTGGGGTAGGTCGCCAAGTTCAAACTCAGATACGGCGTAAAAAGCGTCACGTGAGCATTTAGTGCCTTTGTGGTTCATCGCACTTAGGGCAGAACCACTCAGGCATGTCGCATTCCATCAGGCATCCCATCAGCTTGACAGTTGGCTCGTTGGCAAGATCACGAATTGGTAGCCCATAAACAGCCTGCAGGCGATGATTATCGCACGTGGGGCATTTACTTTGCGAATTGGTATCCTTTTTGCCTGGTGCTGAGTTCGGACCCATGGTTATTGCCTCTCGTGTCATTCCTTGATTGCATTATGAGAGCACCCTGCTACATTTTGGACGCTGGATGCCTTAGGACTGTGAGAGCGCTTTTGCAGTAACACTCGACGTCGGAAATCGTTTCCACTCCTTATAAACAACCACCCAAGTTCCGTTCGCTCTTGTATTAACTAGGTGAGTGCCTTTATGGGTTGTTGTATTTATTTTTTCTTGCATTTCAGGGCGTAAGAAGTGGAAAAGTGACTCGTTTCCCCGGAACCCTCTAGAACACAAAAGCTATTAATATATTTTTATGTTGATAAAAAAGTTGTTAGGTAAATAAGTCACTTTTCCACTTGTCAGCTGGCTACTTCAGGCGAATGTTAGTGAATACATGGTTTCCGTCGTGAACAGTTCTTGTCGTTTTCTCTGCGTAGCAAGCAGCGAATATCTTGTAGAACTCATCTTTGGTCTCAGCCTTGCGATTAGTCGAAGTTGCCCACGCTGAGTAGCTACGATACAGGTCTGCCTGGTTAACGCGGTCCTTTTTGGAATCTGTAAAGGTAATTGCTTTGGTTGTCCACTTAACGAACCAAGCAGTCCCCTTCTTGTAGTCGCGTAGGGCCTGTTCGCAGCGAGCTACAGGAAGTAGGAACCCACGCTCTTTGGCTCGTCGCAGCCCTTCTACAGCCTTTACGAGCACACCTTCAAGCTCAAGTTCCATTCGATCCTCAAGAGTGTGATCAATCTGATGCTTCTGCAGCGATACCTTGTCGAATGGGACGATTAACATTCGCTCATAGAAGCCGAATGTCGCATCGTTCGTAGCAGGCAGTTCATTGGCTGCAAAAAGCAAGGTTGCCTGGTTCTTGAACTTGAACTTCGGACCGTACTTGAAGTCGGCTGTCACCGTATCCTGGCCCGTGAGCTGCTTGAATACGCCTGTGTTGGATAGGGCGTTGTGGCTAAGGTCGCCAACTACGTTGAGAATCTTGTTGAACAGTTCGGCTTTAGAGAACTTGTCAGTGGCGAACGACTGCAACTCAATGTTGCTTACAAAAGCAGGGGGGATCAGTTTCTCAATTAGGCGGATCAGGGTTCCCTTACCGTTACGGCCAGCACCATCAAAGAATATTGCCTGCTGGAAACCCATTCCCGTGTAGATGCAGATGCCGATAATCTCCCAAATCAGGTCGATTAGGTCGGCGTGCAGGACCTGTTCTAGGAATGCGTCTACTGTTGGGCAAGTAGCCTCTGGGTTCCAGTTGTGAGGTAGCTGGATTGTTGAGTAATACTCGGGGGTGTGTGGAGCTAGAGTGCCTTTGCGCCAAGCAAGCATTCCGTTTTTCAAGTTGATGTACTCAACGGGTCCAAGGTCATTGACCGTAGGGTCTTCCGTTTCCATGAAGTGGATGAGGTATGCAGTGTGGGCTGGGCGAGCTTTTTCTCCAATCAAGTGACCAACGCGATTCACGATCTGTTCATACCCGTTGTGTTTCCAGTATCCGTCCGAGTAGCTCCAGAGGGTTTTACCCTGCCCAATTTCAATGGGGCCAAAGCTGCGCACGGCACGCTCCAAGGTAAGACGCTGAAGCTCAGCTCCAACGAAAAACCCTTTGTGAGCTGACTCGATCAGATCCTCGACCGATCCTGCCCCTGGCGCAAAATTCTCACGAATCCACTGCAGGTTTTCTTCACTGATCTCATTTGGATACTTTGGCTCAAGTGCACCAGTCTCAAATCCGCCACCCCAAGTGCGCAGGGTGTTCTCCACTGCTTGACGCTTGTATGGATATTCGGACTTGTACGAGGTTTCAGCTGCCTCGATAAGCCCATTCTTGGCCTCGCTTAGGCTTAGCTGCCCGCCACCTACTAGGCGTCCAAGGCTGAAAGCCTTGGCATTGAGCGCATTATTGCGCCCAGTCCCTGGAAGCATGCTAGAGATCTCCTTGCAGGCATTCTTCAGAGCAGCACTTGCGTAACTCGTTGCTTTGACCTCGGCGCTAGACAGATGTGCCCAGCGCACCTTCCATTCTTCGTCTCCAAGAGAAGTGTCGGAGTCGCTGCGCTTGCGAGTGATTGACTTAGGCATTAAGTAGCCAAGCGAGATCTCGGGAAGTTCTGCGACTCCGATTTCCCAAGGTGCGCAGCCGGGAGCCCATTCGTAACGAGTGCCGCTCTTGTGCATGGAACCCGGGCCCAGAACGTAGTTGTTGTGGCGCAGATCGATGGATGGGTAACCAACCTTAGAAAGGTTGGCTGGGTAGTGAAGATCGGGCGAGCTCACAAAGTACTTGTGAGCTCCGCGATTAGCCTCGCCATTGAAATACTTGGTTCCTGTAAGAACCTCAATGGTCTTCGTGAATTCACCCTCGCAAGCTGCGTCTAGGCGATACCAGGAGTCCCAGCCTCCCTTTTCCACATCGATATCAATTGCCATAAACCCTGAACCAGCCATGTAGATGCCGTAGTTCAGGTCGTCGTGGCCAGAGAACCAGTTCTTCAACTGTTCAGAGTCGGTTGTGGCGAGATCCGGCCAACTAGAGATTGTTGGGTGTTTGCCCGCCATATTTGATTTGTCGTCGTGTGGATTTCCGCAAGTGCACTTGCCATTTACTATGCCGTGTACAGGAAGAATCTTGTAATTCAAGTTTGCTAGATAGAGGACCTGATCTAGACGAGACAATTCGGCCCATGGTAGGGCAGGGGGAGTACAGCTCTTTTCGTGGTCAGTGTGACCGTTTACAATGTCCATATCGGACCTTTCTTATTAGCGTGAGTTTGGGATGGTATTGAACGGTTCAGGTTCCTGCCTGGGCCGTTCGTCTTTAATTGCGATGTGCATTTTCGTAGGCTTCAATATCGTCGAGTGCAAAGCGAACGTTGCCGCCGATAGTCATCGTCGGAATTTCTAACTCAATGCGATTGCGGTAGATCCACTCGGGGGTCACTTGCCAGCGTTGGGCCAGTTGTTTCGCAGTCAGTAGTACGCGGCTCGCAATCGCACTCATAAATTTAAATCACCTCCTAGCATGTTGAGTAACACTACTTATGCTAAACTAGTTTTATGAAAGTGATTCAGCAACCGTTTTCGCTAACTGCGAAGTTTGACTATGTACTCCTCGAAGAAAAAATGGTGGCGATTGTAGAGATTCGCCTTGAGGCAGGCGTTTACAGTGCGCTTTGGTGGGTTGCCGGTTTGATGCCGGGAAAGAGACTGGGTGTCGGGCTGCAAGCGCAATTCGCCCTACCCATATCTGACCCAAGTGATGCCGAGCACTACGTGGTCGATGCGGCAGCAGCAATATTCAACCTTGCAAAAGATTCCCTGGCTGGTGGCGGTGTCAGCCCTGTTCGCCTGGTGGAGTCTTTAGACCTGCCAAAAAAGTTAGCAACAACCTTCCTTAAAGCTTTTGAAATGGAACAGCTCTTTGTGACTCAAGGGGTAGAGCTAAATTTCAGTACCGGGCTCCAGTATGAGTTCTGCCAATTGTTGAAAGTCCCAAAGCCAGTCGAGTTCTTAGCAATTTATTTGGACGTTCCAGTGACTACCGTGCGCCAGCGCATTACTTGGGCACGCAACAAAGGCGTTTTGGAAAAAAAGCGCAACGTGAGGGGAGCGAAGAATGCCTAAGCGGATCAATCAAGATGCCGGGCTGACAAAGCTTCCTGACGGCACCTATCGAACCCGTCTAACCCACAAGGGTAAAAACTACGAAAAGACATTGCGGACTAGGGATCTCGCCTTGAAGTGGCGTACCCAACTTTCGGCCAACCTCGATCGTTGCCCAGACGGCATTACTTACGAGCGAGGGATGTGGGTTGCCCGCGTGGAAGGGCCGACATCACAGCTAGTGGAGCGCACAGCTGAGTTTGAAACGGCCAAGAATTGGCTCTCGAAGACTTTGGGCGAGGTTGAAAACGGCACATACAAGGAAGATGCTGTCAAAAATAGAACGCTCAAGGACCAGGTAAAAGTTTGGCGTTCTCGAAAAGTTCGAGCTACGGCAAGAACCCTAAAGCGTTATGACACATCCTTGAATAACCAGATTCTTCCCTATCTGGGGGAGATGAGAATAGCCGCTATCTCAACATCTGACGTGAGCAATTGGGTGGCAAAACTTGTCCAAGATGGACATGGGGCGTCTAGTGTCGCAAAGGCGGTAGCCCTACTCAAGCAGATAATGAAAGCCGCTCACAACGACGAACTGATACGTCGAAATCCAGTTGTTGAAATCGAGATCCCAACGGTGGTTCCTAAAGATCAGAAGGCTCTCACGCTAGTTGAGCTAAAAAACCTGACTGATGCCTGCCCAGATCACCGAGCGTTGATATTGGTTCTTGGTTTGATGGGTCTGCGAATTTCCGAAGCGACTGCCCTCCAGGTTAAGGACGTTGACATTCTTGAGGCAAAGCTATCTGTTCAGAGAAGCCATACGCACGGAGCCGACTACAAGCGCATAGTCAGCACGACGAAGACTAAGAAGAAACGTGTAATTGACATTCCGAAACCGGTTCTCAATGCCCTGAAACCACTTGTTGAGGGGAGGAAAGCAAAAGAGTTTGTGTTTCTCGGCCCGAAGGGACTGGGAGCAATCAACTACACATGGTTCAGGAACACCATTTTTATGCCTGCCATAGCGTCCATTGGCTTAGAAGACGTAGGAATCCACAATCTTCGCCACACGGCAGCATCCTTGCTCATTAGCCAAGGCGCTCAAATTACGACTGTGTCCAAAATTCTTGGCCACGCATCTATAGTTCAGACCTTGAAAACCTATGGTCACTACTATCCTTCAGACATGCAGGACAGTCTTTTTGGCTTAGGAGCTGCCTTTGAGGAGCTCTCATAATACGTACGCGTAAGGGGATGTAAAGGGGATTGCCTCACAAAAACCGAACCGTACGGTACTATTCAGAAAATGCAATACCCCCGCAATCTCAATGATTACGGGGGTATTGTTTTGGTAGGCCCCGTCGGGATCGAACCGACGACCCACGGATTAAAAGTCCGTTGCTCTAACCAACTGAGCTAGAGGCCCATTTGCTACCTGTGATGCTCGGCAACCTTTACAGTTTAGCAGTTGTTGCCTGAAGGTGAATTACTACGTGAGGGCTTGCTTGATGTCAGCTAGCAGGTCATCGATGTGCTCTATGCGTTCAAGGAGCGCCTTGGAACGCAAGAATCGCGTTACCAAAGGTGACAAACCGTGACGAAATGTTTCACGGTGAGGTGCAAAAGTGGTTCTTTTTTGCTAGCTCTAGTGCAAAGCCGAGTCTTTGAAGACTTCGTTATTTTTCGTCGGCCACTCGACCCACAACATGGCTGCCAGCATGAGCAGGCCGCCAAGAATAGTTTTCAATTCAAGTGATTCTTGGCCAACTGAAACCGAAATCAGTGCGGTAAAGATCACCTCGGTCGTCAAGAAGATAGCAACTCTAGAGGCATCCATGATTCCCTGCGCCCAGGTTTGCACCAAGAATGCAATCGCGGTCGAGAAGATTGCGGTGAATAGCACCGCGAACCAAACGAATGCATTTGGCGGAGCCTGGTAACCGTTGCCCATGGCAAGAATTAGGGTCGAGAAACCAACCACGAAAAGCTGCACCACAGTTAGTGCATATGGGTCTTGACCTGGGCTCCAAACCGAAAGCCCAACAATGTGGGCAGCAAACAGCACAGCGCAGGCAATCAGCCAAATAGTGCTCACGTTGATGCTGAAAACGTCTGATGCGTTAATCGAAATGAACGCCAAACCAATGGTGGCCAGTGCGATTCCCAGCACGATCTTTGGCGATGTTTTGCGCTTGAGGAATACCCATCCCAGAATCGGAGTGACCACAACGTATAGCCCGGTAATGAAACCCGAAATGGCTGCGGTGGTTAGTTCGAGACCAACGGTTTGCGTGTAATAGCCGCTTGCAAGCAGCAGACCAAGAATTACACCCCGACCAAGAATTTGCTTGTTAAAGTTTTTGAATACCGAAGGGCGAACCAGAACCATTACAACTGCGGCAATAAGAAAGCGAGTAGCTAGAAAGTCAGAAAATGGCTGAAGGTTGATTGCATCTTTCATTAGCACGAAGGCGCCGCCCCATACTGATGAAACTGAAAGCAACGCAACAACTGCAAGAGCATTGCGTTTTTTAGTCATTTATTCTTCTATTCCTGGCGAGTGAAACTCAACCCCAACAATTTTACGGGGTTGCTTGCCTTTGCCCATCGAGAGGTGAGCCACAACTAAGTGGCCAGGGGCTAAGGTTTTGGCTTCTAGCAGTTTGGCCAGGTTTTTACCTGAAGCGTGCTTGCCCATGGCGTCGATAATCGTCGGAAGAGCTGGACGGTGAGAGCAAAGCACAGTGGCAATTGTTTCTAGCAAAAGATCGTGAACCACTTTGGTGGTGCGCTGCGGGCCTTTTTTGTTACCGAACTCGGTTAACTGGGTGCGCTCTACAACTGGGTAGCCCTTGGCTTTCGCATATGGCTCAACTGTGGTGCGGCAGCGTGCCCACGGGCTCGAAACGACCTTTTTAATTCCGAATGCATTCAAAGTTGGCACCAATGCTTTGGCTTGCTTCTTGCCAAATGGCAATAGTGGGCGAGTGGCTTCGCCGTTCTTCCATTCGGTGCGCGGGGTTGCCTTGGCGTGACGCAACAAAATAAACGGCTGAGTTTCTAGAAGACCGTCTTTGAAAAGTTCTTCGACCTTTGCCAAATATGGCTCGTCGTCTGGATACGTGAATTTGGCTCGTGCTTCGGCAGCATTTAGCCAGACCACTTCGGCAACTTCGTCGTCTGGTTTGAAAGTTGATTTCTCAAGTGCTTTATCGCTGACTTGAGCTGCCCAGTAGTGAACTTCTTTTGGCTCGCCGTTTGGCAGGTTGTAGTGAAGCACTGGCAGCTTGACGCCAAGCTTTACCTTTAGACCGGTTTCTTCGCGAATTTCACGCACAGCTGTTTGCGGCAGCGTTTCACCAGGGTCAACTTTGCCTTTGGCCCAAGCCCAGTCGTTGTAGCGCGAGCGGTGAACTAGGGCAACTAGAAGTTCGCCCTTAACCTCGCGCCAAAGAACAGCGCCAGCTGCGTAAATCGTCATTTAGCCGCGGGCTCCGCGCTTGGCCTGAACGTCTTTCATGAGCTTGTCTTGAACTTCAACCAAAGGCTTGCCGTCGGCATCAACCCTGTGACGCACCCACGAGCCATTACTTTGCAAGTGCCAGCTAGCTGAGTTGTCGTCAAGGTAGAGATCAAACATGTGAATAAGTTCTTTAATCTGGTCTGGCTGAGTAATTCGAACCAGTGCCTCAACGCGCCGGTCAAGGTTTCGGTGCATCATGTCTGCTGAACCAATGAAAATTGCCGGGTCGCCACCGCCATCGAACGAGAACACACGCGAGTGCTCTAGGTAGCGGCCAAGCACAGAGCGAACCTTGATGGTTTCGCTTAGGCCTTCAACACCTGGGCGAAGCGCGCACATTCCGCGAACCACAATCTCAACTGGAACGCCGGCTTGCGATGCGACATAAAGTGCATCGATGATTTGCTCGTCAACCAGTGAGTTCACCTTGATGCGAACTCGAGCTGGCTTGCCTGCCTCGTGGTGCTTTATCTCGCGATTGATGCGATCAATTAGACCGTCGCGCACGCCACCAGGTGAAACCAGCATCGACTTGAAGCTGGTCTCTGGTGCGTAACCGCTCAAGCGGTTGAACAGTTTGGTCAGGTCTTCACCGACCGACTCGCGGCTGGTCAGCAATCCGTAGTCTTCGTAGAAACGGGCAGTCTTCGGGTTGTAGTTACCGGTTCCAACGTGGCAGTAACGACGAAGAGTGTTGCCTTCTTGGCGAATTACCAGTGAAAGTTTGCAGTGAGTCTTTAGACCAACGATTCCATAAACCACGTGCACGCCAGCCTGCTCGAGCTTGCGAGCCCAGGCAATGTTGTTTTGCTCGTCGAATCGAGCCTTGATTTCAACCAGAGCCAAAACCTGCTTGCCGGCTTCAGCTGCTTGGATGAGCGCGTCGACAATTGGTGAGTCACCTGAGGTGCGGTAAAGAGTTTGCTTGATAGCCAAAACTTTAGGGTCATTGGCGGCTTGCTCTAAGAATGCCTGAACACTGGTCGTGAATGACTCGTATGGGTGGTGAAGCAGAACATCGCGCTCACGAAGAACCCCAAACATGCTGACTTTTTCGTCTTCGTTGGTCTGCAAGTAACGGTTGGTAACTACCGCGTGAGGGGCGAAGTGCAAGTCAGCACGCTTGATGCTGGCGATCTCGCTCAAACCTTTTAGGTCAAGCGGAGCAGGCAGGTGATAAACGTCTTCTTCTTCAACATCGAGTTCACGAACCAAAAGTTCAAGCACCTGAGGGTTGATATTGTTTGCAACCTCAAGGCGAACCGGTGGGCCAAAGCGACGACGAAGCAACTCTTTCTCAAGAGCCAAAAGAAGGTTTTCGCCTTCGTCTTCGTCAACCTCAAGGTCTTCGTTTCGGGTAACTCTAAAGGTGTGGTGTTGAAGCACCTGCATGCCAGGGAACAGCGAATCAAGGAACTGGCCAATGATTTCTTCAAGTGGCACAAAGCGAGCGTTGGTAACGCCTGAGTTTCCTGGAACGCGAACAAATCGAGGCAACAGCGGTGGAACCTTCACGCGAGCAAAGTGCTCGACGCCGGTTTCTGGGTTGAGCAAAACCACTGCAAGGTTTAGCGAAAGGCCTGAGATATAAGGGAACGGGTGAGCAGGGTCAACAGCCAAGGGGGTTAGAACCGGAAAAATCTGGTTCTGAAACAGTGTCTTTAGAGCTTCATGTTCAGTTTCGTTCAGTGCTGCCCACTCGGTGAGGGTGATTCCCTTTTCGGCGAGCGCAGGCTCTAGCTTCTCACCAAAAAGTGCAGCGTGACGCTGCAAAAGTCGGTGGGCTTCTTCTGAAATTTCAGTCAGAACTGCCTGCGGTGAATGACCGCTGCTTGAGGTTACTGCCAGGCCAGTTGCAATGCGTCGCTTTAGGCCGGCAACGCGAACCATAAAGAATTCGTCGAGGTTGCTGGCAAAAATGCTGGCGAAGTTGGCACGCTCGAGAAGTGGGTTTTGCTCGTCTTCAGCCATTTCAAGAACGCGCTCGTTGAAAGCAAGCCAGCTAAGTTCGCGATCTAGAAAGCGCTCAGAACCGAAATCACCTTGATTTTCAGGAACGGTAATGGCCATGGTTTCGTCAGACATACTTCAAATCTTGCCACTTATTGGTGACACACTGGTAAACGAACTTAGCTATTTGGGTTTAAGCAGAGGCTTCGACTAGGCCTGAAAGCTCAGGTTCTAGGTTGAATCGGTAACCAACGTTTCTCACGGTTCCAATTAGTCCCTCAAGATCGCCCAACTTAGCGCGCAAGCGTCGAATGTGAACGTCTACGGTTCTAGTGCCACCAAAGTAGTCATAGCCCCACACTTCGCTGAGCAGTTGCTCGCGTGTAAACACACGCCCCGGATGCTGAGCCAAGAAACGAATTAGTTCAAACTCTTTGAAGGTTAGGTCCATCGGTTTACCGTGAATCTTGGCCGAGTAACTGGCTTCATCGATTGTCACGCCAGAGGCGCTAATGGTCGCATTGCTTTTAGTTTCGTTTTCCTTCATGGCGTCGAGTGCCAAGCGAATACGTGCATCAATTTCACCAGGGCCAGCAGAATCGAGAATGATATCGCTCGCACCCCAATCCGAGGTAATCGCCGGCAGGCCTCCTTCGGTAACCACCAAAATAAGCGGGCAACTAAGGCCAGTGGTTTTCAAAATCTTGCTCAGTGATTTCGAGTTCACCAGGTCGCGGCGGGCATCCAAGAAAATTAGGTCAGCAGCTGGCGCATTTACCAAGCTGGCAGGTTCAGCAACAATGGTGCGAACTCGGTGCGATAGAAGTGCAAGCGCAGGAAGCGGCACAATGTCTTTGCCGGCTGACAAAATCAAGATTTGAGCCATGGTTGCTCCTTCTGCCTAACTCAATAGTAAAGTCGCAATCTGCACGCAAGGCGTCTGAAACAAAAATTTAACAAAGGTTGAGGCATTATTAAGTTGTGAAGACATCTTCGAAAACGCAAGCTGCGAAGCCTGCGAACACTCCCTGGTTGCGCATCGGCGTGATTTGGGCAGCAACGCTTATTGCCTCAGTGGTAATCGCGCTCACTCAAGATCGCGCTCACGCTTTTGCCTGGTACGGAGCAATCTTGGCTGGGTCGATGGCGCTGGTTTCAGTGGCTCACTTGATCAAATCTTCAATCGATGGCTTCGTTCGCGAACTGATTTATGTTGCCGGCGGAAGTTACCTAATTTTGGCGCTCACCAGCGTTTACCTGTTCATTGCTAGCTAAAGGTAAAATCAACACATGATGCTTTCATACGACATGCTTTTCACCGGTCTTTTAGTGCTTGCTGGCCTTGCTATCGCGGCAATTTCGGCACTCGTTCTTTACAAGCTTTTCAAGGGTCAGAAATAGTTGCTCGTTCTTGACGACAGCTTGCCAGTTGAACTGGCACCGCTGGCTTTTTTGATTGGCACCTGGGAAGGCACCGGTGTCATCAGCTATTCACACCGACGTGATGCCAAAGATCTTCCGTTGGAATACGAATTTTCTCAGCGCGTAACTTTTTTTCACGCGGGTGAGAACTACCTGACCTATCAATCAACTGCCAAGCTCAACGATGAAGCTGGCACCATTTTGCCGAGCGAACTTGGCTACTGGCGAATTGCTCGCCCCGCTGAAGCTTCAGATCACGGTCCGGGTCTTTTGCCTGGTGAGGGCGAGCCAACAATCAAAACTCGTGACGACCTAGAGAAGCTCAGAAACAAAGATGGTGGCTTCGACATAGAGGCCTCGATTATTCACCCGAGTGGAATCTCAGAGCACTACCTTGGCAACGTCAAAGGAGCCCGAATCGATTTGGTTACCGCCAAAGGTTCGTCTCGACCAGAGAACTCGAAAGAGTACGAAGGCGCAACCCGCATCTACGGTCAGGTTGAAGGCGCATTGCTTTGGGCTTGGGATATCGCAGCCCTCGGAAACCCTTTGGTTTCTCACGCCTCGGCTCGTCTCGAAAAAGTTAGCTAAAGACTCTTATGAATCTCAACCCGCTTGTGCAACAGCGTGAGTTGATTGCGGGCACATCCCTGGTTCGTCTTGAATCGCTTTCCGTGATTGAAATCACCGGGGTTGATCGACTCACCTGGCTGCACAACATGCTTTCGCAAAACATTTTGAATCTTCAAGTTGGCGATACCGCAGAAGCATTATTGCTCGACCCAAATGGTCGTATCGAAGCTGACTTGCATTTGATTATTGTCGAAGAGCGAGTTTGGGCTGTAGTCGCAACTGAAAAAGTCGAAGGTCTATTTGCTTGGTTTACCAAAACCAAATTCAGAAGCCAAGTTCAATGGCGAGATGCATCAGAAGAGTTTGAGTTGGCTGGTTCTTGGGGAAAGCCGGTTGCGGCTGTTTATTGGCAAGACCCATGGCCAAACACTGTGGCAGGAGGGTATCGCTATGGTTCAGAAACTGCTGAGCCTTGGATGTATTACGAAAACCTGATTGCGATTGCCGAAGCAGCGAAAATGCAACAGCAGAGTGCTTGGTTGAAAGAGTCAGCGCTTGACGCCCTGCGAATTGCAGCCCACCGACCTAGCTTTGCCGAGCTTGACGAAAAGTCATTACCTCACGAGCTTGATTTACTTCGAACCGCAGTGCACTTGTCAAAGGGTTGCTATCGCGGTCAAGAAACAGTTGCCAAGGTTCACAACTTAGGTCACCCGCCAAGACGTTTGGTTCTGTTGCACCTCGATGGCAGTGAGCATGAACTACCTGAGGTTGGCAGTGAGATTGTGGTTGCCGGAACCGAAGCTGTGAAGGGGCGAGTCACTAGTGCCGCCCAACACTTTGAAATGGGGCCAATCGCGCTCGCCGTAGTTTCGCGGTCGGTACCTGAAGATGCACCGCTCAAGGTGCTGACTGCACACGGACCAATCGCCGCTAACCAAGAGGTAATTGTTCCAGCTAGCGCTGGCCAAGTTGTAGACCGATCGAAACTCACCAGAAAGAGTCTGCTCTAGTGGCTAAAACCCCAAAACTGCACTGGAGTCTTCGGCAATCTTGGCAACGAGTTTTTGAGTCGATCATGCCTCTGCTGCAAATTACTGTGGCGGCTACTGGCGCCTACCTGTTTGCGCGGTTTGTAATCGGCCATGAGGTTCCGTTGTTCGCCGTAACGGTCACCATTACGAGCCTTGGTTTCACTCGCGATGCCCGACCAAGTCGCATTTTGCAAACTGGTCTTGGCATGGTCACCGGCATTGCACTTAGTGAACTTTTTGCCATGACTCTGGGTCACGGAATCTGGCAGCTCTCGGCAATCTTGTTTATTTGCCTAGCCATTGCCAGATTCATTTCTTCGAGTGCTGCTTTTGCATTGGCAGTCGGCACTCAAGCAATGCTCGTTTTTCTAATTGCGCCGCCGGCAGGTGGCCCATTTGTCAGAAGTCTCGACGGATTCATTGGTGGTTTGACCGCACTCGTGGTGACAGCATTGATTCCTCGTGACCCACGAGGCATGGCACGCACCGATGCATCCAAGTTGTTTACGGTTTTTCTAGATTCACTTGACGCGCTCAAAAGCGCGCTTCGCGAAAGTGACATTACGGTTGCCGACTTTGCTTTGGTGCGAGTGCGTCGAACTCAACCGCTGATTGATAACTGGCGTTTGAGTCTTGATAGCGCAATTGCCGTGGCGCGAATTTCGCCATTTTTGCGCAAGCACCAAGACGAACTAGCCGGTCAGCAGCGCATTTTGCGAGGCATGGATCTCGCAACTCGCAACCTGCGAGTAGTGGTTCGTCGTGTCGACTTTTTGTTGCGCGATGGCAAGCCTCGGGCTTACCTTGCCGACCTAATCGAGCAAATTCAAGATGCAACCGAGTTGCTCTCAAAGGGGCTTTCGCATCACGAACACCTCGAAGACGCCCAACAAATGTTGCTCGAGATTATTCATCAGCTCGACCCAAAGCGATTCGGAATTGCCGATCAATTGCGCGAGGCCAGCGTGCTGTTGTTGCTTCGCCCGTTGTTGATTGATCTGCTGTGTGCATCGGGAATGACCGAAGAAGACGCTCGCGCTGAACTGCCGAATATTTAGCAGCTAGAAAGTTTTAGGTGCAACCGCATTCCATTCAACGCTGATCTCGCCTAATCGCCAGCGCTTAGGCTCAATGCGAATCGGCCAGTTTTGTTGCTGCATGGAACGGCAAACCGCAACCCATCTTTGCTGAGCGCTAAAGGTGCTCAAAGGTGCTTGCTTTGCCCAGGCAGCATCGAGTGCGCTTAGAAAATCATTAATCTTTTCGCCTGGAACATTGTGATGAATTAGAGCTTTTGGCAAACGCTCTTGAACTTTGCTCGGAGCCTCAAGACTTGAAAGCTTGAGCGAAATAGTGAACCAAAGTGGTTTCTCAGAATCAAGCGTGACCCAACTTGCCAGGCGCCCGATTTCATCGCAGGTGCCCTCGATCAATAGGCCATTCAGGGTAAGCCTTGATTGCATAAGATGCCAGGCTGCGGCAACCTCGGCTTCGCTGTATTGCCGAAGTACGTTGAATGCGCGAATGGCATCAACTTTGGTTTCTTTGGCAAAACTAGCCGGCAACGGAACTTCGAAACCGCCAAGTTGAAACTGCAAATGTTTGTGGGCAACTGCCAAGCCGCGCTCCACGCGCTCGCGTTCGATCTCAATGCCAACCACGGTGGTATTTCGATTTACCTGCTTGCAGCGCTCTAATAGCTCAATTGCGGTGATTGGGCTCGCGCCGAATCCGAGGTCGACGACTATGGGGGCATCCGCGTTTTTTAGCAAAGAAAGCGAACACAAGTAGCGGTCAATTCTTCGCAGCCGATTTGGGTTAGTC
>JBDLVL010000059.1:0-2911 GCA_039804765.1 Actinomycetota bacterium | reverse complement strand
GTCTTGACCGTCACGTTGAAGCCGGCAACGGTGACCGCGTTGCAATTCACTTTGAAGGTGAACCGGGCGATACTCGCACACTTACTTATGCGCAGCTAACCAAAGAAGTTAAGCGCGCCGCTAACGTGCTCACCAATCTTGGAATCAAGGCCGGCGATCGCGTTGCAATTTACATGCCAATGATTCCAGAGGCGATTGTTGCCATGCAGGCGGTTGCACGAATTGGTGCCGTGCACTCTGTGGTGTTTGGCGGTTTCTCTGCCGACTCTCTTAGCACTCGCATCGAAGACGCGCAGGCAAAACTTGTGATCACCGCAGATGGTGGCTACCGCAAGGGCAAAGCGTCTGCACTTAAGCCTGCAGTTGATCTTGCGCTTGATGGCGGCAAGTGCCCATCGGTGAAAAATGTTTTGGTAGTCAAGCGCACGAACCAAGAAGTTAACTGGCAAGAAGGTCGAGACCTTGATTGGGCCCAGCAGCTTGCCGCAGCCAGTGACGAACACGAGGCCAAGGGTTTCAACGCCGAGCACCCGCTGTTCATTCTTTACACCTCTGGCACGACCGGAAAGCCAAAGGGAATTTTGCACTCAACCGGCGGCTACCTAACTCAGGCTGCTTACACGCATAAAAACGTTTTTGATCTTCACGAAAACACCGATGTGTATTGGTGCACCGCCGACATTGGTTGGATTACTGGCCACAGCTACGTTGCCTACGGCCCACTTGCCAACGGTGCCACCCAGGTAATTTACGAGGGCACCCCGGACGCACCGGACTGGAGCCGCTGGTGGAAGATCGTTGAGAAGTACAAGGTCTCAATTCTTTACACCGCGCCAACCGCGATTCGCAGCTTCATGAAACTTGGCGAGGAGATGCCTAACGCCCACGACCTAACCAGCATTCGCGTGCTGGGATCTGTTGGTGAGCCAATCAACCCTGAAGCCTGGATGTGGTACCGCAACGTCATTGGTGGCGGTCACGCCCCGATCGTTGATACCTGGTGGCAAACAGAGACCGGCGCAATCATGATCTCGCCGCTACCTGGCATCACTACCTTGAAGCCGGGCTCTGCACAGGTTGCGCTTCCTGGAATTGAAATCAAGATTCTTGACGACGACGGTAAGGAACTTGGTCGCGAAGAACCAGGCCTGCTAACCATCACCGAGCCATGGCCATCGATGCTGCGCGGAATTTGGGGTGACCCAGACCGCTTCAAAGAAACGTATTGGTCAAAGTTTGCTGGAATCTATTTCGCAGGTGATGGCGCAAAGTTTGACGAAGAAGGTGACCTGTGGTTGCTTGGTCGCGTTGACGATGTGATGAACGTTTCTGGACACCGACTATCAACCGCCGAAATTGAATCGGCACTTGTTTCACACCCATACGTTGCAGAGGCTGCAGTGGTTGGTGCAAAAGATGAGACCACCGGTCAGGCTGTTGTTGCGTTTGTGATTTTGCGTCAAGACCAACTCAAAGCCGCTGGTTCAGATGCAGACGTGAGCAAGATTTTGCGCGATCACGTGACAAAAGAAATTGGTCCAATCGCACGTCCGCGCACCATCATGGTGGTGGCCGAACTTCCTAAGACTCGTTCCGGAAAAATCATGCGACGCTTGCTTCGCGATGTTGCCGAAGACCGTCCGGTTGGTGACGTAACCACCCTTGCCGATACCTCTGTGATGGATATCATCAGTGGAAAAATTGCCGGTGGGGCTTCTGATTAAGTTTCACTAAGATAAAAAGCGAAATGCCAGCACGCTCTCTCTGTGCTGGCATTTCGCTTAACTTAAGGGGGTTATTTGAACTCAGCAATAATCTCTAATTCAACCGCTGAATCAAGCGGCAGGGCCGGCACACCAACAGCACTGCGTGCGTGTGAACCAACCTCGCCGAATACTTCACCTAGGAATTCGCTGGCGCCATTAATCACGCCCGGAATTGCGGTGAATTCTGGAACCACTGATACGAAACCAACCACCTTCACGATGCGGGTCACGCGGTCAAGATCGCCAATCGCCAACTTCAATGCGGCGAGCGCATTTAGGGCGCACAGACGAGCCAAATCCTTGGCTTCCTCGGCGGTCACATCGCGACCAACCTTGCCCACCTGAGGCAGCGCGCCATCAACGAACGGCAGCTGGCCAGAGGTGAAGCACAAATTGCCGGTGACCACCGATGGAACGTAGGCGGCCACGGGCTTTGCCACTGTAGGCAGCGGAAAGCCCAACTCGGCTAGTTTTTGCTCAATTTTGCTCATAGTTAGACGTCCTTGATTGGGCGCTTAAAGAAGGCAATCATGCCGCCTTCGGGGCCGGCCACGATTTGGACCAATTCCCAGCCTTCTGAGCCCCAATTATTCAAAATTGCGGTCTCGCGGTGCAGTAACAAAGGGGTGGTGATGTACTCCCACTTCAACATTTACAGATTCCTCTCAGAAGTTGTCAGGTAACCTAGAGTTTATGTCTGGTTCACAGCACAAGCCTGAAAGTTTCGCAAAGGGCTTCCTTAAATTCACCGGTTTCTCAGCCCTGGCGGGTCTTTTGGGCGTTGCCCTTTTGGCTCCAACAGCCCTGGTTAGCGGTATTGCTGCCTCAGCCGGCATCACAATCTTCGAAAACCTGCCTGATTACATCAAACCCATAAACGCCTCGCAGTCTTCAACCCTTTACGCCACAAAAGATGGCCAGCCGGTTGAAGTAGCCCAGTTTTACCACGAAAACCGCATCTCGATTGATTACAACGAGATGTCTCCAAACATTCGCAACGCCGTAGTAGCCACTGAGGACCCGCGCTTCTTTGAACACGGCGGCGTGGACTGGCTTTCACTTGTTCGAGCAACCGTCACGAGTGCGGCAACCCTGGGCAACGGACCCGGTGGTTCAACCATCACCATGCAGTACGTAAAGAACTC
>JBDLVL010000058.1:0-16283 GCA_039804765.1 Actinomycetota bacterium | reverse complement strand
CGGCTAGCTCAAGGGCTAGGTCAAGATCTGCTTGGTAGGTCATCTGAATAGTTTACTCAGGAGCCAATTATTCGCTGCTGTTGTTTGCGATGGATTGAACCAAGCGACGCAGCGAATCAACGCGTGCCGCACCACTTGCACCAAGTTTTCCGGTTTCAATTGCATCGTCAAGCGCACAGTCTGGTGCTCCAGCAACGTGAGAACAATCGCGCGGACAGGTCTCGATAACCTGCCACAGATCTTCGAATGAGCGAAGCAGATTCTCTGGCTTCACGTGACCAAGACCAAAAGATCGCACGCCAGGGGTGTCAATTATCCAACCGCCGTTGAACGATTCATCCAGCCGAATAGCACGAACGGATGAAGATGTGTGACGCCCGCGACCGGTAACCACATTTACGCCGCCGGTGGCGCGCATCGCGTGGGGTGCCAGTGAATTAACCAGGGTTGATTTACCAACGCCGGAGTGACCAACGAACACCGATGTCTGCCCGGCGAGTAAATCTCGAAGCTGAGGAAGCGCCGGCTTGTCGGAGCGATTTAAGACGACCGGAATGCTCAGGCCGGCGAAGTTTGCGAGGAAGTCATCGGGGTTGGCTAGATCTGTTTTGGTGATTACCAAGATTGGTTTTAGGCCAGCGTCGTAAGCGGCTGCCAGGTAGCGATCAATCAAACGAGTGCGTGGTTCCGGGTTGGCGATGGCAACCACAATCACCATTTGGGTTGCATTGGCAACGATTACGCGTTCAACCTGATCCGAGTCATCGGCACTTCGGCGAAGCAGTGAGGTTCTTGGCTCAATGCGAACTACGCGGGCAAGTGCGCCCTCAGTCTCTGAAGTGTCGCCAGCAAGTGCAACGCGGTCGCCTACCACGGCACCGGTCTTTCGCAATTCTTTACCCATGGTGGCATTTACGATTCGATCTTCGCCATCCATCAGCACGCGATAACGACCAACATCAACGCCCAGCACTAGGCCAAGGGGCGCCTCGGTATACTCTGGACGCTTCTTAGTGCGAGGTTTGTTTCCCTTTGGATTTGGACGAACGCGAACATCGGTTTCGTCTAGGTCGTTTTGACCCGGATCTGGCTCATAAAGCCAACTCAAGCTTTTGCTCCAAGCATGTTCTGCCACATTTGCGCAAAGTTTGGCATTGTCTTTGAAGTAGTGGTGATGTCTTCGATCTCAATTCCAGGAACACGAAGCCCAATAATTGCACCGGCCGTTGCCATGCGGTGATCTTCGTAGGTCTGCCAAAGTGCGCCGTGCAAGTTAGTGCTTGGGTCAATCTCTAGGCCATCGGCAGTTTCGCGTGCGATTCCACCAATGCGATTAATTTCTGCGGCCAGTGCGGCAAGTCGATCAGTCTCGTGGCCGCGCAGGTGCGCAACACCGCGAATAACGGTGGGTGAGTCGGCAATTGCTGCTAACGCAGCGATTACCGGAGTAAGTTCGCCACCAATTGAAAGATCAATGTCAATGCCGTGAACCTCACCGGTGCCGGTGATTGTGAGCACGCCATTGTTGCGTGAAATCGTTGCACCCATTTTTTGCAAGATGCCATCAAACTCATCGCCAACCTGTGTGGTTGAATCCGGCCAGCCGCTGATAGATACGCTGCCACCGGCAACCATGGCCGCTGCCAAGAATGGACCCGCATTAGAAAGGTCAGGCTCGATCGCAACAGAATTATTTAAACCGCGGCCGCCGGAAATTTCACCCGGCTCAACTCGCCAAACTGCAGGCTCCGGTGTTGAAACTTTTACGCCTCGCTTTGCCAGACAATCCAAAGTCATTTCAATGTGAGGCATTGAAGGTAGGTGTTCACCCTGGTGGCGCAAAGTCAAACCGTTTTCAAACCTTGCCGCGGCCAGCAACAAACCGGATACAAACTGACTAGAGGCCGAGGCATCAATGGTTATCTCGCCACCGGCAACCTTTCCAGTTCCGTGTACGGTGAACGGCAATGCCGCGGCACCTTCATCGGTCACTGCAACACCAAGCGCGCGCAGGCTATTGATTGTGGTGTGCATTGGTCGGCGCCTTGCGCCTTCGTCGCCGTCAAACTTGATGTCGCCATTTGCCAACACCGATAGTGGTGGCACAAAGCGCATCACGGTTCCGGCCAGACCACAATCGATAGTCGCCGAGCGGTCGAATGGCTTTGGGGTAACCAAAACGCTGCCATCGGTGTTCACGTCTATTTGGGTGCCCAGCGAACGAAGTGCCTCAATCATCAGCGTGCTGTCGCGCGAGGTAAGGGTATGGGTCAACAGGGTTGGCTGGCTGGCCAAGGCAGAGAGCACTAGCTCGCGGTTGTTAAGTGACTTAGAGCCCGGCAATTCAACGGTGGCGGCCAGCGGGCCGTTTGCCACTGGTGCCAGCCATGGGTGCTGGGAATAGGTCGCTGAAGTCATTGGTTCAAGGTTACTATGTCGCCTTTTGTAGCCCAGAGCTCGCCGTTTGCCAACGGATTTTCGCTCGGCAAAGAACGCCCGGCAAAGCTAAACTCAAAGCAGATGAAGACCGCAGAAGATCAGGCAAAACAGACTCAAATCCAAGAGTTTGAACAGCAGGCATTGCCGCTGATGCCGCAGCTCTATGGAGCCGCACTACGCTGGACCCGCAATCCGTCAGATGCCGAAGACCTGGTTCAAGAGGCGTTTGCCAAAGCATTCGTGGCCTGGGCTCAGTACCAGCAGGGCACCAATCTGAAGGCTTGGTTGTACCGAATCATGACCAACACCCACATCAATATGTATAACAAGCGGGCCAAGGATCAGGCCAAGGGTGGTCTAGACGATCTTGAAGATTGGCAGCTGGGTTCTGCCGAATCGGTAACCGCGCTGTCTTCACGATCTGCAGAACTTGAGGCAATTGATAACCTGCCGTCGGAAACCATCAAGCAAGCGCTCAATGACATCCCAGAGGAATTCCGCATGGTGGTTTACTACGCGGTCGTTGACGGACTTCCGTATTCAGAAATTGCCGAGATCATGGGAACCCCGGTGGGCACTGTGATGAGCCGACTTCACCGAGGAAAGAAACTACTGAAGAAACTTTTGGCTGACTATGCGCGCCAAGAGGGCTACGACGTTTCGGATACCGAAACACAATCTAAGAACCAGGGGACCGCATAATGGCTGAATTTGACTGCGAAGAGACTAAGCGCCACGTGCACGAATATTTGCACAATGAGCTGTCCGATCAAGAGCTTCAGGACATCACTGCTCACCTGGCCAACTGCGATAGTTGCGAGGGTGACTACGACGTCGAAAACGTCTTGAATAACGTGATCAGCCGCGCTTGCGCAGACGTGCCGCCACAAGAACTTGCCGATTCCATCATGGGTCGCATTCGCGACATTCAAAACGGGGTCGCACACTAGGAACTCAAATGAAAAATCCGCACTCATGGGTGCGGATTTTTTTATGCGCTCTGGCTATTCGGGTGTTGGTATGCCTAACCACTCGTACCAACCACGGTTCAGTACCAGCCAGGCAATTAGTCCGTGACCAACCTGGCCAGGTAGTCCGTGCTCTGAGGTTTCGATTTCTAAATTCCAACCCTCGTGTTCTACAAGTGGTCTAAAGCAATCAACGAATGGCACTCCGCGACGATCTGCAACGTCTTCGAATCCAGATGCCAGGTGCTCAACCTCGCTATTGAGTTCCTTATTGCGGTGCGGGGTAGGGCCAACTAAGAATGATTCGATTCCTGCACGCTTTGCCTCATCCACAATCGTCGCAATATTTAGGCGACTTCTTGAGATTGAGATTCCAGCAGCTGGGTCGTGGTTGCTCAGGGCAATTACTAATTTGTTTTCAGTCTCTGCGCTAAATCTGCGTTGCACTTCCGACTGCCAACGCTCTGCCAACATGGATGTTGTTTCATCGGGAGCCGGTAGCGCAAAGATGTCAATGCGAGGCGAGGTTGATGGAGTCTTGGATGTTACGCGTCCAACCCAGCCCATGCCTTTAGGGTCACCGGACGCTGAGATGATGGCATCGCCCAAAATGACGATGCGCACATCGCGCCCAGTTTGCTGAGACATGACTAGATGCTAAACGCGCGTTCAATAAGGTCTGCTTGTTCAACCGCGTGACGCTTTGCCGAACCGGTTGCCGGTGAAGCACTAGCTGGTCGTGAAACCAACTTGGCAACTTGACCGTTCATGTAGCGAGGCAAGAACAATCCAATGTAGGTCCAAGGTCCCTGGTTGGCTGGCTCGTCCTGGACCCAAACAAGTTCTGCGTTTGGATACTGAGCGTAAGTCGCCTTAATCTCATCAACCGGAGTTGGGTAAAGCTGCTCAACGCGAACGATTGCGGTGGTGCCATCGTTGCGCTTCTGCGCCTCTGCCAAGAGATCCCAGTAAACCTTGCCCGAACAGAACAGCACGCGCTTGACGTTGTTCTTGTCTAGCCCCTGCTGGTCGTCGATAACCGGCTGGAATGTCCCGTGGGTAAATTCTTCAACTGGTGATGACGCTGCCTTTAGGCGAAGCATTGACTTAGGCGTGAACACAATCAATGGACGCTTAGGGTTCGAGTAAGCCTGACGACGCAGCAAGTGGAAGTGCGATGCCGGAGTCGATGGCTGAGCAACGGTCATGTTGTTCTCGGCACACAACTGTAGGTAGCGTTCGATACGTGCTGATGAGTGGTCTGGACCCTGACCTTCGTATCCGTGTGGAAGTAGCAACACAACACCTGAGTTCTGGTTCCACTTTTGCTCGGAAGATGAAATGAATTCATCGATGATGGTCTGGGCGCCATTGGCAAAGTCACCAAACTGTGCTTCCCAAAGCACAAGCGCATTCGGGTTTTCTACTGCGTAGCCGTATTCGTATCCCATTGCCGCGTACTCGCTAAGTAGTGAGTCGTAAATGTAGAACTTGGCCTGCTCAGTTGAAAGATTGCGCAGTGGCATCCACTCTTGACCATTTTCGCGGTCGTGGAACACAGCGTGACGCTGAACGAAGGTACCGCGACGACTGTCTTGGCCAGCCATACGAACGGTCTTGCCCTCTAGAAGCAATGAACCAAGAGCGAGCAATTCGCCGAAGCCCCAGTCAATGCCACCTTCGCGGCTCATCTCAACGCGCTTGGTTAGCAGTTGCTGCAACTTAGGGTGCACGTGGAAACCAGCTGGCTGGTTATTGTGTGCATTACCAATCAGTTCAACAACTTCACGAGAAATTGCCGTTGCTTTCTCGATGGTTGGGTGATCGCTAGCGGTGGTACCAATACCAACCGGTCGGGTTGGTAGTGAAGGAGCAGCAATCATTGCCTCGTGAACTTCAGTGAACGCATTTTCTAGGCGAGCCTGGAAGCCAACATTGGCGGCGTCAAACTCTTCGCGAGTTAGGTCACCGCGACCAACAAGTGATTCCAGGTAGAGAGTTCTAACTGAACGCTTTGCCTCGATCAGGTTGTACATAAGTGGCTGAGTCATCGACGGGTCATCACCCTCATTGTGACCGCGACGACGGTAACAAATGATATCTAGAACGACGTCCTTTTTGAATTCCTGACGGAATTCAAAAGCCAAACGTGAAACACGAACGACCGCCTCTGGGTCGTCACCGTTCACGTGGAAAATCGGTGCCTGAATTCCCTTGGCGATATCGGTTGCGTAAACGGTTGAACGTGATTCCCAAGGCGGGGTAGTGAAACCAACCTGGTTGTTGATCACGATGTTTATGGTTCCGCCAGTCTTGTAACCGCGAAGCTGAGACATGTTTAGAACTTCTGGAACAACGCCCTGACCAGCAAACGCGGCGTCACCGTGAATCACCACTGGCAGCACTGGGTAAGTCTCGTTCGCCACAGAATCTGTGCGGTCAAGCTTGGCTCGCACAATTCCTTCAACCACCGGGTTTACAGCTTCTAGGTGTGAAGGGTTGGCTGCCAGAGAAACGCGAACCTGGTTGCCTTCCATGTTGGTAAAGGTGCCTTCCGTACCAAGGTGGTACTTCACATCTCCAGAACCTTGAACAGTCTTGATATCGGTGTTGCCTTCAAATTCCTTGAAGACCTGACCGTAGGTTTTTCCGGCAACGTTGGTAAGCACGTTAAGGCGGCCACGGTGAGCCATACCAATAACTACTTCTTCCATGTTTGCGTTGGCTGCCTCTTGAAGAATTTCGTCAAGTGCGGCGATAGTTGATTCGCCACCCTCAAGACTGAAACGCTTTTGACCAACGAACTTGGTCTGCAAGAAAGTTTCGAAGGCCTCGGCCTCGTTTAGTTTTTCAAGAATGCGCAACTGCTCTTCGCGAGACGGCTTTGCATAAGGACGCTCAAGTTTGTCTTGGAACCACTTGCGCTGTGCCGGATCCTGAATGTGCATGTACTCAACACCAACGGTGCGGCAGTAGCTGTCGCGCAGGATCTTGTAGATCTCGCGGAACTCGGCCTTTGGCTTGCCACCAAAACCACCGGTCTTGTAGGTGCGGTCAAGATCCCAAAGGCTTAGCCCGTGGTTCAAAATGTCTAGGTCTGGGTGCGAGCGCTGCTGGTATTCCAATGGGTCAACATCGGCCATCAGGTGACCACGTACACGGTAAGCGTTGATCAGTTCCTGGATGCGAGTTTCCTTGGCGCGGTCGTCTGCATCGTTGCGATCAAAATCAGTAACCCAGCGAACTGGTTCGTAAGGAATGCGAAGGTCGGCAAAGATCTCGTCGTAGAAGCCACGCTCGCCAAGTAGCAGCTCGTGCACCTTCTTTAAGAACTCACCGGATCCGGCACCTTGAATCACGCGGTGGTCGTAGGTAGAAGTAAGAGTGATGGTCTTGCTTACGCCAAGTTTTGAAAGTTGCGCGTCAGACAGGCCAGAAAATTCAGCAGGGTAGTCCAGGGCACCAGCGCCAACGATGCAGCCCTGTCCCTTCATTAGGCGTGGAACAGAGTGAACGGTACCGATTCCACCCGGGTTGGTTAGCGAAACAGTTGAACCGGCAAAGTCACCGGCAGTCAACTTATTATCGCGAGCGCGCTTTACTAAGTCTTCGTATGCAGTTAGGTACTCGGCAAAGTTAAGACGCTGAGCACGCTTGATGTTTGGTACCAAGAGCGCGCGGCTGCCGTCTTCTTTTGGAATATCAATTGCCAGACCAAAGTTAATGTGTGCCGGTTGAACAGCAGCTGGGCGACCTTCAACAAGGTCGTAGTAAACGTTCTGGCTTGGGAATTCCTTAAGTGCACGAATAATCGCGTAACCAATGATGTGAGTGAACGAAACCTTGCCGCCACGAGTACGAGAAAGGTGACTGTTAATCACAATTCGGTTGTCTATCAAAAGCTTCGCTGGAACGGTGCGCACAGAGGTAGCAGTTGGCACCTCAAGAGATGCGTCCATGTTGGCTGCTAGAGCTTTAGACATTCCCTTAAGGATGTTTACCTGATCTAGTTCTTCGGCTTCCCCTGCATCAATGGTGTTGATTAGGCCGGTTACCGGAGCCTGAGCTGGAATTGGCTGAGGCTTTGCCTCGATGCCGGTGGTCTTTGCCACTACTGGCGAGGTTGCGGCTGGGGCCGCCGGAGCAACTGGAGCAACTGGGGCAACTGGAGCGGCCGGAGTTATGGGTGTTGCAGGGGCAGCGGGTGCCGCTGGCTGAATTGCAACCGGGCCGGTGGTTGCGTGAGGTGTCTGAGTTGGCTGGTAATTCTCGAGAATTGGCCACCAGGCTTTATCCACAGAATCTGGATTTGCTTTGTATTGGGCGTACATTTCGTCGACTAGCCAGTCGTTTGCGCCAAAACCGTTCTCGTTCTCAGTGTTGCCTGACAGAGAAATCACCTCTTTATGAATGTCTTTGAGCCTTAAGCCTACCTTCTGCGATGACCCCAATTGAGCCTTAGGGGTGCTTTTGCCCAGTGAATTCCTAGTTTTGCGCCGGTATGCTGGGAACACGATGGATAAAGCAGGTTCTGACCATAGACCTTTTGGTGGTGTGGCCCTATGAGTGAGTGGCTAATGCTGGGATTTGGTCTGATTCTGACCATCGGGACCGGCTTATTTGTTGCCAGCGAGTTCTCATTAGTTAATTTGGAACGAAGCGACCTCGAAGCGCGCCGCGATCGCGGCGAAAAGGGGCTAACCAACACAATTCGTGCCCTAACCAAAACCAGCACACATCTTTCAGGTGCCCAACTTGGCATCACTCTGACCACAATGCTTACCGGATTCCTGGTTGAGCCCTCTTTGACGGCTTTATTGAAACCAAGTCTGGTCTCGTTTGGCGTAGCTGAGAATTTGCTTGATGGGGTAGGCCTGGTCATCAGCATGGTGTTGGCAACTCTTTTCTCAACCCTGATTGGCGAGCTGGTGCCAAAGAAGTTGGCGCTCACCCTGCCACTCCAGGTCAACAAATTTGTGGTTGGTTTTCAGCTGGCCTTCACCTGGATCTTCAGCGGAATGATCGTGGTGCTCAATAAGGTGGGAAACGCAATTGTTCGCTCGCTGGGTATTGAGCCAAAAGAAGAATTGAGTTCCACTCGTACTGCCGAGGAACTGTCATCGCTGGTGCGCCGTTCGGCAAGCATGGGTGCGCTAGATGCTCAAACTGCAACGCTGCTTACAAAAACTTTGGCCCTTAGCCAACTGGTTGCGGCAGATGTAATGACTCCGCGTCCGCGCATGCATGCGCTTGATAAAGATGACAGTCTGGCCGCGCTGATTCAGGCATCGATCAAAACTGGCCACTCACGTTTCCCAATCTCTGACGGATCAACCGATGACATCATCGGTGTTGCTCACGTGAAGCAGGCCGCAGCCGTGCCGCGCGAAAAGCGCGACGACGTTCCGGTTTCGGCAATCATGGTCGAGGCACCGCGTGTTCCAGAGACCATGCGACTTGAAACTCTGATGGTTGAACTTCGTGCCAAGGGTCTGCAGCTTGCGATTGTGGTTGATGAGTACGGTGGCACCGCGGGCTTGGCAACACTAGAGGATTTGGTTGAGGAATTGGTTGGCGAACTTGCCGACGAACACGACCGCGCAAAGGCTGGTGTTACGCGTGGTGCAAATTCGTCTGTGTTGTTTCCCGGAATGATTCGCCCGGATGAACTATTGGAAATGGCAATCAAGGTGCCAGACGATGGCGCCTATGAAACCGTTGCCGGATTCATGATGAGTTCACTTGGCAGAATTCCAGCGGTGGGCGATGAAGTTCTGATTGAAGACGGCGTGCTGCGAGTTGAACGAATGGACGGCCGCCGCGTTGATCGAGTTCGTTTTACACCTACTAGCGAGGTGATTGAATAATGAATAGCGATTGGGCTGGAATTCTTTGGTTCCTAGTTTTGATTTTGGCTAATGGTTTCTTTGTCGCCGCTGAATTCGCGGTGATTAGTGCACGCCGTGCGCAAATTGAACCACGTGCCGAGGCCGGCAGTGGTCCAGCCAAGCTAACCATCAAGGCAATGGAAAAAGTTGCCCTGATGCTGGCTACCACCCAACTTGGTGTGACTATTTGTTCGCTACTAATTCTGTTGATTGCCGAGCCAAGCATTCACCATTTGCTTGAGCCAATGCTGCTTTCATTTGGGCTTTCCGAGCAAGTCGGCACCGGAATTGCCTTTGCCATCACGCTGATTATTGTTTCGTTTCTGCACGTTGTTATCGGCGAGATGGTGCCAAAAAATATTTCGTTCTCAATTCCAGAGCGCGCGGCGTTGGTGCTGGTTCCGGTGCTTTACGGAATCGCCCAGGTTGTTAGCCCAATTGTTTGGGCCCTGAACTGGTCGGCCAACGCAATTCTTAAGGCCTTCCGAGTGGATCCCAAAGATGAGGCAAACAGCACCTACACCCTTGATCAGGTTGAAGATATTGTTGAACACTCAACTCGTGAAGGAGCGCTATCTGACGTCAGCGGAGCGCTGTCGAACACTTTTGAGTTCACTGAGAAAAAGGTTCGCGACGTTGCCGTGCCAATCGGTAAGTTGGTTGCCTTTAGCGAATCGGTAACTCCGCGCGAGGTAGAGCAGGCCGTTGCTAAACACGGATTCTCTAGGTATCCGCTGAATGATGAGAACGGCGAGCTCGTTGGCTACCTGCACCTCAAGGATGTTATTGACCTTGATCACGACGAGGCCGATGACCCGTTCCCGCCTAAGCGTGTTCGATCGTTGATCACCCTATCGGCACGCATGGAACTAGAAGACGCCCTGGCCAGCATGCGCAGGGTTCACGCGCACATGGCAAAGTCGGTTGATCGCGCAGGACGCGTGCAGGGTGTGCTGTTCCTGGAAGACATTCTTGAAGAGCTAGTTGGCGAAGTGCAAGACGCAACGCGTCGCTAATAATTCCTTAAGCCGGCGGGAATTTTCCACGTAGGTATTGCTTAGGCCAGTAATCAACCTCAACGCCAAGTTCATGTGCAGCGCGAAGCGCCCAGTACGGGTCGCGAAGGCTGGCTCTACCAATCAAAACAATGTCAACGTTGTCGTTCTGCAAAATATCTTCAGCTTGCTGAGCGCTGGTAATTTGCCCAACGGCACCAACCGGTTGCGAAACTTGGTCGGCAACTTTTTCTGCAAGTGGAACTTGGTAGCCAGGCCCAGATGGAATCTTTACGCCAGTGATTAGTCCGCCCGATGAAATATCAAATAGGTCTGCACCCAAATCGGCACACCACTTAGCCACCTGAATTGTTTGCTCCACGTCCCAGCCATCTTCGCGATAGTCAGTTGCCGAGAAGCGCACGAAGATTGGCAGCATTTCGCCAACCTCGGCACGAATTGCTTTAACAATTTCTAAAACCAAGCGCGCGCGGTTTTCCAGTGAGCCACCAAATTCATCGGTGCGCTTATTGGTAATTGGTGACAAGAACTGGTGAATCAGATATCCATGAGCAGCGTGCACCTCTACGGCATCAAAACCTGCTAGCACCGCGTTCTTTGCGGCGGCCGCAAAATCCTGAACTAGTTCGTTAACTTCTTGAGTTGTAAGTTCGCGTGGTGGCTCGTAGCCATCAAATGCTTCGCTGGTTGATGAGATTGTTTGCCAGCCACCCTTTTCAATCGGCACCGATCCCTTGCCACTCCAGTCGCGGTAAGTGGAACCCTTGCGACCGGCATGAGCCAGCTGTATGGCACTCTTCGCACCCTGTGAGTGGATGTATTGGTTCACGCGAGCCCAAGCGGCCACTTGTTCGAAGTTCCAAATGCCAGGGCACCAAGGTGAGATGCGACCTTCCGGCGTAACACCGCTTGCCTCGGCAATGATCATGCCGGCTCCACCGGTTGCACGCGCACCAAGGTGAACTAAATGCCATTCATTAACAACGCCGTCTTGATTTTCGCAAGAGTACTGACACATCGCAGGAATAAAGATGCGATTGCGAATTTCTAGATCACGAACCTTTATCGGCTCAAATAGTTTCGCCATACTTCTGTTTACCCTTCTGCATAACGATTGAGCCAGCGGCAACAAATGCGGCTAGTACGATTCCAAGTATTAGTGCGGACTGTAAACCTACAGCGTTTCCAATAAATCCAATTACTGCCGGACCGCCAAGTACTCCTGCATAAGTAAGTCCAACCACCTTGGCCAAGTTTCGGCCTTGGTTCTCTTTGCTTCCAATGTCTGAGGCAAATGCCATACATTGAGGCACTACTGCCGAGATTCCGATTCCGGCAACGGCCCAACCCAACCAGCTCAATTGCACTGTTGGCAGAACTAGCGCAAGGGCAACCCCGGCACCGGCAATTGCGGCACCGGTGCGAATAACAAATATGCGTCCATGCTTGGCAACAACTATGTCGGCAACAAATCTGATAGTTGCCATAGCCGCCGCAAACACCGCGATGCTTATGCCTCCGGTCGCCGCACTGACATTGAATTTTTCAATACTAAATAGGGCAGACCAGTCAATGCCCACGCCTTCGATAATCGCTGCCGATGCAGAGATAAGGCCAATCAGGATTACGTAGTAAAACTCGCGAGCTCGTGACTTTGAGCCAACTTTTTCGACGGTGTTTAAATTTGCCTCGCTTACCAACAGGAATTTAGAAATACCTAGACCCAGAACAATGGTCAAAATTCCCCAACCAAACATAGTGACGAACATCGGGGTGTGCAGCGACAGCGCGGCACCGGTTACCGCCGATCCAACCACACCACCAATAGACCACATTGCGTGAAAAGAAGAAAAAATTGGGCGCTGATAGGCGCGTTCAACTTCTAGCGCATGCGCATTCATGGCGATGTCTATTCCGCCGATGGTTGCACCCAACAGGCAGATCGCGATTGCCAGCGCTAGGAACGTAGTAGCTAGCCCCGGCAACATCAAGGCAAGTCCAAGTGCCACCGATATCCAGGTGAGCACTTTGGCGCTGCCATAGCGATCAACCAGGTGGCCAACCAGTTGCATAGACGCCAAGGCTCCGCCACCAAGTAGCAAAATAATGAGTCCGATTTGCGCGTGTGAAAGTGACAAATCCTTTTCGACCACAGGAATATGGGTTGCCCAAACGGTGACTGCCGAACCGCAGAGTAGAAAATACGCAAAAACAGATGCCCGGGCCTGCTTCAGTTTCGTCATAACTAACAGCATAGGTTTGGGTAGCCTAAGTTCTGTGCGGATAAGTCAACTTTGGGTTCGGCGATTGAATTTCATTGCCTTGCTGTTGGCAACGTTCCTGGCGCCATACCTTTTGTTCGGAATTAGTTTCCTATTTGAACAAGTCCCGCCGCTCAATGATGTCTTGCTTTATGGCTACTGGCTACAACAAATGCAGTTGGGTGAGCCGTTGTTTGGCCTGACTCAAGACTTTGTTTATCCGTATCCGTCGCTATTGCCTATGTGGTTGGCCCAATTAATTGGCGGACCAGCGGGAATTCTGGTGGGGTGGACCACATTAGTAGCCGTACTTAACGCTTTTGCAATTGGTTCACTGACTTCTTGGGGCAAGGGTGGCCGCGGCCCAATGCTGGCCGGAGTATTTTGGGTTGTCTTTTTATTGCTTTTAGGCCCATCCGGAATTGGTCGCATCGATGCAGTGGCTGCAGCGGTATCGGTGTTGGGGCTGGCCGCACTTGCGCGGGAACGCATCGCCTTGGCGATTGCACTGTTTAGTTTTGGCGCCTGGATCAAGATCTGGCCATTTGGATTAGCGGTAAGTAAATTCGTGGCCGACAAACGTAAGCAAGTCATGGCCCTCACCGCGCTGGTCGCGACCGCAGCGGTGTTGATCTTCGCAATCGCTGCCGGCGCAAACGACAGCCTGTTCTCGTTCGTGTTCAAACAAGGTAACCGCGGAATCCAAGTTGAATCTCCAATCGCCATGATCTGGATTTGGTCCGCAAAACTTGGCGCGCCTGACACCGGAATTTACTATGACAAAGAAATCATTACCAATCAGGTCTATGGTCCTTTGGTCAACGTTTTCTCATCATTGATGACACCAATAATGTTTGCCGCGCTTGGCATCACCGTTTGGTTAGGTATTCGCGCAATAAAGGCAGGTGCAGAGCAAAATCAGGTATTTGCAATCATGTCGCTGACGGCAGTGCTAGATCTTATTGTCTTCAATAAAGTTGGCTCGCCGCAGTTTATGGCTTGGCTGGCAATCCCAATGATCGCTCTAATTATTTTCAAAGTGCCACGGCTCAAAATTCCGGCCATCGCCCTTTTGATAATTGCCGCAATCACAAATTTGATTTATCCAATTTTTTACATAGACCTTATGGGCCTAGGTGACTTGAGTGTTGGGCTGCTTACCGCCCGAAACGCACTGCTAATTGGAATCTTGGTTTACGCCAATCTCAGGCTCAGCGAATTAACCCGAAAATAGGTTTTGAAAATTAAGCGTCCAGCAAAGACTTGATCATTGGCGCAAGTTTGATGTCTTCAATCAAGAAGCCGTCGTGTCCAAATTCAGATTCAATTACCTGAAGCCCGCCACCAATAATTTCGCCACCAATGTTCTCTGCAATTAGTTTCTGATCCTCGATTGGGAATAACCGGTCAGAAGAAATTCCAACCACAATGCTTTTGGCGGTGACGCTGCCAAGGGCTGCAGCAAGTGATTCGCGTCCACGACCAACGTCATGTGAATTCATTGCCTCAACCAGAGTGATGTAGCTGTTGGCATCAAATCGGCGAGTGAATTTGTTGGAGTGGAAATCTAGGTATGACTCAACTGCCCAACGACCGCCGCCACCAAGTGGAGAAACACCCGATTGCCAAGCGCGTTCGAAGCGATCGTTAAGTTCGCTAGGCGAGCGGTAGTTCAAGATCGCCATGCGTCGAGCCAACGCCAAGCCCTGGTGCGGACCAAAGCCAGGCTTTGCGTCGTAGTAGTTTCCATTCACGAACGCAGGGTCACTCTTAATCGCCTGAATCTGAATTGAGTTCAAAGCAATCTGATCGGCGGTCAAAGCAGGTGGACCAGCAATGACACCAACGCGCTTGACTTCATCTGGGTACATGATGGCCCACTCCAACGCGTGCATTGCACCCACCGAACCACCAAGCACCGCGTGCCACTTCTTAATTCCAATTAGGTGCGCCAGATCTCGCTGCGCAGTTACCTGATCGCGAATGGTGATGTAGGGGAATGAGGTTCCAAATTCACGACCGTTGGTATCAAGACTCGAAGGTCCGGTTGAACCCTGGCAACCGCCGAGTACGTTGCTCGATACCACGAAATATTTATCGGTGTCGATGGCAAGGCCCGGACCAATAATGTGCTTCCACCAACCATCAGTTGGGTGTTCCTTAGAGGCATCTCCGGTTGCGTGCGAGTCACCGGTAAGTCCGTGCAAAATCAAAACCGCATTGGTGTGCTCGTGATTTAGCTCGCCCCAGGTTTCGAATGCAATCCGATAGTTAGCAAGAACGCGCCCGCTCTCTAACTTGAGGTTAGAAAGGGGCGCGAACTGGCGGTCACCAGCTGGATCACCGTCGCGCCAAGCACCGCTTGCAGGAGGGCGGCCAATAAGTTGGCGGCTCTGCTCCTCAGTGATGAACTCTGACGGGACTAAATCTCCGGCTGATGTTTGAAATTCCATTAGGGAATAAGCATATCGCTCTTCCCTAAATTACCCAGGTGTTACTTTGCGGCTGCGAATGCAGTCTCTAGGTCGGCAATCAAGTCGTCTACCGACTCAAGACCAACCGAAAGGCGAATCAGGCCAGGGGTAACGCCCGAGGTCAACTGCTGTTCTGGAGTTAGCTGTGAGTGAGTAGTTGAAGCTGGGTGAATCACAAGCGAACGAACATCACCGATATTTGCCACGTGACTGAACAAGTTCAGTGAGTCCACGAAGCGCGCACCGGCGGTTACGCCTCCCTTGATCTCAAAGGAAACAATCGCACCAGCACCCTTTGGAGCGTACTTCTTTGCAGCCTTGTGCCACTTAGAGCTCTTTAGTCCCGCGTAGTTAACAGATTCAACAAGTTTGTGCTTCTCAAGGAACTGAGCAATCTTTTCTGCGTTCTCAACGTGACGTTCAATGCGAAGGCTCAATGTTTCGATTCCTTGAATCAGTTGCCAAGCGCTTGCCGGTGCAATTGATGAGCCAAGGTCACGAAGCCCCTGAACGCGAGCCTTGATGATGTAAGCAATTCCGTCACCTAGAGCGGCGGAGTAGTTAACTCCGTGGTACGAAGGGTCTGGAGTGGTTAGACCTGGGAACTTGTCTGATTTGCTCCAGGCAAACTTTCCGCCATCCACGATTGCTCCAGCTACAACGGTTCCGTGACCACCAAGGAACTTGGTAGCAGAGTGAATCACAATGTCGGCTCCGTGCTCAAGCGGACGAATTAGGTACGGGGTAGCAACGGTGTTGTCCACAATTAGCGGTACGCCATTCTTGTGTGCAACTTCCGCAACGCTTTCGATGTCAAGAATTGCAACCTTTGGGTTTCCGATTGTCTCGGCAAAGAATGCTTTGGTGTTTGGCTTAACTGCCGCAGCCCATTCCTTAGGGTCGTCTTGGTTCTCAACGAAAGTAGTGGTGATGCCCAGCTTTGGCAGGGTGTACTTGAACAGGTTGTAAGTGCCACCGTAAATAGTCGATGACGAAACAATGTGGTCTCCGGCTTCAGCGATATTTAGAATCGCCAAAGTTTCTGCTGCCTGACCAGATGAAAGCAATAGGGCAGCGGTGCCGCCTTCAAGTGCAGCGATGCGCTTCTCGGCGACATCCTGAGTTGGGTTCATGATGCGGGTATAGATGTTGCCAAACTCAGCTAGACCAAAAAGCTTTGCAGCGTGCTCACTTGAGTTAAAGGTGTAAGCGGTGGTCTGGTAAATAGGCGTCGCGC
>JBDLVL010000057.1:0-5855 GCA_039804765.1 Actinomycetota bacterium | reverse complement strand
TTCTCTGATTCAGAAAGATCTTTCGCCGGGGTCAACTTGCTGCCGGTTGCCCCGCCTGGCGCACATGCCGCAAGTGCCAGCGTTGCAGCTGTTGCACCAGCGCCCGCAAGAGCTGCGCGTCTAGTCATTTGGTGACGACGAGCCATAGTTACTAGCTCGCGCATCATTGGGTCTTCTGGAAGTGGCTTATTCAATGCCGTGACTCCTTAGATAGAGGGGCCTTCATTGGCCCAACCAACATAACCGGACACGCAGGTATCACGCATCTACTGAAATCCTGCCACAAAAAATCCTTCTAGAAATCAAAACGAGCCCCCAGCGGGAAATTGAAATAAGAAGTTAATGCGCCCGGTTTCTGCACGATTCCGGTGCCCCAGCCGGTCAACACCGATGCCGCTTCCGGCGGTCGCTTGATATTCAATTGAGCTAGGTCAATCGGGTCGGCTTCGGCGAGCGCGATTCGAACTCGAAGGTTGGTCAGCATGGAGCGCGGTATGCCCTGCGCTGATTGGGTGGCCACAATCAGATGAATCCCCAGCGACCTGCCCCTGGTGGCAACCGCGGTGAGCGCGCCGGATGCCAATGGTGATTCAGCAAGCGCTGCTGCTAGCTCATCTATAAAGATGTAATGCCTAGGCATTCCAAACATGATTGAATCCTCAATCCGGCTAGCGCCCTTGGCAGCAAGGGCCAGCTCGCGTCTACTTACCTCGGCCCTGATGCCGTTCCACAGCTCGTCCGGGTCGTGGCCGTCGATATCGGTGGCCAGGCGCCTAAGTTGATTTAGGTGGGCGTAACTACTGAAGGTTGCCCCACCTTTGAAGTCCAACAAACTGAGATCGCAATTGGGCTCCCCCGAAATGGTTTGCGCCAGTAGCAGTTTGAGTAGTTCACTCTTACCCGATCCGGTTGCTCCAATGATTAGTGCGTGGACGCCATCGGTGTTCAACTGCAGATCAAGTGCAAATTGCGGTGGGCTATGCGCCGATTGGTATGCCTGAAAGACCAGCGCATGCCATTCGCGCTTCCACAGGATTTCGCGCCTGGGTAGTAGGTAGTCACCTATCCACACCTCGGGCCCATTGATGATGACCGGTTCGCTCAGGTCAACTACTCGCCCATCGTTGAACTTGCGCACACCCACCCAGATGCCGGCGGTAATCAGACTCATGCCCAGCATGTGCCAAGCACCGGAGCTGAGCCCCAGGTACAAGCCAAATAGCAGCGAAGGCAGCATCCAGGTGAATTGCATTAAAAGAGTGTGGGCCCCAGACATAAGCCTGGAGCCCGCACTCGCAAATCTGTGGAGAACTAGTCCCCGATATATGACATCACGTGCTTGATGCGGGTGTAGTCCTCGAAACCATACTGAGACAAGTCCTTGCCATAGCCCGAGTGACGGAAACCACCGTGCGGCATCTCGGCTGCCAATGGAATGTGGGTGTTAATCCAGACACAACCAAAGTTCAGCGACTTTGAGAATCGCAGCGCAAGAGTGTGGTTCTGAGTCCACACCGATGACGCCAAGCCGTACTTCACGTCGTTTGCCCAGCGCAAGGCTTCTTCATCGGTGCTGAATTTCTGCACTGTGACAACCGGACCAAAAATCTCACTCTGAATGTGCTCGTCCTGCTGCTTCAAGCCTGACAACACGGCAGCCTCAAGGAAGTAACCCTTGTCGCCCACTCGCACTCCACCGGTTTCGATATTGGCGTGGTTTGGTAGGCGATCAATGAAGCCTTGAACTCGCTCAAGTTGGTTTGCGTTGTTCACCGGGCCGTAAAGAATGTCATCGCGCTTTGGGTCACCAGTGATTGCATTTGCCTTCACCTCGGCAACCAACAGCGCCAAGAATTCATCGTGCACTGATTCGTGAACCAAGATGCGAGTTGCCGCGGTGCAGTCTTGACCCGCGTTGAAGAAACCAGCGATCGCGATTTGTGCTGCCGCCTTCTGTAGGTCAGCGTCTGCGCAAACAATTACCGGTGCCTTGCCACCAAGCTCCAGGTGAACGCGCTTCAGGTCAGTGGCAGCTGACTTAGCGACCTCCATACCGGCACGAACAGAACCGGTGATCGAAACCATCTGCGGAATTTCGTTTTCAATCATCGCGCGACCGGTGTCACGGTTACCGGCGACCACGTTGAAGACACCCTTTGGCAGGAACTCGGCTGCGATCTCTGCCAGCAACAGGGTTGAGGCCGGCGTGGTGTCAGACGGCTTAATCACTACGGTGTTTCCGGCGGCAATTGCCGGGGCAAACTTCCAGACCGCCATGTTCAGCGGGTAGTTCCAAGGTGTCACCTGACCAATTACACCGATAGGTTCGCGGCGAATAGAAGATGTGTGGTCGCGAGCATATTCCGCTGTGGCCTTGCCCTCGAGGTTTCTGGCAGCACCGGCGAAGAAACGAATCTGATCTACCGACGGAGCCATCTCGTACTCAACAAGCGTGCTGCGTGGCTTACCGGTGTTCTCTGATTCAACATCGGCAGCTTCTTCGGCTCGAGCCTCTAGAGCATCGGCGATTCGGAACAGAGCCAGCTGGCGCTCTCCGGGGGTGAAGTTACTCCACTCCTCAAAGCCTTTTTGAGCTGCCTGATAGGCGGCATCCACGTCTGCGGCAGATGAGACCGGCGCCGTTGCATAGGCCTCACCGTTGGCTGGGTTGATTACTTGGCTGGTTTCGCCTGATTTTGAGGCTACATATTCACCATTGATGAAATTCTTTAGTTCACGCATATGGTGATTCTAATCAGGTTTTTTAGAGCCAAATATCACGATTCCGTAGGCATTTATCACGATTTGCTATCGAATCAGTAGCAAAATGGTGAATCGGGTGCGGATTCGTTTGCTAAAGGGCATTTTCACTGTCAAAATCGTCATATGTCACGAGTGTTACGCACCAAATCCAGCCAACTGGACGATGTATCGAAGTCGATCATCGAGCAGTTGCAACTTGATGGTCGTCGCTCTTATGCCGAAGTGGGTAAGCAGGTTGGCCTCAGCGAGGCTGCGGTGCGTCAGCGCGTACAGAAACTTACCGAATCAGGTGTGATGCAGGTCGTTGCAGTCACCGATCCATCGCAGCTTGGCTTTCATCGCCAGGCAATGATCGGTGTTCGATGCGGCGGCGATACTCGTGAACTCGCAGAGAAGCTAACTGCGATGCCAGAGGTGGACTACGTGGTCCTAACCGCTGGCAGCTTCGACATTTTGGCTGAGGTGGTGTGTGAGAACGATGAAGAACTCATCGCGCTGCTGAATTCAAAAATCCGGACTCTGCCCGGAGTTACCTCTACCGAATCGTTCGTGTATTTGAAGGTAGCGAAGCAGGTTTACAACTGGGGCACTAGATAGTGCCACTGCAAACAAACAGTAAAGAGTGATATTTCATGGCAACCACGGCAAGCACAGCAGGAAAGCTTGTGAAGGGAATTAAATCCCTGATCAAGGCTCCGGTTAAAAAACCGGCCGCAGCGATGGCAGACCGCGCCACCCCGCTTCTTGATGCACGTAAGGCAGGAAAAGAAGCAACACCAGAAATGCTGCAAAAAGTTGCAAAAGAAACTATGTTTTTGCACTTCACCCGACACAGCCCTTACTACACCGCCAAGGGTGAAATTCCTATCATCACCAAGGCAAGTGGTCACCACTTCTGGGATCAACACGGCAAGAAGTACTTCGACGGTATTTCAAGTTTGTTCTCAGTGAACGCAGGTCACGGCCGCGTTCGTTTGGCAGAGGCTGCTGCAAAGCAGATGAAAGAGTTGGATTATTTCCCGCTCTGGTCACACGCACACAAGCCAGGCATCGAACTTTCTGAGCGCCTGCTTTCATACGCACCAAAAAACCTTTCTCGCGTGTTCTTCACTACCGGTGGTGGTGAGGCAAACGAAACAGCCTGGAAGCTGGCAAAGCAATACTTCAAGCTGCAGGGCAAACCAATGAAGCACAAGGTACTCACCCGCGCGGTGGCGTACCACGGAACTTCACACGGTGCGCTGTCGCTAACCGGTATTCCATCAATGAAGAAGGCTTTCGAGCCTTTGGTGCCGTCAACCTTCCGCGTACCTAACACCAACTGGTACCGTGCGCAGGATGACTTTGCAACAGAAGAAGAGTTTGCTCTTTGGGCAGCCGACCGCGTTGAAGAAATGATTCTGTTCGAAGACCCTGACACCGTTGCGGCGTTTATCTTTGAGCCGGTGCAGAACTCTGGAGGTTGCTTCACCGCGCCTAAGGTTTACTTCGACCGCGTTCGCGAGATCTGCGACAAGTACGACGTGCTAATCGTTGCCGACGAAACCATTGACGGTTTTGGACGCACTGGTTCAATGTTTGCTTCAGGTCTTTACGACTTTGAACCCGATATGTTGGTTTGCGCCAAGGGCATGAGCTCGGCGTACGCGCCTATCGGTGCTCTATTGGTGGCCGAGAAGTTGTTCGAGCCATTCAAGCACGGCACCACGCTGTTCCCACACGGCTACACCTACGGCGGTCACCCGGTATCGGCTGCGGTTGCGCTAGAAAACCTAGACATTTTTGATGAAGAGGATCTAGTTGGCAACGTGGCTCGCAATCAGGCTGCGTTCAAAGCATCGCTAGATTCCTTGCGCGACCTGCCTATTGTTGGTGACGTTCGTGGAATTGGTTACTTCTGGGCAATTGAACTGGTGAAAGACAAGACCACAAAGGAGACCTTCAACGACGCAGAGTCAGAGAAGCTACTTCGCGGAATCCTGTCACAGAAGATGTTCGAAGAGGGTCTGTACTGTCGTTCAGACGACCGTGGCGACCCGGTAGTTCAGTTGGCTCCACCGCTAACTATTGGCCCGGATGAGTTTGACGAGATGACTGCGATTTTGCGCGGCGCTCTTGAGCACGCCTGGAAAGCACTATAGGAGTTCTCCACAACTTAGGGTTCGCATCGAATTCGAACTTCATGGCAGGATAGTTTCCACTCATGAAGAACATTGAATTCGATGCGAACCTTTCGTTTAAGTCACCACTTGGCTGGATCACCGTTTTTTCTCGCGAGCAAAAAATTGTTCAAATAGAAATCATCGGGTCGTCAAACAAAGGTCCCTGCGGTAATCGAGTTATTCCGGACCTGGGAAAATCAAAAGTCCTTACTGCAGCAAAGTCTAAAATCTTGGATTTCCTTTCCGGTAAGACCCCGGCATTAGAACTTGAGTTCGAACACAAAGGCACGGAATTTCAAGAAGCTGTTTGGAAGCAAGTTTCTAAAATTAAATTTGGCCGCACCATGACCTATAGCGAGATTGCTGAGAAAATTGGAAAACCTGGCGCTGCCCGTGCAGTTGGAACTGCCGTTGGCTCAAACTCGCTACCGTTGCTAGTCCCCTGCCACCGGGTTGTGGCTTCTGGGAATAAGTTGACCGGCTACTTTGCCGGTGAGGGCATTGAAACGCAACAGCAATTGATAGATCTTGAACGTGCTAGTAAAAAGGCAGCTCGCTAATGATTCAGAAATATGATGATGGTCTAACCCGATGCCAATGGCCAGGTAACGACGCGCTTTACATTGAGTACCATGACACCGAATGGGGCGTACCGCTTAGTGGTGATCAGGAAATGTTTGAACGCATTTGCCTAGAGGGTTTTCAGGCCGGACTTTCTTGGATCACGATCTTGAAGCGCCGTGACGGTTTTCGCAAGGCATTCAAGAATTTTGACTTCAAGAAGGTAGCCAAATTCACTGAAGCCGATGTTGAACGCCTGATGCAGGACGCAGGCATAATTCGAAACCGCGGAAAAATCGAAAGCGCCATCAAGAATGCCCGAATGATTTTGGAAATGCAAAAAGCGGGCGAATCAATTAGCGATGTCCT
>JBDLVL010000056.1:0-8391 GCA_039804765.1 Actinomycetota bacterium | reverse complement strand
TCTAAAGTAAAAAACTTCAACAAAAAGAAAACAAGGAGAAATAAGTGGCTGAAATCTTTTATGACAAGGATGCAGACCTTTCGATCATTCAGGGTCGCAAAGTTGCAGTTCTTGGCTATGGCTCACAGGGACACGCACACTCACTAAACCTGAAGGACTCAGGTGTGGATGTAGTTGTTGGTCTTCCTGCGACTTCAAAGTCAAAGGCAAAAGCAGAGGCTGCTGGCCTAAAGGTGCTTACCCCAGCTGAAGCTTCAGCATGGGCAGACGTGATCGTGGTGCTTGCACCAGACCCACGTCAGCGCGACCTTTACAACCAGGACATCGAGCCAAACCTAACCGCAGGCAAGGCACTTGTATTCGGTCACGGTTTTGCAATTCGTTTTGGATACATCACCGCTCCTGAGGGCGTTGACGTATTCCTAGTTGCTCCAAAGGGCCCAGGTCACTTGGTTCGCCGCGAGTACGAAGGTGGACGTGGAGTTCCAAACCTAATCGCCGTTCACCAGAACGCTACCGGTTCAGCATTTGAACTAGGTCTTTCATACTCAAAGGCAATCGGTGGTACCCGTGCGGGAACCATCAAGACCACATTCGCTGAAGAGACTGAGACTGACTTGTTCGGTGAGCAGGCTGTTCTTTGTGGTGGAGCTTCACAGCTAATCCAGTATGGTTTCGAGACTCTAACTGAAGCTGGTTACCAGCCTGAGGTTGCTTACTTCGAGGTTCTTCACGAGTTGAAGCTAATCGTTGACCTTATGTACGAGGGTGGAATCGCAAAGCAGCGTTGGTCAGTTTCTGACACCGCTGAGTACGGTGACTACGTCTCTGGTCCTCGCGTTATTGGCCCAGAGGTTAAGGACCGCATGCGCGATGTTCTAACCGATATCCAGGACGGCACCTTCGCTAAGCGTTTCGTTGCTGACCAGGATGCAGGTGCTCCAGAGTTCCTAGCGCTACGCGCCAAGGGCGAGGCTCACCCAATTGAGGCAGTGGGTCGCACCCTGCGCAAGCTGTTCTCATGGATCAAGAACGCAGACGACTACCAGGAAGGTGTTGCTGCTCGCTAAGCGAACACAGCCAGCCCTAGTTTTCTTTAGAAAGGCACCCCACCAACAAGGCGGGGTGCCTTTTCTTATTGGCTAGAATTAGGGGAGTACCTCGTCGGTGTCGCCGCGGGCAAACTTTCCACCACCAATCAAGGACTTCCCATTGTCTAAGCCAGTAGTTCTAATTGCCGAAGAGCTTTCTCCGGCAACCGTTGAGGCCCTAGGTCCAGATTTTGACGTCGTAAATGTAGACGGCACCGATCGCCCAGCCCTGCTAAAGGCGCTTGCCAACGCAGACGCCATATTGGTTCGTTCGGCTACTCAGGTAGACGCCGAGGCAATTGCTTCAGCGCCAAAGCTAAAGGTTGTTGCTCGTGCGGGTGTTGGACTAGACAACGTAGACATTAAGGCGGCAACTACCGCCGGTGTAATGGTGGTTAACGCACCAACTTCAAACGTAGTTTCAGCAGCCGAGCTCGCCATTGCGCAGATGCTGGGCCTTGCTCGCCACATTCCTGATGCCAACGCATCTTTGAAGCGCGACGAATGGAAGCGCTCACAGTTCACCGGTGTTGAGCTTTACGAAAAGACCGTGGGAATCGTTGGCCTAGGCCGCATTGGTGGTCTAGTGGCTGCTCGTCTTTCTGGCTTTGGTGTTGAACTTATTGGTTATGACCCTTACATCACCCCTGCACGTGCAGAACAGATGGGTGTAAAGCTAGCCACCCTTGAAGAAGTAATGAAGCAGTCAGACTTCATCACCATTCACATTCCAAAAACTCCTGAGACCACCGGCATGATCGGCGAAGCTCAGTTCAAGATCGCCAAGCCAAACTTGCGCATCGTTAACTGTTCACGTGGTGGCATCATCGACGAAGACGCGCTATTCAAGGCACTGAGCACCAACCAGATTGCCGGTGCAGGTCTAGACGTATTCGTTAACGAACCACCAAAGGGTTCACCGCTACTTGGCTTGCCAAGTATTTTGGTTACTCCGCACCTTGGTGCATCAACCGATGAAGCACAGGAGAAGGCTGGTATCTCAGTTGCTAAGTCAGTTCGTCTGGCGCTCGCCGGAGATCTAGTTCCTGATGCTGTAAACGTTGCCGGTGGAAACATTGATGCATCGGTAAAGCCTGGAATTGCACTTATCGAAAAACTTGGTCAGGTGTTGTTCGGAATTTCTGGCGGATCTGTTTCTGCAATTGAGGTTGAGGTTCGCGGCGAGATCGCAGCACACGATGTATCGGTGTTGAAGCTTGCAGGCCTAAAGGGCTTCTTCCAGAACGCAGTGACTGAACAGGTTTCATACGTGAACGCTCCGCTAATGGCTGAGCAGCGCGGCATTGACGTGAAGTTAACCGTTGACGCTAAGTCAGACGAGTACCGCAACGTCACCACAATCAAGGCAACCCTCACCGACGGCACTAGCGCCTCTGTTTCTGGAACCGTGATTGGTCCAAAGTTGCACCAAAAGATTGTGAACATTAACGGCTACGACGTGGAGCTTGGTCTTGCCGAGCACCTAGTGCTGATGGTTTACGCAGACCGTCCGGGAATCGTTGCGGTTTACGGCAAGGCATTTGCAGATGCAAACATCAACATCGCAGCGATGCAAATTGCTCGCCAGCAAAAGGGTGGCAAGGCGCTCTCGGTAATTACAGTTGACTCTCCGGTTGATGCATCAGTACTTGAAGAAGTGCGGGTTGCAATCAAGGCAGACGTCATGAAAGCAATCGACATCATCGGTTAATTCCGATACCAATCAAAGGAAAATCAATGGCTCTAATTCTTGATGTACGTACCCCAGCCGAAGTAGCCGAGGGTCACCTAGAGGGCGCACTGTTTGTTGACTTCTTGGCCGATGACTTCCGCGACAAGGTTGTTGAACTAGATAAGGCTGCTGACTACGTTGTGCACTGCCGTTCGGGTAACCGTTCTGGCCAGGCAGTAGTAATCATGGCTGAGCTTGGTTTCACCGGTGACCTAGTGAACGGTGGCGGTCTTGAAGACGCAGCCGCTTCAACTGGCATTTCAATCGTTCAATAATCTGGCGATTAGTAATTCAAATGATTGATTCGTCTTACTGGGACGCCAAGTATGACGTCGACAATTTTATTTACACCAAAGACGTCAACCGTTTCGTAAAGGAATACTGCGAACCGCTTATTGAAAAAATTGGCAAGACCGGAAAAGTAATTGACCTTGCCGGTGGTGAAGGTCGCAACTCAGTTTGGTTCGCCGAGCACGGTTGGCAGGCAGAAAACATCGACTTCTCTGGCAAAGCGCTAACCAAGTTCTTGGCATTTGCAGAAGAACGCGGCGTTAGCGAACTTTGTTTTGCCAATCGCGCAGACGCAACCGGATTTGAATCGGTTTTGATGCCGGTGGACATTGGTGTTTGCGCCTACCTACAGATTCCGCAGCCAGATCTTTTTGATGCTCTCGACAACTTGATCGAAAACATCAAGCGCGGGGGATACCTAATGGGTGTTTGGCACGCCCGCGAAAATCTGGTTGAAGGTTTCGGCGGTCCGCAAGACCCAGCCGTGCTGCCAACCGCCAGCGAACTTCGCGAATTCTTGGAACAGTACTCGCTTGAGATTGAGTTCCTAGGAAATCGCGAAGGTCAGGTGCAAACCAAAGAAGGCCTGAAGCCTTCAACCACCCTGGTGCTGCTGGCCAAGCTGGTTTAGCCATAAAGGCCATTCTTTAGCGATAAACTCGGTAAAAATAAGAGCACTGGGAGCTTCAATTGACGCGTGAATACAAGATTGCCGTTATCGGTGGCGATGGCATTGGTCCAGAAGTTACCGCCATTGCGCTAGATGCAATTCGCCGCGTAACCGCAGGCTCTGGTGTGGAATTCAAGACCACTGAGTTTGATCTTGGCGCGCGTCGCTACCTTGCCACCGGCGAGACTCTTACAGACACCGATATGGAATCTCTAAAGCAACACGACGCAATTTTGCTTGGCGCAATTGGTGACCCAAAGGTTCCATCTGGTGTGCTTGAGCGCCAACTGCTTTTGAAGCTTCGTTTTTCTTTTGATCACTACGTAAACCTGCGCCCAACCAAGTTGTACCCAGGTGTGGTTAGCCCACTTGCAGATCCGGGCAAGGTTGACTTCGTTGTGGTTCGCGAAGGAACAGAGGGTCCTTACGTTGGCAACGGCGGCGCAATTCGTGTTGGTACTCCAAACGAGGTAGCCAACGAGGTTTCGGTAAACACAGCTTTTGGAGTTGAGCGTCTAGTCCGTTACGCGTTTGAACTAGCCTCTACCCGCGACCGCAAGAAGGTCACCCTGGTGCACAAGCACAACGTTTTGGTTCACGCCGGTTGGTTGTGGCAGAACACCGTAAACAAGGTGGCCGAGGAATTTCCAGCTATCAAGCACGACTACCTGCACATTGACGCGGCAACCATATTTATGGTTACCGATCCAGAACGTTTTGACGTAATCGTCACAGACAATTTGTTTGGTGACATCATCACAGATCTTGCCGCCGCAATCGGTGGCGGAATTGGGTTGGGCGCATCGGGAAACATCAACCCAGATGGCGCATTCCCAAGCATGTTTGAACCGGTACATGGTTCAGCTCCTGATATCGCCGGAAAGAATATCGCAGATCCAACTGCAGCAATTCTCTCGGCAGCGTTGTTGCTAGAACACCTGAAGAACCCGGTGGCCGCAGCACGAATCGAAAACGCAGTAGCAGCTGACCTTGCCTCTCGTGGCGACAAGAAGCGTTCAACTCAAGAAGTAGCCGAAAGCATTTTCGCTCTTCTCTAAAGATTCAAGAAAGTAGCAGATCATGGCCGATCTAAAGTTTGAAGTAATTCGCAACGCGAATCCAAAACCGGACGCTGAACGCGAAGAGATTCTTAAGGCTCCAGTTTTTGGCGCGAACTTAACCGATCACCAAGTCGTTGTGGTGTGGGAGAAAGACAAGGGCTGGCACTCGGCTCAGGTAATCCCATACGGCCCAATCATGATGGACCCATCGGCAGCGGTGTTGCACTATGGCCAGGAAATCTTCGAAGGAATCAAGGCCTACCGTCACCAGGATGGTTCAGTCTGGACCTTCCGCCCAGAGGCAAACGCCCAGCGCCTGCAGAAATCGGCACACCGCATGGCCTTGCCAGAGCTGCCAACAGAAATTTTTGTTGAGTCGCTTCGTCAACTGATTGCGGTTGATGGCGCCTGGGTGCCAGAGCCAGTGAATGAAAAGACACTTTACATTCGCCCGTTCGAGATCGCAGCAGAAAACTTCTTGGGTGTTCGCGCTGCGCAGCGGGCCGAGTACCGCGTGATTGCATCACCGGTTGGCCCATATTTCACCGGTGGCCTAAAGCCGGTATCGATTTGGATTGCCCTTGATTCGTCCCGCGCTGGAAAGCACGGAACCGGTGAAGCAAAGACCGGCGGAAACTACGCAGCATCGCTGTTGGCTCAGAACGAGGGCTACGAGAACGGGTGCTCGCAGGTAATGTTCCTTGACGCCGAATCAGCCACCTACATTGAAGAGCTTGGCGGCATGAACCTGTTCTTCGTCTACAAGGACGGTCACGTTGCTACTCCGTCGCTAGACGGCACAATTCTTCGCGGCATCACTCGCGATTCCGTAATTCAACTAATCAAGGACCGCGGTCTAAAGATTGAAGAACGCAAGGTAACACTTGATGAAGTGAAGGCTGGCATCACCAGCGGCGAAATTGTTGAGGTGTTTGCCTGTGGCACGGCTGCGGTAATCACACCGATAGTCCAGTTCAAGTCGCGCGAGGGCATCATCGGCAACGCCGATAGCGAGCCTGGTGAATTGACCGCAAGCCTGCGATCAGAACTTACCGGCATTCAGTACGGAACGGTTGAAGACCGTCACGGCTGGATGCTGAAGCTTGCCGATTAATAGAAAGCACCCAAAATGCGCATTGCGCGATTTAGTTTTAATGGCGAACCAAAGTTCGGCATAGTTGACGGCCCAGAGCTTGTGGTTCTAAAGGGGCACCCGTTGGTTCAGGGCTACGACACTACCGGCGAGCGAGTTCCGCTCAAGGACGTCAAGCTATTGGCGCCAACTATTCCGTCAAAGGTCGTTTGCGTTGGCAAGAATTTTGCTGATCACGCCGGTGAGTTGGGACTTGAGATTCACCCGGAACCAACCTTGTTCTTTAAGCCTTCGTCTTCAATCGTTGGCCCTGGAGACGCAATTGTTTTGCCTGCGCAAAGCAAGCGCGTTGAGCTAGAAGTTGAACTAACCATCGTGATGGGGCAGATCGCCAAAGACGTGAGCGAAAAAGATGCGCTCAATTACGTTTGGGGTTTCACCATCGCTAATGACGTCACCGCTCGTGACTTGCAATTCAGCGATGCCCAGTGGGCTAGATCAAAAGCGTTCGATACCTTCTGCCCGCTTGGCCCATGGATTGAAACCGAGTTCGTACCGGACGGGCAAATGCTTGAGAGTCGCGTTGATGGGGAAGTAAAGCAACAAGCTTCGATCGGCGGAATGTTGCACAATATTCCAGAAATAATCGCTTACGTGAGTGCCAACATGACCTTGCTACCTGGCGATGTAATTCTGACCGGAACACCATCGGGCATCTTTCCAATCAAGTCCGGTGAACTCGTGGAGTGCGAGATCGAGGGCATTGGCACACTAATCAATCCAGTGGTTTAAGGCTGTCGTTTAGACTGGTGTGATTATGTCTTCAATTACTGCGCCATTTAGCACCGCAACCGGACCAGACGTCAAGGTTCGCTTCTGCCCATCACCAACGGGAACCCCGCACGTGGGCCTGATTCGCACTGCGTTGTTCAACTGGGCCTACGCGCGTCACACCGGCGGGCAGTTCTTGTTCCGAATTGAAGATACCGATGCCGAACGCGATAGCGAAGAGTCATTCGATCAAATTCTTGATGCACTGAGTTGGTTGGGTCTTAACTGGGACGAAGGCGTAAACGTTGGTGGCCCAGCCGAGCCATATCGCCAGAGCGAACGCGGCCACATCTACCAAGAGGTAATCGAAAAGCTAAAAGCTTCCGGTCACATCTACGAGAGTTTCCTAACCGGTGAAGAAATTGACGAGCGCAACAAAGCTGCGGGTCGTGCGGTTCAGCTTGGTTACGACAACTCAGAGCGCGACTCAACAGAAGAGCAGCGTGCCGCCTACCGTGCCGAGGGCCGCAGCCCGGCACTTCGTTTGCGAGTTCCAGAAGTAGATATCACGTTTACCGATCTCGTTCGTGGCGATATCACATTCCCTGCCGGATCGTTCCCTGACTTTGTAGTGGTTCGTCCAAATGGTCAGCCGCTTTACACCTTGGTCAACCCGGTTGACGATGCATTAATGGGTGTAACCCACGTGCTTCGCGGCGAAGACCTGTTGTCATCGACCCCGCGTCAGATTGCCCTTTACAACGCAATGTATGCGGCCGGCATTACCCAGTTCATTCCGCAGTTTGGTCACTTGCCATACGTCATGGGCGAGGGCAATAAAAAACTTTCCAAGCGCGACCCTCAGGCAAACCTCTTTCACCACCGCGATCGCGGCTTTATTCCAGAGGGCCTACTTAACTACCTGGCCTTGCTTGGTTGGGGACTAAGCGCCGATCAAGATATTTTCACCATGGATGAATTGGCAGCTGCATTTGACGTGAAGAACGTGAATCCAAACCCGGCACGGTTCGACCAAAAGAAGGCTGACGCAATCAACGCGGCACACATTCGTTTGCTAAGCGCCGAAGACTTCAAATCGCGATTGCTGCCTTACCTGCAGAGCGCCGGGGTCGTGGGTGCAACTCTTACCGCTAGCGAGCAGTCAATTCTTGACGCCGCAGCTCCGCTAATTCAGGAGCGCCTAGTTGTGCTCAGCGAAGCACCGGACCTGCTTAGTTTCTTGTTCAAGACCGCCGATCAAATTTCAATTGACACCGATGCGCTCGACGGCATGCCAGAAAACGTAGCTGAGGTTTTGACTGCCGCAATCGCTGCGCTGCAGGGCATTGGTGAAAATGATTTCAAGACAGAGCCGGTGCAGGCAGCTTTGAATCACGCGTTGATTGAAGTGCTTGGACTCAAGCCACGCTTTGCTTTTGGTCCGCTGCGCACCGGAATTTCTGGCCGCCGCATTTCACCACCGCTATTCGAATCAATGGAAATCCTTGGCAAGGCTGAGACCATTGCTCGACTAGAGGCGTTTGCTCGCACCGTCTAGCGCGGGTAAGATGGTAAATCGAGCCCTAGGGCTCGGCAGTACCTTGGGGTATGGTGTAATTGGCAACACGGAGGTTTCTGGTACCTTTGTTCTTGGTTCGAGTCCAGGTACCCCAGCAAGTTTT
>JBDLVL010000055.1:0-3866 GCA_039804765.1 Actinomycetota bacterium | reverse complement strand
TTGCGCTTGCACGCTTCAGAGCATCCACCATCAGCAACTGCTCCATAACCCAGTTGTTGATGCCGGCAGCGTGAGACTGAATTACAAACGCATCAACACCACGAACGGATTCTTCGTATCGAACGAAGGTCTCGCCGTTAGCAAAGTCATAAGCGGTGGTTGGCACAACTTTGGTGCCCAAGATTTCAGCAACTTCATCGGCGAGCTGTTGATGCGCACGACCACTGACGATAACCATGCGCTTGCTGTTGCTAGCTGTGATATCCAATGGGGCTCCCGCTCTAGTCGATGATTTTTAGTTTTGTGAAGCTTCTGCAGATTTAGTTCCTGGGCGGTTTGCAACTACCCAACCTGCAAGGTTTCGCTGAGGAGCAACAGTCATGGCCAATTCACCAGATGCTACATCTTTGCGAACTACGGTGCCCGCTGCTGTGTAGGCTCCATCACCAATAGTAATCGGTGCAACGAAGACGTTATGTGAGCCAGATCTCACATGAGAACCAATTGTGCTCTTGTGTTTATTGATGCCGTCGTAGTTTGCAAAAATAGTGCCCGCACCGATGTTTGATTGCTCACCAATTTCAGCATCGCCAACGTAGCTGAGGTGAGGAACTTTTGAACCACTACCAATTTTGGCATTCTTAGTCTCTACAAAGGTTCCGATCTTGCCATCAGCACCAAGTTCAGTGCCAGGACGCAAGTAAGCAAATGGGCCTACCGATGCTCCGTCGCCAATCTTTGAACCAGTAACGTGCGCCTTAACCACAGTGGCCTTTTCACCAACTGCGGTGTCGGTCATTACAACCTCAGGGCCAATTATCGAACCAGCACCAATACTGGTGAAGCCCTTTAGGTGGGTGCCAGGTAACAAAGTCACGTCTTGACCAAGCTGAACGGTGACGTCAATCCAGGTTGAACCGGGTTCCAAAATCGTGACCCCGGCCAGCTGCCAAGCTTCGCAAATTCGGTAGTTAAGTTCTGCTGCTACTTCTGAAAGCTGAACGCGGTCGTTGATGCCGGCAACCAACCAGTTGTCTTCAACTGCCAGAGCCTGAACTTTTTTACCCTCGTGAAGCAACTCAGAAGCTACGTCGGTCAGATATTTTTCACCCTGAGCGTTGTGTGAACCAACCTTGGTAAGTGCGTTTCGAAGGTGCGCCGCATCAAAAACATAAACACCGGCGTTGACTTCGGTAATTTCTAGTTGCTCTGCATCGGCATCGCGGTGTTCAACAATCTCAATGAACTTGCCATCATTACTACGAAGAACACGCCCATACCCGGTTGGGTCTTCAACGATTGCAGTCAAGATAGTGGCCGCGTAGTTTCCTTTAAGGTGAGCCTCAAGCAGCGACTCAAGAGTTGGCACATTAAGTAGCGGAACATCGCCGCTAGTCACAATTACAGCGCCATTGAAATCGGCTGGTAAAGAATCAAGCCCACACTCAACCGCACGACCGGTACCCGGCACTTCATCTTGGTGTGCAATTTTTACAGTTGGATAAAACGCATTGATGTATTCGGTCAAAGTTTCTTTTTGGTGGCGAATTACAGGAATAACGTGCGCCGCACCCAAAGAAGTTGCAGTAGTTAATACGTGACCAAGAAGTGGAAGCCCGGCAAGCTCGTGCATCACCTTTGGCTTTTCAGAACGCATGCGGGTGCCTTCACCGGCAGCCAAAACCACGACTGCTAAGTGCTTCTCGCTCATGTCGCTCCTGTTGCTGCTTCTATTGACCTGCGCACCACAATCGGTACCTTGCCGTTTCCGCTCCCCCACCAGGACTCGAACCTAGAATGCCGCATCCAAAGAGCGGAGTGTTGCCATTACACCATAGGGGAACGTGGACCTAGGCCCACAAGACAAGTCTGCCAGATAAGCCAGCACTTGAGCGGGTGCTTTGGCTATTTGCCCTGCAGTTGTTCAGATGTTTCTAGCCATTCCAGCTCTAACTGGTCGCGCTTAGCGTTGTATTCGGCCTGTTTGGCAGCCAATTCGGCAAGACCCGCGTAGTCGGCCTGATCGTGCGCGGCCATTTGTTCGTGCAGTTTGGCTTCATCGACAGAAAGTTTCTCAAGCGCTCGTTCAATTCGACTGAGGTTCTTTTCGGCATCGCGCAGTGCGGCGCCAGTCAGTGTTGGATTGCCAGAATCTTTAGATTTCTCGGTGGCTCGTACCGTGGCAGATGTGGTGTGACCCGATAGCGAATGTTTGCGCAACTCTAGATACTGGTCCACTCCGCCCGGCAGGTGACGCAAGCTGCCATCGCCAAGCAGTGCGTATTGCTGATCGGTTACTCGCTCAAGCAGATAGCGGTCGTGCGACACCACGATCAACGTTCCTGGCCAACCATCCAATAGGTCCTCCATCGCCGCGAGGATATCGGTGTCAAGGTCGTTGGTTGGCTCATCCAGAATCAAAACGTTTGGCTCGCCAAACAACAGACGCAAAAATTGTAGGCGGCGCTTTTGCCCACCAGACAAATCGGAAATTGGCGTTTGCAGTTGCGCCTGAGTGAAACCAAGTTGCTCTACCAGCTGACCAATGCCTACTTCTTTTTTATCGACCACGAAGAATGATTTCTCGCGGGCGATCAAACTGAATATTCGTTCGTCGGCAAACTCGTCAAGCTCGCGAACTTCTTGGCTGAGCGTGGCGATATTTACTGTCTTGCCGCGCTTGATCACACCGGCAGTTGGTTGCAACCCGCCCTGAATCAATTTGAGCAGTGTGGTCTTTCCGGCACCGTTTACGCCAACAAGTCCAACGCGATCGCCAGGTCCAAGGCGCCAAGTCACATTGTGCAGCAGTTCGCGACCTTCGATTGTGTAGTTCAGGTTTTCGATATCCAGAACGTCTTTACCCAGGCGCTGAGTGGCCAGTTTGGAAAGTGCAACGCGGTCGCGTGGTTCCGGTTCGTTTGCAATCAGTTCTGCAGCGGCGTCCATGCGGAATTTTGGTTTTGTGGTTCGTGCGGGAGCCCCACGGCGCAACCACGCTAGTTCTTTTCGCATCAGGTTTTGCCTGCGTGCCTCAGATGCTGCCGCGCTGCGGTCACGTTCGTTGCGCTGCAAGATGTAAGCCGCGTAACCACCTTCAAAGGGTTCGATAACGCCGTCGTGAACTTCCCAAGTTAAGTTACAGACTTCATCAAGGAACCATCGGTCGTGGGTCACCACGATTAGGCCACCGGAATTATTTGACCAACGAGTTTTTAGGTGCTGTGCCAGCCAAGCCACTCCCTCGATATCAAGGTGGTTGGTTGGCTCATCAAGCATCACGATGTCTAGGTCTTGCACCAACAACTTGGCAAGTGCTACTCGCCTACGCTGACCTCCGGAGAGTTCACCAACTTGCTTGTTCCAGTCGAGGTCATTCAACAGGCCTGAAATTACATCGCGTATTTTTGGGTTGCCGGCCCAGATGTGCTCGGATACATCGCCAACTACCGATTGCCCAATGGTTAGTCCTGGATCAATCACATCTGCCTGATCAAGCAACCCAAAGGTTAGGCCGTTGCGGTGCGTGATTCTGCCGTCATCCGGCTGCATGCGCTTGGCGAGCAATTTCAACAGAGTTGACTTGCCATCACCGTTTCGACCAACGATTCCAATGCGGTCCCCGTCGTTCACACCAATCGTGATGCCGTCAAAAACTTTTTTAGTTGGAAATTCAAGCGAGATGTTCTCTGCGCCCAACAGGTGCGCCACTAGATGTTCTCCAAAAGTGTGCCCTGGGCCGGACCGTGAGTTGGAATTGCAATGTAGCCCTCAAACGCCAAGTGATTGGCGATTGATTCGGCGGCATCGGCTGACTCGGCGAGCATTGCCACGGTTGGGCCAGATCCGGAGACCATGGCAGCCAA
>JBDLVL010000054.1:0-5311 GCA_039804765.1 Actinomycetota bacterium | reverse complement strand
ATGGCACGTGCAGAACGCAAAGCAGCTGCTGCGGCATCCACAATTTCAGGTGTGATGACCCACCGCCAGATCATGTTGGTCCTCGTGGGCCTAATGTCTGGCATGTTCCTGTCAGCCCTTGACCAGTCAGTGGTTGGTGCCGCAATGCGCACAATCGCCGACGACCTAAAAGGTCTTGAGCTACAGGCCTGGGTAACCACCGCGTACCTAATCACCTCAACAATTTCCACACCGATATACGGAAAGCTTGGTGACATTTTTGGTCGCCGTCGTTTGTTCATCGTGGCAATCACAATCTTCATTTTTGGTTCGCTGCTTTGTGGAACTGCTGCAGACATGTTCCAGCTAGCGGCTTGGCGTGCAGTGCAGGGAATTGGTGCCGGTGGTTTGTTCACACTTGCGCTAACCGTTCTTGCTGACATCGTTCCACCACGTGAGCGTGCTCGCTACCAGGGAATGTTCCTTGGTGTGTTTGCAACTTCATCTGTGCTTGGCCCAATCATTGGTGGTCTATTCGCTGGTGTTGACCAGGTGCTTTGGGTTGATGGCTGGCGTTGGGTTTTCCTAATCAACTTGCCAATTGGTATTGCCGCACTTGCAATGGTTGTTTCTTTCTTGCACGTTCCTCACACCGCTAAGAACCACCGCATTGACTGGTGGGGTGCGGCAACAATCGTTGTTGCAGTTGTTCCACTTCTTCTTGTTGCAGAGAACGGTCGCGATTGGGGTTGGGGCAGTGCGCTGTCAATCTCAATGTATGTAACTGGCGCAGTGGGTATCGTTGCGTTTATCTTTGCTGAACGCGCTGCAAAGCACGAGGCATTGCTTCCACTTTCACTTTTCAAATCACGCACATTCTCAATGGCAACCATTCTTGGTGTGATCATTGGTGTTGGAATGTTTGGTGGAATGATGACCCTTCCACTGCTATTGCAGATCGTGATGGGTGCATCACCTACTGAAGCTGGCTTCATGATGTTGCCGATGGTTGCCGGAATGATGACCGCAACAATTATTTCTGGTCAGATCACTTCACGCACCGGTAAGTACAAGCCGTTCATGGTGATTGGTCCAATCTTGCTTTCACTTGGTTACCTTTACCTAACTAGCTTCAACGTTGACACTGAATACTGGCAGGCATCCATTGGTATGGTGCTGATTGGTCTTGGTCTTGGTCAGCTAATGCAAACACTTACTCTTGCTGCGCAGAACTCAGTACCGGCATCAGAGATTGGTGTTGCCACTGCTTCAGCAACTTTCTTCCGCCAGATGGGTGGAACTCTTGGTGTTGCAGTGTTCATCTCAATTCTGTTCAACAACCTGGTTGACACCATTCCCGCAGCTTTCAAGCGCACCGATGTTCAAGAAGGAATCAAGGCTGCGCTTAGCGACCCTAAGGTAATTGCCGATCCAAACAACGCGGACTTCATCAAGTCACTGCAAAGTGGAGATATGGCGTCACTGGGCGAGAAGCTAAACACCGATTCATCTTTCTTGAACAACCTTGACCCTCGTCTTGCACGACCATTCCTTATTGGTTTTGCTGACGCCGGTGTAACCGTGTTCTCGATTGCTGCCGTTGTAGTTGCAATTGCAATTGTGATTGCTATCTTCACCAAGGCTCCGGCCCTGCGCAACAAGTCAGCTTCACAGGAGGCCGCGCAAGCGGCAGCCTCAGCCGCTCACTAATAAGGCCAATGTAAAACCCCGTCGGATTCGGCGGGGTTTTGCTTTATCCTTATAAATACACGGGAGTTAGCTACCAGCTGACTGAGAGTAGGGCTTTGAGCCTTTGACCGTAGAACCTGTCTGGGTAATGCCAGCGAAGGAAGGAATCTAGTGTCACTTAATATCAAGCTAATCGCCGCGGCTGCAATTGCAACTATCGGGCTATCGGGGTGTTCATCAATCTTTGGTGGCGATGCAACTCCTAACGAGGTGACCGTGGTCACTCACGACAGCGCAGTATTCACCAAAGATGTGATTGCCGAATTCAAGAAGCAAACCGGCATCACCATCAAGCAAATCAAGGCCGGCGATGTTGGCGCAATGACCAACAAATTGATTCTGACCAAAGATGAACCGATTGGTGATTTGGTTTACGGAATCGACAACACCTTTGCTCCGCAGGTGCGCGCCAACGAAATGATTGACGGTGCGCTTGAGCCAGTTGATTACGGTGATGTTTGTTTCAACTATGACAAGCAGTGGTTTGCCAATCACGAACAGCAGGCGCCAACCTCAATCAAAGATTTAACTAGGCCTGAATTCAAGGGCCTAACTGTAATCACCAACCCGCGCACCTCATCACCTGGTTTGGCGTTCGTTGCTGCAACAGTTGCAATGTTTGGCAACACCGGCTGGGAACAGTACTGGCGTGCGCTTAAGTCCAACGAAGTGAAGGTTGATGCCGGTTGGGAAGATGCCTACTTCACCGACTTCAGTGGATCATCTGGAAAGGGCAATTACCCAATCGTGTTGAGTTACTCATCTTCGCCTGCATTTGAAGTTCGTGACTCTGGTGATTTTGCCGGCGAATCGCAAACCGCAAGCATTCTTGATGGTTGCTTCCGCCAAACAGAATACGTTGGGGTGCTGAAGCACGCAAAGAATCCGGCCGCTGCAAAAAAGTTAGCGCTGTTCTTAATCAACGATCCGTTCCAGAGCACAATTCCAGAAACCATGTACATGTACCCAATCCTTACCAGCGTTGAGCTGCCAAAGGACTGGAAGGAATTTGCGCCGAGTGCAAGTAACACTTGGGGCGACCAACTTAACATCAGCGCCAACCGTTTGGCCTGGATGTCTAAGTGGTCAGAAATTATGGACGTCAACTAATTCCTAACTGCAAATGAGCAAGCGCATTTGGTTGTGGGCAACACCCATACTTTTCGTATTGGTGTTGTTCTACCTTCCGCTGTTGAAGATCATTGGGCTTGGGCTTTCGGCTAACTGGTACGAGATCTATTTTGAGCCGGCAACTCTAAAAGCAATTTGGTTCACGCTTTGGCAGGCCGCGGCCTCAACCGCGATTGCACTGCTGATTGGTGTGCCCGGTGCCTACATTTTGTATCGCAAGCACTTCTTTGGGCAGCGGATTCTTCGAGCGCTGATTACGGTGCCCTTGGTGTTGCCAACAATTGTGGTGGCTATTTCGTTCTCTAACTTTCGCGTAGTTCCTGCCATTCCGCTAATCATTGCCGCCCACGTTTTCATCAACTATTCGCTGGTGGTACGCACCCTTGGTGGGGTCTGGGCAACTATGGATAACGAGACAGAGGAAGCCGCTGCCCTGGCCGGCGCGGGGCGCCTGCGCACCCTGATTGCCATCACGCTTCCGCAGCTAAAGCCGGCAATCGTCTCGGCCGCAGCTCTGACCTTCTTGTTCTGCTCCAGCAGCTACGGAATCATCCTGATTCTCGGCGGCGGCCAGGTGCAGTCGGTTGAGACAGAGATCGCAACCGCAGCCCTGCAATTTCTAGACCTTAACCGGGCCGCAGCCCTTGCCCTGCTGCAAACCGCCATCACGGTAATCGCCTTCAGCATTAGCGAGGCAATTGCCAAACACCCAATCGGCATAGAGCAAGTTCACGAAAGTACCCGCAAACCACGAATCGATTTTCGCGATTGGCCAGCCGTCACTGTCACCGCCATCGTGATCCTTGGTCTTGTTTTCACACCCATGCTGGTTCTGCTAACCAAGGCCTTCACCTTTGATGGCGCCCTCAGTCTGCAGAACTTTGTGAATCTTGCCGGCCGCGGTGATCGCGATCTGCTGAATATTTCTGTATGGCAGGCAACACTAAATACTTTGCGCAACGTGGCGATATCGGCATCGCTTGCAGTTGCCATTGGTTCACTGGTTTCTTATCTGCTGTCGCGCACGCACCGCACCCGTCGCGCAAAATTTACTAACCGCACTCTTGACCTGCTTTTTCTAATTCCAGTTGGTATTTCATCTGTGGTGCTGGGTTTTGGTTATCTAATTACTTTTGGTGGCGGCCCGCTTCCGCTTCGCGCTAGTTGGCTGGTGGTTCCAATTGTGCAGGCGCTGATGGCACTGCCACTGGTGATCCGCCTGATTTATCCGGCACTGATTTCTATTGGCGCAGAGCATCGCGAGGCTGCTTCACTTGCCGGGGCCAACTCGCGTCAAACCTGGTGGCACATTGAATCTGGAATCATTCGCAACGTGATTCTTACCGCTATTGGCTTTGCACTCATCGCTGGCATCGGAGAGTTTGGTGCTGCATCACTTCTTGCTTTTGGTGATCAGGCAACTTTGCCTACAGTTTTGTTTGCGCTGATCTCAAGACCGGGCGCAATGAACTACGGAATGGCAATGGCGGTGTGTGCCATCATGATTGTGTTGACTTTTGTTTTGGTGTTTAGCGTTTCAGCTCAAAGGCCACGCCGTCGTCGCTAAGGCGTTTTGTAATTACTTCAATTGATTCAGGATTCTGATCAATCAAAATAAAGCTGCGACCCAGTTCGGCAGCAACTGCCCCGGTAGTTCCAGAGCCAGCAAAGAAATCCAAAATCAAATCGCCGGGTTTTGAAGAAGCCTGAATCACGCGGCGCAAAATTCCCTTTGGCTTTTGCGTTGGGTAGCCGGTCTTTTCTTTTCCGGTTGGCGAAACAATTGTGTGCCACCAAACATCGGTAGGTAGTTTTCCTTTTTCAACTTTTTCTGGAGTCACCAGCCCCGGTGCCATGTATGGCTCGCGATCAACCTCTGTTGAATTGAAGTAATACTTGGCCGGATCTTTTACGTAAACCAAAATGGTGTCGTGCTTCGAGGGCCACTTGTTCTTGCTCTTGCCTCCGTAGTCATACGCCCAGATGATCTCGTTCAAGAAGCATTCGCGGCCAAAAAGCGCATCTAGCAATACCTTGGCGTAGTGCGCCTCGCGGTAATCCAGGTGCAGGTAAAGAGTGCCGCTCTCATTCAGAATGCGCCAGGCCTCTTCAAGTCGCGGCTCTAAGAATGACCAGAAGTCCTCAAACTCGTCGTCATAAGAAAGCACGGTCTCGCGCACCACGTCGTAGCGCTTGCCTTTAAAGCCAACGCGATTTCCGGCATCGGTGCGGGTTGTAGTCGTTGTGCCACGGCTTTGAGTGCGCCCGGTGTTGAACGGCGGGTCAATGTAGATCAGTTGAACTGAGTCACTCGGAATAGACTTCAAAATAGGAAGGTTATCCCCTTTGAAGATTTGATTTATCGGCACAGAAAGAGATTAACATCATGAGCGAGTCAACACCTAACGTTGTACACGAACCAAATGCACACCGATACGCAATCTTCATCGGA
>JBDLVL010000053.1:0-8201 GCA_039804765.1 Actinomycetota bacterium | reverse complement strand
CGCGACGCAAAAGACTTTGCCTTACTGGGAATGTAAACCAATGAACAATTTTGTAATTCAAAATTTTCTAAAGCGGGAAGCATTGCCTTGCTGAATATTTTTGCCAGCGACGTTTGTTGTGCTTCTTTAAATTCATGCATCAAATTCGCAACTTGAGCTGTGTAAGAAGTTGTGGCAAAACCGGAAATCCCCTGCCTAGAAACTTTTCTAACCTGTAGCTTCATCTCAAGCTGACACTGCTCACACAAATTTGAACCAGCGGTTTTGCAGAGAATGCAGGCGCTTGATAGAAGCAGATTTAGAAAGTCTTCAATAAGATCCACGCTTCAGATTTACATGAAGCCGCAATCTAGAAATTGCCGAAGGAATATCGGTGTAAAACTGGCCAAATTAATTACCAGGCCAGATTAATTTTCTGGCCAGATTAATTCCCGGGGAAGTGCAGCGCCTGAACGGCAGTAGCCACCAATGCCCAGTTTGATCCGCGGTACTGATACATAGCTGTGCCGATATCCAGAATGAAAACCGATGCCGCCTGTCCGGAACCCACCACCTTGTCACCATCGCGAATTGCGGTGATGTATCTGGTGCCTCCGCCAACCATTGCGATGATCGGCTGATTGTAAGAATCAACGCTTTGGCCAAGAACGGCGATGCGAATGTTGTCTAGCCAAGTTACTGACTGCGCACCCAATTGTCCCACCGGTTTGATTGGAGTTCCAAGGCCAAGCGGGTTGCCATCCTTGTCGCGAATAACCGCTGCAACATAAACCCGGTTGTTCTCTTTGGTGCCGGCGGCAACAACAATACGACTGCCCTCGTTGCTAATCGAGAAACTAAGGCGATCGCTTTCGCCCAACCAACCGCTGTTGAAAGGTACGCGCTTGCCGTCTGGGGCAAAAACTAGAATCTGGCGATTTCCGCTCTTTGGAATTACCCAGGCATAGCCGGTGGCATCAAGAACTGGTGAAAGATAGCCGTCACCCTTAATCAAGAGCTTTGGCTCCTGAATAATCTTGCCAAGCGCCGTCTGGTAAATGCCGTCTGGGGTTGTTACCAAGACGGTCTTCTCATCGGTGTTCATTGCAAAATCAACTGCGTTAAGTTGACTCAAGAGAGCCTTTGAGCCTCCAATGACTCTTGAGCCCTCGCTATCAAGGTGAACTAACTCATTGTCGTAAAGCGCCACCGGCGTGACGATTTGATTTTGAGAAGTTGGGAAAGTCCAACTGTTTGCCTCAATCGAACTTCGCTGCACTGTTACGTTGACCGAATACACGCTATTTAGCTGAACCAAAGTTTCGCGAATTTGAACCTGCATTAAGCGACGTTCAGCCGCCGACGCCTGAAGAGCCTTTGCCGAAAGGTCAACGGTGGCAATACCATCGGCCACAGTCACGGTACTAAGTGACAGTTTGGTGCCTGCAGGAATAGCGCTCTTGACCGCCGGAGCCAGCCATTCGCTTGGACCACCCAGAAGAGCAGATACAAGTCGGGTACTGGTCGAAGCGCGTGATGGGAACCAACGAACGTCAGGCACAAGTTGTTTCAATTGATTGTCAAAGAAATACAGTGCGTAAGCCTTGAACACCACATCGAACACCGGTCGGATCACCGAGATCAAGTTAGGTGACGCACTGATACGCCACTGCCCCGCCTCTTTTGCAAGTTTGATGCGAACGGTCTGAATGGTTCCGGCTGGCATTGCCTGGTACTCACCACGCGAATTGATTTTTGCAGTGATTGGAATACGCACTACTGCTGTGCCATCCACGGTCAAGGTGACCTTTGGGCTGCCATCCTGAATAAGAACCTCGGCATTTGGATCCCACTGATTCTTGAAAGTCGTTGTCAAGTAAGACTTAGCAACCTCGTAGTCGTTCTGCGGGCCAGTACCAGCGTTCAAAAAACCAAGCACGATATCTTCTTGCGAGTCCTCCAAAGATGGACCAGAAGGTGAGTAATAGAGGTAATCGGTTTCCAAACCCGATTCAACATTTGGACCAGCCTTGATTTCACCGCTTTTTGGTAATTGGGCGCAACCGGTGGTCACCAGCAAAATAGCAACGGTGGCTAAGGCCAGCAAATTCTTCGAGTACTTATTCATCATTCACGCTCAATTCCGCTGAACGCTCAAGAGTTTTAGATGGTGGCAACGGCAACGGCGACTGAGTGAAAACCATTCCCTGTCGACGCGGCAGGGTCAATCTAAATGACGCACCCTCATTCGGCTTAGCCCACACCTGCAACCAACCACCGTGTAGCTGAGTATCTTCAAGTGAAATCGCCAGACCAAGACCTGTTCCACCGGTGGTGCGTTTACGCGCTGGGTCAGCTCGCCAGAACCGGTCAAATACTCGGTCAACTTCTGCACGGGTCATACCAATTCCAGCATCGGTGACGCTAATTGCAACCGCCGATTCACTCATGCCGACAGCAACACCAATGGGCCTGCTCTCGCCGTGCTCAATCGCATTAGCCAACAAGTTTCTGATTAGTCGTTCAATTCGGCGACCATCAATCTCGGCATCAACCGGACCACTCGGAATATCGATCTCAATAACTGAGCCTCGGCTCTGCGCCAGCGGCTCAAGTCCGGCAATTGCCGAACCAACAACTCCGTTTACATCTTGAATTTCTAGATCCGCAGCTACGGCACCGGCGTCGTATCGTGAGATTTCAAGCAGGTCATTCAATAGCACTTCAAAGCGTTCAATCTGGTCGTGCATCAACTCGGCAGAGCGTTTTGCGGCCGGTTCAAGTTTCTCGCGGCTTGCAAAAATAATATCTCCGGCAAGTTTGATTGTGGTCAGCGGGGTACGAAGTTCATGAGAAACGTCAGATACAAAACGTTGCTGCATTTTGGACACGCTGGCCAATTTTGTAATTTGCTTCTGCAAAGAATCGGCCATTCGGTTAAATGACCTAGCCAATGTGGCAATGACGTCTTCGCCACGCTCGGTTAGGCGTCTGTCCAATGCACCCTCGGCAATTTCTTCGGAAACCGCTGCGGCTACCTGCACTGGTTTTACCAGCCAGTTGGTTACGAAGAAGCTAACGCCACCAATCAAGAACAACAGGATCAACATGCCCCAGAACAAAACACTTTGCACAAAATCCAGGGTTTGCTGTTCACCGTTTAGATCAAATACCAGGTAGAGCTCGTACTTACCGGCCAGTGGGATTTCGATTGGCGAACCAACCACAATTCCCGGATGCACTTCCCCGTTGGTCTGAGTAAGCCCAACCGATTGATAGGTGAGTTTTCCGGTGGCGGCGCGCACGCTGGTTTTTAAATCGGTGGGAATCACCTCTGTGTCTAGGTCAGCAGAGATTGGGCTCTGCAAAATCTGAGCGCCAACCTGGCCTGGGGTGCGCAACAGCGCAACCTTGCGCGAATCAACGGTGCCTAGCGACTCCAAAGATGGCACCACTGAGTTCAACAGTGTCTGCAGCGCAATTTCGTCAGTCACCGTAGAAGCCGAGAAGGTGTTTTGAACTTCTACAACACCGCGTTCGGATTCGGCAAGGATTTGGTTTAGACGCGTTTGGTAAAGACCGTTACCAATTGAGTACGAAAGAAATCCGCCCACAATGAGTAGCGCAATTCCAGAAAGCACAACGGTCGTAAAGACAGCGCGAACCTGAAGGAATCGGCGAAAGAGACCGAGCGCCCAATCAATGGCGGCTCGAATTTTCATTTAGCCCTGGCCAGCCTTGTAGCCAATGCCACGCACGGTGGTGACAATCTTTGGATTGTCTGGATCGTCTTCGATCTTTGAACGAAGTCTTTGAACGTGCACGTTTACCAAGCGAGTGTCTGCCTTGTAGTGGTAACCCCAAACTGTTTCCAACAGCATTTCACGAGTGAAAACCTGCTTTGGCTTAACCGCAAGAGTTAGCAACAAGTTGAATTCAAGTGGGGTAAGCAAAACCTTCTCGCCACCGCGACGAACTTCGTGACCCACGATATCTAGCGTCAACGGTCCAATCTGAATTGTGTCTTCGGCGGCTCCGGCGATTGGGCGAAGGCGTGCACGAATTCTAGCCAGCAACACCACTGGATCAAATGGCTTAACCACATAGTCATCTGCTCCAGCCTCAAGACCGCGAACAACGTCGTCGCTCTCTGTTTTTGCTGTGAGCATGATGATTGGTGTTCCAGAAACTGCGCGAATTTCTTCACAAACTTCAATGCCGTCTTTGCCAGGCAACATTACGTCAAGCAAAACCAAATCTGGTGCTTCAGCCTTGAAAGCATCAAGCGCTCCAGAGCCGGCATCGTGAAAGCTAACGTCAAAGCCCTCAGATTCAAGAACAATGCCAACCATCTCGCGAAGTGCGTTGTCGTCGTCGACGACCAAGATCTTGTGTGGCATGTGTTCCTCGAATCTAACTACTAGTAGCGGTAGTGGTCTACCTTGTAAGGGCCCTGAACCGGCACGCCAATGTAGCGGGCCTGATCGTTGCTCAACTGAGTCAATTCAACACCAAGAGCGCTCAAGTGCAAACGGGCAACTTTTTCATCCAGGGTCTTAGGAAGAATGTGCACGCCTAGCTGGTATTCGCTCAACTTGGTGAACAACTCAATCTGGGCCAAAACCTGGTTGGCAAAAGAGGTGCTCATCACGAAGCTTGGGTGCCCGGTGGCATTACCAAGGTTCATCAGGCGGCCCTCGCTCAAAATCAAAACCGAGCGACCATTTGGCAAGCGCCACTCGTGAACCTGAGGCTTAATCTCAACCTTCTCAACGCCAGCAATGCGGTTGATGCCGGCCATGTCTACCTCGTCGTCAAAGTGACCAACGTTGGCAATGATTGCCTGGTGCTTCATCTTCAGAAGGTGCTCTGGCTTGATGATCGCGGTGTTACCGGTTGCGGTTACAAAGATGTCAACGGTTTCGATCACCGATTCAAGTGTTGCCACCTGGTAGCCGTCCATGACTGCCTGTAGCGCACAGATTGGGTCAATCTCGCTAACGATTACTCGAGCGCCCTGACCGCGAAGTGCGTCTGCCGAACCCTTGCCAACATCACCGTAGCCGGCAACGAAGCAGGTCTTTCCGCCGATCAAGGTATCGGTTGCACGGTTTAGTCCGTCTGGAAGTGAGTGACGAATGCCGTACTTATTGTCAAACTTTGATTTAGTTACTGAGTCGTTCACATTGATTGCCGGGAACAAAAGTTCGCCGCGCTTGTGGAACTCGTATAGGCGGTGCACACCGGTTGTGGTTTCCTCGGTGACTCCCTTGATCTCACTTGCGATACGAGTGAAACGAGTTGGGTCATTCTTTAGAGACTCACGAAGCAGCTCCAGAATTACGCCATACTCTTCGCTGTCGTCTGCGCCGGTTGCCGGAACCGATCCAGCGATTTCAAATTCGCGACCCTTGTGAACCAGCAATGTTGCATCGCCACCGTCATCAAGAATCATGTTTGGGCCGGTGTAGTTCTCGCCGGCTGCTTCTGCCTCTGAAGACCAGTCAAAAATTCGATCGGTGCACCACCAGTATTCGTCTAGTGTTTCACCCTTCCAAGCAAACACCGGAGTACCCGATGGGTTCTCGACGGTTCCGTTTGGACCAACTACAACTGCAGCTGCAGCTTCGTCTTGAGTAGAAAAGATGTTGCAAGAAGCCCAACGAACCTGTGCACCAAGCGCAACCAAAGTCTCAATCAGAATTGCGGTCTGCACGGTCATGTGCAGTGAGCCGGTGATACGTGCGCCCTTAAGCGGTTGCGCCGCTGCAAATTCTGCTCGCAGTGACATTAGGCCAGGCATTTCGTTTTCAGCCAAGCGAATCTGATGACGGCCAGCCTCGGCCAGGGTTAGATCGGCAACTTTGAAGTCAAAGGCAGTGATGGTTTTAGACATGATGCTTACGCTTTCTGCTGGATGAGATTTAGAACCTCATCACGGATCTGGGTCATCTTGGCCTCGGTTGAGGCCTCAACGTTCAAACGAAGTAGCGGCTCAGTGTTCGAGGCACGAACGTTGAACCACCACCAGTTACCAGCATCAGCAGGCTTGCCTAGCTCTTGTTTATTTGTTGCAGTGATGCCGTCAAACTCGTCAAAGTCGGCACGGTCTGCGAATGCAGCCTGTACGCGGGCCTTGGCGGCTGGGACATCTGAAACGGTGGAGTTGATTTCACCGCTCAAGTAATAAGGATTGTACTTTTTCGCGAATTCCGAAAGAGGCTTTTCTTGTGTTCCAAACTCTGCCAACACATGCATGGCCGCCAACATTCCGTTATCGGCACCCCAAAAATCGCGGAAGTAATAGTGGGCGCTGTGTTCGCCACCAAAAATGGCGTTGGTGGCAGCCATTTGGTCCTTAATTAGCGAGTGGCCAACCTTGGTCTTTACCGGGTGAGCGCCGTCTTCGGCAATAACTTCTTCGACAACACGCGAGGTCAAGAGGTTGTGCAGCACGGTGATCGGTGCCCCAGGGTTAGTGCGCTTTTCGCGAGCTATCTCACGGTGGGCAACAATGGCCGCAACTGCCGATGGAGTGACCGCATCACCTTTTTCATCGATCACAAAGCAGCGGTCAGCATCACCATCGAAGGCCAAGCCAATGTCGGCTCCGTGTTCGACCACGGCCCTTTGCAAGTCCACCAAATTCTTTGGGTCTAGCGGGTTGGCTTCGTGGTTAGGGAAGGTGCCGTCAAGCTCAAAGTACATTGGAATTATTTTCAGCGGCAATGCCGCTAGATCGCTTGCGTGACCAAGCACCGCAGGAACAGTCATCCCACCCATGCCATTGGCCGCATCAACCACAACTTTCAGTGGGCGGATGCCAGAAAGATCAACCAGTTCGCGCAAGTAACTGGCGTACTGAACCAGAATGTGCAAATCGCGGTAACCACCTGGAGTTGCAACCTCGTCGATTCCATTTTCAATGTAAACCTTCGCGCGATCGCGAATTGCCGCCAGACCGGTGTCCATGCTGATGCCTCGCGCACCCGCACGAGAAAACTTGATGCCGTTATAAGCGGCTGGGTTGTGACTGGCAGTGAACATTGCTGCCGGTGCATCAAGCACGCCAGAGGCAAAATAGCTTTCATCTGTTGAGCAAAGTCCGATTGAGACCACATTGGCACCGCGAGCCTGGGCTCCAGCGGCAAAGGCATCGGCAAATTCTGGTGACGAGTCACGCATATCGTGGCCGACCACTACATCTTTACAGGCGGCACCAAGTTCGTCTACGAATCCGGCAGCAAGCGCGGCAACAATTTCAGTAGTTAGAGATTTGCCGACCAAACCGCGTACGTCGTAGGTCTTGACGATTGCGTCCCAATCAATATTCATTAGGTCAACTTTACCAAGACCCACCCCCTGCCTGGGCCGGCCCAGCGGTCCTGCTGCCCTGCTTGGCCATGCTGTCTAAACTGGGGCCATGGCTGAAATCTCGCGATCAAAGGGCACCAATCGTGACCGGCACGGCCGCGGTATTCGCCAGCCCCTGCTGAGCAACCTGCTGCGCAACGGTGGCCGCCACTCTAGCTTTGAGCAGATTGTTTCTGGAACCTGCGAATACCTAAAAAATGCCTGGCCAGAGGAACTGATTGACCTCAATTGGGAGGTCATGGATGCTCCGTCGATAAAACCTGAATCAAAAGGTGTTCGCCGCTGGGCAGTGAAGCGCGACGAAATGACCATCGTGATTTATAGGGTGCCTATTGAGCGCCTTGGTCATCACAGTCGTGCCGACGCACTGCACGAGCGGATGCACATTGAAGAATATGTATTTGCCGCAGTTGGCCACCTGATTGGGAAAGATCCTTGGGATTTGGTACCCGAGCGCTACCGCGATTAGTTACCTGTGTTGACTGACAAATTTAGCGAACGTTAACTGAAACCTTGCCGCCGGCATTCTTCTGATCCAACACCAGTAAATTCGCGACCGTGCCGTTGATGTCTGTAATCAAATTTGCGTAAAGCGGTGCATCGCCGCCGCTGAATGAATATGTGGAACCGGCCGCTACCTCAAGCACATCAATCTGACCTGTCTTGTCGTTGTAAATGCAAAGTTTTGAAATTCCCGCACTTGGTGCGGTGATGTTGCGTTTGCCAGTGAACTTTTCGGCTGCAGGAATCCAGGTGAAGTCCGGAGCCGAAGACGCGGTGACGCGCGAAAGTCGAATTGCCGACTGCACGTCGGCATCGGCAGAAATCAACGCAACATAGTTGCCATC
>JBDLVL010000052.1:0-6647 GCA_039804765.1 Actinomycetota bacterium | reverse complement strand
TGAATTGCCTTGAAAACCTTTGGCAACTTTGCGCGATTGGTTGCGTAGTAACGAGTAAGCGGCACGGTTAGGTCGTAGCGCAAACCTAGATCCGCAAGGTTGTCGGAGCTGCCATCGGTGTTGGCTTCAATTGCACGGTCAAGTTCTTCGCCGCGCTTCATCACTCGGAAGGCAAGCTTTTCGTTGTCGCCGCCCTGACCAGAGGTAAGACGTTCAAGATCTTCAAGCGCCGGAGTTTCAATTTCTTGAAAGCCGTGAGTCATGTAGGTGCCGCGAATGGTGTTCAACACTATGTCGCGCTTTAGCTTTTCTACGGGAAGAAAATCGCGCATGCCACGGGGTGGGTGCACGTCTTTAGCCATGGCCCAAGTTTACTGGGCGGGTTCGTTATTCGGCCGGAAGCGCGATTACACCTGCGTCAGCTGCGTCTTCGAGTTCAACCTCGCGAATTTCTACCTGAAGTTCCTTGACCGCACCACGAAGCGCACCCTCGGCATCGATTCCTGCGGCACGCGCCGATGAAACCATCGCCAACAAAATTGCGCCAAGTTCAGCTGCATTGGTAACACTGAATGGGCCCGGCGCATCGGGGTCAAGCAAACCAATCTTCTCGGCCTTGCCAATCACTTTGTCTGCCAAGGCCAATGCCGGCAGGTGCTGCGGAATTCCATCCAACACCGATGATCGTTCTGGCTTCTCACGCTTCTTGTGATCGTCCCAGTTGACCATCACGTCTTCGCCGGTTACAGCCGCGTACTTCTCAAGTTCTTCGGCGTTGCCAAAAACGTGTGGGTGACGACCAACCATCTTCTTGATTGAAAGCTCGGCAACATCTTGAATGTTGAATTTTTCACCCAATGAACCGTGTTCGGCTAGATCACTGTGGAAGACAACGTGATACAAAACATCGCCAAGCTCTTCGAGAACTTCGTCACGGTTACCAGACTCAATTGCATCAACCAGCTCGTAGACCTCTTCGATGAGGTACTTCACCAGCGACTGGTGAGTCTGCTCGGCATCCCACGGGCAACCGCCTGGGCCACGAAGTTTTGCGGCAACCGCGATCAGTTCATCAAGCTTGGTCATTTTTACTACTTTCGGTGTTTGAAAAAACCTTAGCCAATAAGCCCCAGGCCCACTGGATGATGGCTGTGTCGCGCAGGGGTTCAAAGTTTTCATCGCGTGGCGCGGTAATCAGCAGCGTTTGTGCCGACTGCAAATACTTGGTGCCTGGGTAAAGACTGGCGATTCGCACCTGCTCTGATTCGGTTAGATCAACCGGTTGCAACTTTGCCTGCAGACCAAGCACATTGAAATCTTTTAGGCCAAGACGATTGGCCTGCTGACGAAGTTCGGTGACGTCAATCAAGTTCTTAACCGGATCGGGAGCGGCACCGTATCGGTCTTCTAGTTCAGCAAGGATTGCATCAAGTTGTGCGCGCGTGCCGCGCTCACCGCTGGCTGCCGAAAGCTTGTGATATGCCTCAAGACGCAGGCGCTCACTATCTACATAGGTAGATGGAATGTGTGCATCCACCGGTAGTTCAAGTTTCAGTTCAGCAGGTGACTCTTGCTTGATGCCCTTGAATTCGGCAACTGCTTCGCCAATCATGCGCAAGTACAAGTCAAAACCAACACCGGCGATGTGACCGGACTGCTCGCCGCCAAGCAAGTTTCCGGCACCGCGAATCTCAAGATCCTTTAGGGCAACCTGCATGCCCGCGCCAAGTTCATTATTTTGCGCAATGGTCGCCAGGCGATCGTGCGCGGTCTCAGTGAGTGGCTTGCTTGGGTCGTAGAAGAAATACGCGTAGGCGCGCTCGCGACTGCGACCAACTCGACCGCGAATCTGATGCAGCTGGCTGAGTCCAAAGTTTTCGGCACGATCAACAATCAAGGTGTTGGCGTTTGGAATATCGATTCCGGTTTCAATGATTGTGGTGGAAATAAGTACGTCAAACTTTCGTTCCCAAAAATCAACCACCACTTGCTCAAGTGCGCCTTCAGACATTTGGCCGTGAGCCACCGCGATGCGCGCCTCTGGCACCAATTGCGCAAGTTCGTTGGCCACTGCACCGATAGTGCTGACCCGGTTGTGCACAAAAAACACCTGGCCCTCGCGAATAAGCTCGCGGCGAATCGCGGCGGCAACTTGCTTCTCGCTGTAGCCACCAATGTAGGTGAGAATTGGGTGGCGCTCTTCTGGCGGGGTTGCCAGCGTTGACATCTCGCGAATTCCCGTGATGGCCATCTCTAGCGTGCGCGGAATTGGTGTTGCCGACATAGACAAAATGTCTACGTTGGTCTTTAGCTCTTTTAGTTTTTCTTTGTGCTCCACACCAAAGCGCTGTTCTTCATCGATGATTACCAAGCCAAGCTGACGGAACTTAACATTCTTCGAAAGCAACCGGTGAGTACCAATCACCATGTCTACGCTGCCGTTTTCTAAACCCTCAAGAGTGTCTTTGACTTCCTTAGCGCTTTGGAAACGTGATAGCGATCGAACGGTTACCGGGAATCCGGCGTAGCGTGCCTCAAAGGTATCGGTGTGTTGACGAACCAAAAGCGTGGTTGGCACCAGCATTGCCACCTGCTTGCCGTCTTGAATGGCCTTGAAGGCCGCACGCACCGCAACCTCTGTCTTGCCATAGCCCACATCGCCAGCGAGCAAACGGTCCATTGGAATTTCTTTTTCCATGTCGCGTTTTACTTCGTCAATTGTGGTGAGCTGATCCGGAGTCTCGGCAAAAGCAAATGCTTCTTCAAGCTCGTGCTGCCAAGGAGTGTCAGGGCCAAAGGCGTGACCGCGAGACTTCATGCGCGCCGAGTAAAGCTTGACCAAGTCAATTGCAATCTTGCGAATGGCCTTGCGAGCATTGCCCTTAACCTTGGCCCAATCGCTACCGCCCATCTTCGAAAGCACCGGGGCTTCGCCGCCCACGTATCGGGTTAGTAAATCAAGTTGGTCGGTAGGCACAAACAGAGTGTCGCCCGGGTAACCGCGCTTTGACGGCGCGTACTCGATCAAAAGATATTCGCGTTGGTGTTGCTGACGACCCACTCCGCTGGTGCGTTCAACAAGTTCAACAAAGCGACCAATCCCGTGCGTCTCGTGCACTACGTAATCGCCCTGCTTCAAACTCAACGGGTCTACCGCCTGGCCGCGCTTGCTAGCCAGCTTGCGAACCTGCGGGCTCACATACACCGATGACTTGCCGTAGAACTCGGCCTCTGTGATAACAATTGTTTTGCTATCTGGTGCGGTGAAACCCTTACGCATATTTCCCTGGGCCACTTGAGCATTGATTCCAACGGCGTTAAGTTGTTCGTTCAGTCGCTCAACGGTGCCGTGACCCTCAGCAACAACGATTACCTGCTGACCCTGCTTGGACTGGTCCTCAAGCCACTCGAGTGCGGTGGTATCCAGGCCCTTGAAGTTTGGTATTTCAAAAAGGTTGAGATTGACTAGCGAATCGTCGTCGGCACCAAATTGCGAAACGGTAATTAGTGAACGGCCAGCTAGTGCCTCTTTGAATTGCGAAAGGTCGATGAATCCGCCATCGCTCAAATCAAGTGGGGCCTGAGCGCCCTCGACCGCGGCGTCCCAAGCCGCATGTAAAAATTCCTCGTTGGTTTCAACCAAGTTTGCAGCGCGAGCAGCAGACTTTTCTGGAGACAGCAATACTGCCAGAGCGTTTGTAGGCAGGTAATCGGTGAATGGCACCATTGCGTCAACCAAAACCGGAGCCAGTGATTCCATGCCGTCAACCGGAATACCCTCGGCGATCTTGGCAAGCATGGTTGAGATGTTCGGAAATTCGTGAAGCATTTCGCGCGCGCGACCGGCAACGTTTGGCGTGATGATTATTTCGCGCGCCGGATAAATATCAATGGCATCGATTTTCGCGCCAGCATCTTCACCGGATATGGTTCGCTGATCTGCAACGCTAAAGATACGAATGTCGTCAAGTTCATCGCCAAAGAATTCCAGGCGCATCGCGTGTTCGGCGGTAGTAGGAAAAATATCCAGAATTCCACCGCGCACCGCAAACTCGCCGCGGCGGGTAACCATATCTACTCGCTGATAGGCCAACTCAACCAACTTGAGTGAAAGCTCAAAAAGCAGATAGTCCTTGCCGCGCTCTAGTTTTAGCGGCGGGTGGTTGGCTAGCCCGGCGACCACCGGTTGCAGAACTGCACGAACCGATGCCAAAACAAAGACCGGGTGCTCAAGTTCTTTCTTTTCAATTAGCGCTGACAGCTCGTTCAATCGGTGCAGCACCTGCAGTCGCTTACCCACTGTCTCTGGGCTTGGGCTCAGGCGTTCGTGCGGAAGAGTCTCCCAAGATGGAAACTCCAAGATTTCCGATTCCGGTGAAAGGGACTTGAGCGCCGCGGCTACGTCTTCTGCTTCGCGACCGGTGGCCACCACAACGAGTTGCACCTGGGTTAGTTTTGCGTCACGTCGAAATTGATTGATTACCTCAAGCAAAGGGGCATGAGCGCCCTGCGGGGCAACGACGTCAATTCGGGAATTTTTTATCTTGGCCTGCAGTGCGGCGAAGGGATACCCTTCAGAAATGAGCGCGGCAAGGCGCGACAGGGCCTTGAGATTTTCTACACTCACAGGGGTAAGTCTAAGTTGATTTAACCCTTTGGGTTGATTTTGTTTTGTGCGTCCAGCACGCCAGACTTCACAATCTCTTCAACAGCATCTGCAGCAAGCTCCAGAGTCAGCGGCAAATTCTTGCGCTCGGTTGAATTGAAATCCTTGAGCACAAAGTCTGCGGTGTCCATGCGGCCAGGTGGGCGGCCAATACCAATCCGCACGCGAGTGAAGTCGTTTGATCCGCATGCTGAAATGATGTCGCGCAATCCGTTGTGGCCAGCGTGACCGCCGCCTTGTTTGATTCGAATGGTTTCGGCATCGATGTCTAATTCATCGTGCAAAACGATCACGTTTGAAAGTGGCACGTCGTAGAACTTCATCAGAGATGAAACTGGCCCGCCACTGGTGTTCATGTATGAACCAGGCTTGGCCAAAATTAGCTTTGCTCCCCCGTAGCCAAGACGTGTCTCGGCTACTGCGGCATTTGATTTGTGGCTTTTGAATGTTGCGCTGTGTCGATCGGCCAACACCGATAGTGCCATCTGACCAACATTGTGCCGATTAGCAGAATAGTCGGGCCCGGGGTTACCGAGCCCGACTACTAAGAATGCTGAAGTCGACAGATTAAGCCTTTGGAGCCTCAGCTGCAGCTGCAGCAGGGGTCTCTTCGGCGTGACCAGCCTGAGTCATTACAACAGAAGCGATTAGCTCGCCATCTGCAAGCTCAAGCTTTGCACCAGCAGGAAGCTTGATATCTCCTGCAAGAACGTGGTGACCTGCACCGTTGTCCTTGGTTACAAAGATTTCAACGAAGTCAGGAATGCTGGTTGCAGCAACTTCTAGCTTCACGGTCTTGTGCTCGATGTCCACGATGGTTCCAGACATTGACTCACCAACAAGGTGAACAGGAACTTCAACGTGTACGCGCTCACCCTTTACAAGCTCAACTAGGTCGATGTGCTCAATAACCTGAGTAACTGCATCCTTGGTTGCGCTCTTTACAAGAACTGACTCTTCTTTGCCATCAATGGTTAGGTCGATAACTGCGTTCTTGTGACGAAGAATAAGTGCTACTTCGTGAGCAGGAACAGTGATGTGGCGAGGCTCTGATCCGTGACCGTAAATAACGGCTGGGGTCTGACCTGCTGCACGTGCCTGACGTGAAGCGCCCTTACCAAACTTGGTGCGTGGAGTACCCACAAGCTTTGCTGCTGTGTTCATGATTTCTCTTCTCTTTCTGTCAACTCAAGCGTTTTACGCGAGGACAAGTCGGAAGACTTTTTACCCCGTCGATAACGGCCCCATTTGGAGCCCTCGCCGTTGTTCTAAGAAGAGTCTAATGCTAGGCGTGGCCTGGGAACAACTTGTTTACTGAGTCATCGCCGAATACCGCGCTGATTGCAGCCGCAATAAGTGGTGCGATCGAAAGCACGGTTAGGTTGTCGAACTGCTTTTCGCGAGTGATCGGCAGGGTGTTAGTGACGATAACCTCGTCAACCACACCGCTTGAAAGGCGCTCTACTGCTGGAGCAGAGAACACCGCGTGAGTGGCAGCCACGATTACTCGTGCTGCGCCATTGTCTTTTAGAGCCTTAGCCGCGGCCACGATGGTGCCGGCGGTGTCGATCATGTCGTCAACCAACAAACAGGTGCGGCCCTTTACGTCACCAACAAGTTCGTGAGCCTCAACCTGGTTTGGGCGATCTGGATCGCGACGCTTGTGAATGATGGCAAGCGGTGCACCCAGACGTTCGGCCCAAATATCGGCAACGCGAACGCGCCCTGAGTCTGGAGAAACCACGGTCAGCAGTTCATCGCCGAAGCGCTCTTTGACGTGGTCGGCCAACATTGGCAAAGCCCAAAGGTGATCTACCGGTCCATCAAAGAAACCTTGAATCTGTGGAGTGTGCAAATCAACCGACATCAATCGGTTTGCACCGGCAGCCTTGAAAAGATCTGTCATTAGACGAGCAGAGATTGGCTCGCGACCCTTGTGCTTCTTGTCTTGACGAGCATAAGGAAAGAACGGTGCAACTAC
>JBDLVL010000051.1:0-4897 GCA_039804765.1 Actinomycetota bacterium | reverse complement strand
TCGGCCCAACCGCAGCGAGCATTCAGCACGTACCAATGTCTTACCCTTACCGCGACCCTCAGGGCCTAACCGGTGTTGAGGCAGCTCAGCGCGCAATTACCTACATGGAAAAGCGCGTTGGCGTTGAAGACCTAGCCGCGATTGTGATTGAGCCAATTCAGGGTGAGGGTGGATTCATAGTTCCCGCCCCTGGATTCCTAAAGACGCTTAGCGACTGGGCACACGCAAACGGTGTGCTGGTTGTCGCAGACGAAGTTCAATCAGGCATCGCCCGCACCGGTAAGTGGTTTGCCAGCATGTGGGAAGAAGGCTTTGAGCCGGACCTAATGACAATTGCAAAGGGTATCGCTGGCGGTATGCCAATCTCGGCTGTTACCGGTCGCGCAGAAATCATGGATGCATCTCACCCTGGCGGAATGGGCGGCACCTTTGGCGGTAACCCGGTTTCAGCAGCGGCTGCAGTTGCAGTGCTAAAGCAGATTGAAGCCGGCGGCGTCATTGAGCGTGCACAACAGATTGAAGCGCTGTTGGTTCCAAAGCTTCGTGAACTGCAGGCAAAGTACCCGGTAATCGGAGACGTTCGCGGTCGCGGCGCGATGATCGCAATTGAGCTTGTAGAGCCTGGCACTTTGAACCCAAGCAAGGCAGCGGTTGATTCAATCGTTAAGCACATGCACTCAAACGGAATCTTTGTTCTAACCGCCGGCACTCACTACAACGTGATCCGCTTCTTGCCACCGCTAGCAATCACCGATGACTTGCTGTTGGATGCATTGAGCGTCCTTGAAGAAGGCCTGAAGGCACTGTAAGAATTACAAAAAATCCCCTCGAAGAAATTCGAGGGGATTTTTATTTAAGTTGATTACTTGGTTCGCTCTAGGCGCTTGGCCTTCAGCGAGCTGCGCACCTGGCTGGTTACAACAATGACAATTGCCAAGATGAATACGGCTGAACCAACGACGTTAGCTTCAGCAGGAATTCCTCGTGCCGCAGCCGTGTAGACGAATTTAGGGAATGTAGTCGCCGCTCCAGAGTTGAAATTGGTGATGATGAAATCATCGAAACTCAGTGCGAAAGAAAGTAGTGCAGCCGCCATGATGCCTGGGGTCAGCAAAGGGAATGTAATTTTCCAGAAGACTTGTGACGGCGAGCCATAAAGGTCGCGGCCAGCCTCTTCGAGAGCTGGGTCAAGGCTGGCAACACGTGCCTTTACGGTGACCACCACAAAGCTCAAACAAAACATTACGTGAGCGATGATGATGGTGCCGATGCCTTTTTCGACACCTGTGTTGAAGAACTGTGATGCCAGACCGGCACCAAGCACGACTTCTGGTGTTGCCATAGGTAAAAACAAAAGCATATTGATTGCAGATCGACCAGGGAAACGGTAGCGAACCAAGGCAATGGCAATCATGGTGCCAAGCGCTGTGGCAATGACGGTGGAAACCACGCCAATCAGCACCGAGTTACTAAACGCTTCGCAGACGCCCTGCTGCTCGCAGACCTTGGTCCAGTTATCGAATGTGAATCCGCGCCAAACCAGGTTGGTTTTTAGTGAGTCGTTAAAAGAGAAAACAAAAGTGTAGGCAATCGGAATCATCAGGTAGACGACCGCGATCACCGCATAAACCGGAAGTGCCAGCTTCCCTAGCGAGAATCTCATAGCAGGTCCTCTGTTCCAGACTTCTTAACGTAGAAGGTGACTAGCGCAAGAATTGCAGCCATCAACAACACCGATAGTGCGGCCGCGCTTGGGTAGTCATTAATCACCAGGAAGTTTGCTTCAACAACATTTCCGATCATCGCGGTCTTGGTGCCGCCCAAGAAATCGCCCGAGGCGTTGATGTAGTCACCGGCGATAGGAATAAAAGTAAGCAAGGTTCCCGAGATAATTCCGGGCATTGAAAGCGGCAAAGTAATCTTGCGGAATGTAGTTGCCGGGCTCGCATACAGGTCTGCGCCCGCCTCAAGGAATCTAATGTCCAGACGCTCAAGCGTCGAGTAGAGCGGCAGAGTCATAAATGGAATGAAGGCATAGGTCAAACCAAAAATAACCATGAAGGGTGTGCCAACAAGATACTGATTGGGATCAAGGACACCAAGCTGCTGTAACGAGGTAACCACCCAAGATTCATTTGAAAAAATCTGCTTCCATGCAAAAGTTCGCAGCAAGAAAGAAATAAAGAATGGTGCAATCACCAAAGTTACAAGCAGCCCTTGAAGCAGTGGATACCTACGCATCTTTACGCCAATGAAATAGGCCAGCGGGTAGCTAATCAAAAGGGCAGCCACGGTGGCGATTAGGGCATAACTGAAAGAGCGAATGATGTGTGGCCAATAAGTCTGGATTACGTACCAGTAGTTGGCGATTTCAAAACCATATTGATATCGACCAATGTCACCACTTGGATCGGGTGTCTCTAGTGAGGTAATCACCAAAGAAATTAATGGAGTTAAGAAAAACAAACCTAGGTAAAGCAAGCCAGGCAGCAGCAACAGGATTGCTACGCGACTCTTTTTAGTAGGTGTTGAAACCGGTGCCGGACCACCCGCCCCGAATGCTGCGAATGCCATGGTTACTGAACCGTGATTGACTGGGTGATGGTTTCGTTCCCGGTGTTGGTTGGCAAGTCGGCAAGACCAAACGCGTGCTCAACCTTCCAGCTAACCCAGACCTTTGCGCCGAGCTCTGTAACCGGGCTCTTGCCAATGTTCTGCGCAAACACGGTCACGTTGCCAACATTCGGAATCTCAATCAGATACTGGTTGCTCACTCCGGTGAAACGAATGTCAATGATTTCACCAGGGCCAATCAGGTTGTGACCTGCACCAAGCTTTGGCTTCTCTTCGTGAAAGAAAGCCTTTTCTGGACGAACACCAACAGCAATCATGCCCTTGTGTTTTTCGGCGCGATCTTTTGGAACCGTGATCTTGTTCCCGGCAACGTTGATGCTGATTGACGATGCATTTTCTTCTTCAACCTTGCCAACAAACAGGTTTGACTGACCAAGGAACTTAGAAACAAAAACGGTCTTTGGGCGATCGTAAAGTTTTTCTGGCGCACCCATTTGTTCGATGCGACCCTTGTTCATTACCGCAACGGTGTCGGCCATGTCCATGGCTTCTTCTTGGTCGTGAGTCACGTGCAAGAAGGTCAAGCCAACTTCCATCTGAATTGCCTTGAGTTCAATCTGCATCTGGCGACGAAGTTTTAGGTCAAGAGCGCCAAGCGGTTCATCAAGCAGCAGCAGTGAAGGTCTGTTGACCAGCGCTCGAGCAAGAGCAACGCGCTGCTGCTGTCCGCCAGAAAGTTGCTGCGGGCGACGCTGAGCCAAGTGGCCCAGCTCTACTAGGTCAAGCGATGCCTGAGCCTTTGGCATTGGGTCTTGAATCTTGCGCTGCTTCAAACCAAAGGCAACATTTTCAAGCACCGACATATGTGGGAACAGTGCGTAACTCTGGAATACGGTGTTTACCGGACGCTCATGAGGTTTGGTATGAGTAACGTCTTTTCCACCAATAAGGATCTTGCCCTTAGTTGGTTCATCAAGACCGGCAACCAGTCTCAGTGTGGTGGTTTTTCCGCAACCCGATGGGCCAAGCAAGGCGAAAAACTCGCCCGCAGGAATGTGCAGGTCAAGGTTTTCAATTGCGGTGAACCCTGGAAATTCTTTACGGATTCCAACTAGTTCAAGGTCGGCACCCCTGGCAACAAACTCTGTTGCCATTTACACACCCAACTTAATTTTCTGGAAAGCAGCGGTGAAACGCTGTTCTTCCTTGCCAGTCAATGCTCGGAATGCCTTGGTGAGTTTTAGCGTTTCTGTAGAAGGGAAAATCAGCTCGTTCTCTGCCAACTTTGGATCAAGTTTGATTGCTTCTTCTTTTGCGCCAACAACCGGGGTGATGTAATTCACGTATGCAGCCAAGATTGCAGCATTCTTTGGGTCGTAGTAGTAGTTCATGAGCTCTTCAGCATTTGACTTGTGCTGCGCGCCCATCGGGACCACAAAACAGTCGGCTGCAATAGTTGCGCCTGATTCTGGCAGCACGAACCCAAAGTTATCGCCGTCAGTTTCAGAGTTAAGTTGGATGATGTCACCAGACCATGCAATCGCGGCAATTGTGTCGCCGTTTAGCAGGTCTTCCTTGTAGCTGTTGCCCTTAATCTTGGCAACCTGGCCGTCATCTACCTTCTTCTGCAAGTAGTCAATGGCGTTCATGAAAGCATCTTCGTTCAGGGAAGAATCCTTGGTGATGTCGATTCCCTGTGCCATCAAAATAATTCCAATGGTGTCGCGCATTTCCGAAAGCACACCAACGCGGCCCTTAAGAGCTGGTCCATCAAAAATATCTTCGATGGTTGCCGGAGCATCTTTACCGGTTGCCTTCTTGTATGCCTTCTTGTTGTAAGCAAGACCGGCAAGAATTCCCTGGTAAGGAAGTGACTGGTTACGCTCTGGGTCGTATGCGTCACCTAGGTAAGCAGGCTGAACGTTTTTCTTGTTAGGAATCTTTGCGTTATCGAAAGTCTGTGTGTAACCAAGGCCAATCCATCGTGCGGCCATCCAAGAAGTTGGGCAAACAAGGTCGGCACCAATGTCACTGCCCTTGGCAAGTTGGTCTTTAACCTTGCCGTAGTAAGAGTCGTTGTCGTCGTAGTCCTCGCGGTATTCAACCGTGATACCAGTCTGCTGTTTAAAGGTGTCTAGCGTTGGGCGGTTTCCCTTGTCATCAACGTCAATGTAAAGCGACCAGTTGCTCCAAATTAAAGACTTCTCTGATTCAGAAAGATCTTTCGCCGGGGTCAACTTGCTGCCGGTTGCCCCGCCTGGCGCACATGCCGCAAGTGCCAGCGTTGCAGCTGTTGCACCAGCGCCCGCAAGAGCTGCGCGTC
>JBDLVL010000050.1:0-9140 GCA_039804765.1 Actinomycetota bacterium | reverse complement strand
GGCAAACGCAATGTTGGCCTGCCAGACGTCAAACGTTTCGCAACCCACTTACGTAAGACCAACGAATACGCCAAACAAATTTACGAACTAGCTCACCTTGCCCAGGTGATTACCCTGGCCGATGGTCGCTGGCAGTTGAGCAGCAAATCGAAAGACTGGTTGAACTGGACGCCCGATGAACGATTTGTATTGCTGGCTCAAACCTGGCGCGAAATCCTTGGCGATGCATCAGCCAAAGAATTACAGGTTGCCCTTGGTGTAACCGGTTCTAAAACCGGACAAGTTACTTCACTAGCCGACAACCTAACCAAGACCTATCCGTTTGCCGATGGTTCGGTGAGCTCCAAGATCACCAAGCTTGAAGCACTGGCCGAATTGATTGGACTCTCTGCGCAAGGCTGGATGAGCAGCTGGGCACCGAAAGTTTTGAAGTGCGAGTACGAATCTGCTAGCAGGCTGGTGCAGCAAAATCTGCCGCAGCCTCAAGACAAGATAATTTGCCAAGCGGACCTCACGTTGATTGCACCCGGGCCGCTTCCAACCCAGGTAGAAATCATGTTGCGCAGATTTGCCGACACCGAACAAATTGGAATGGCCTCAACCTACCGACTTTCGGCGCTGAGCATTAGTCACGGTCTTGAGACCGGACTGAAGCTTGGCGAAATTCGCGACCTGCTGGTCAAGCTTTCTGGAAACTCAATTCCGCAACCAATCGAGTATTTGCTAAATGAAGCAGAGGCGCGATTTGGGCGCCTGAGGATTGTGGGTGCCGCATCACACGAGCGCACAATAATTCAGTCAAAAGACAAAGTGCTGCTGGCCGAAATTTTCAACGAAACCAAATTGAAGCCGTTTGGTTTGACGCAACTTGAAGATGGTCAGCTGGCATCACGCTTTGAACCGGAGGTGCTTTACTTTGGTCTGCGCGAGGTTGGCTTTGTGGCAATTCGCGTTGACGAAAACGGCAATGTGATCTCACCGCTTGAGGCAACCAAGCAAACGGTTGATGCCGAGCAGGGTAAGAACCCGGCGGCAGATATCGCTCGCCTACGTTTACAGGATGCCAAGCTTGGCGATACCCCAGATGGCGACGACCTGCAGCGGCAAATTCAGTTGGCCATCAAGAACAAGACCAAGGCCAAATTCACGGTGGCATCAAGCACGGGCGAAATTGAATTTTTGCTTGAACCCATTGGAATTGCCAACGGTCGCCTGCGGGCCAAGGACCGCAAAGCAGACATCGAACGCACCCTGCCAATCACCAGCATCATTCGAGTGGTGTTGGATTAGCGGCAGTAATTTGAGCGCTGGCAAAATTAGGCAGGCGCACAGGGCAGGTCAGCGGGCTAGGCTGTAAGGATGACTAACGGACCACTGATTGTGCAGAGCGACAAAACCGCGCTGCTTGAGGTGGACCACCCCCAGGCCGCCGAGGCCCGTCACGACTTGGCGATTTTTGCCGAATTAGAGCGTGCACCAGAGCACATACACACCTACCGAATCACTCGCCTAGGCCTGTGGAACGCGCGTGCGGCAGGTCACGATTCCGACTTTGTTCTAGGCGTGCTCGATAAGTATGCAAAGTTTGCGGTGCCAAGTGGTGTGCGTGCCGACATCGCTGAAACCATGAACCGCTACGGGCGACTATCGATTCGCAAGAGTCCAGCCGGTGAACTAGAGCTTTTCTCAACCGAGCGCGCAATCTTGCTGGAGGCAAGCAAGCACCGCAAGATTGCGGAACTTCTTGATGGTCCTATCTCAAACGAGGCATTTCGCATTCAGCCGTGGGCACGCGGTCAGGTGAAACAGGAACTACTAAAACTAGGTTGGCCAGCAGAAGACTTTGCCGGCTATGCAGCCGGTACACCGCACGAAATTGCACTTGGCAGCGGCGATTGGAAGATTCGTGATTACCAAACCAAAGCGGTAGAAAAGTTTTGGCAGGGCGGATCTGGAGTGGTTGTGCTTCCCTGCGGTGCAGGAAAGACAATCGTTGGTGCAGCTGCAATGGCCACCGCAAAAACCAACACCTTGATTTTGGTAACCAACACTGTTTCGGCTAGACAGTGGAAAGCGGAACTTCTAAAACGCACCACGCTTACCGACGATGAAATTGGCGAGTACTCCGGTTCCGTTAAAGAAGTAAAGCCGGTCACCATTGCCACCTATCAAATTCTGACCACCAAGCGCAAAGCCGAATACGCGCACTTGGCACTATTGAATGCCAACGACTGGGGCCTGATAGTTTACGACGAGGTGCACTTGCTGCCGGCACCAATTTTCAAGATGACCGCAGACTTGCAAGCGCGCAGACGCCTTGGCCTAACCGCAACCCTGGTGCGCGAAGACGGCAAAGAAGGCGATGTCTTTTCTCTGATTGGCCCAAAGCGTTTTGATGCGCCATGGAAAGAAATTGAAGCCCAGGGATACATTGCGCCGGCTGCTTGCTTCGAAGTTCGAATCGATCTACCAGACGATGAGCGAATGGATTACGCAATCTCAAGTCAAGAAGATCGATATCGAATCGCGGCTACTTCGAAGACTCGAATTCCTGTAATTCAAACACTGCTCAAAAAGCACGTCGGCGAACCAACCCTGATCATTGGTCAGTACCTGGATCAGATTCACGAGGTATCGGCTGCTATCAAGGTTCCAGAGATCACTGGCGAAACTCCGGTTGATGAGCGCGAACGACTTTTCCAGCAATTCCGCACCGGCGAGATTTCTACCTTGGTGGTTTCGAAGGTTGCCAACTTTTCAGTCGACTTGCCAGAGGCATCGGTGGCAATTCAGATTTCTGGGTCCTATGGCTCTAGGCAAGAGGAAGCCCAGCGACTTGGCCGCTTGCTGCGACCAAAGGCAGACGGCAGAACCGCCAGTTTCTACACGCTTATTTCTAGAGACACCGTGGATCAAGACTTTGCGCAGAACCGCCAGCGCTTTCTTGCCGAGCAGGGCTACAGCTACGAGATTCTGGACGCAGTAAACCTCTAATCGCTTCAGGCTGCAAAACCTCTCAGACGACACCCAAGCCTCATACAGGGCATTCTCAGGAAACTCCCTGAAACTAAAGCCATGGAAAACGTAAAGGTACTTATCGTCGATGACGAGCCAAACATCCGCGACCTCCTATCCACCAGCCTTCGATTTGCTGGTTTCAGCGTTCACGCCGTAGCTAACGGTGCCGACGCAGTACACGCCGCCGAAAAAGGTGAGCCTGACATCATCTTGCTGGACGTGATGTTGCCAGACATGAATGGCTTCAGTGTCACAAAGAAACTTCGCTCGATGGGCATCAATGCCCCGGTCTTGTTCCTAACCGCTCGCGATGAAACCGAGGACAAGATCACCGGTCTAACCGTTGGTGGCGATGACTACATGACAAAGCCTTTCAGCCTGGATGAAATCGTTGCCCGCATCAATGCAATTCTTCGTAGAACCAAAGCGGCCGAGGTCGAGGAATCTGTGTTAGAAGTTGGCGAGATCAAAATCAATCAAGATGCACACGATGTCTTTGCCAACGGCACCCTGGTAGACCTAAGCCCAACCGAATACAAGTTGCTTCGCTTCTTGATGTCTAACCCAAACCGCGTGCTTACCAAGGCGCAGATTCTTGACCACGTCTGGGAATATGATTTCAATGGCGAGATGGGAATTGTGGAGTCATACGTTTCTTACCTTCGTAAGAAGCTTGACCCACTAACCACTGAGCCACTGATTCAAACCAAGCGCGGTGTTGGCTACATGTACAAGTCAACAAAAAACGGCAAGTAGATCGGCAACTAATTGAATTCCAAACTGGGGCTTGCCTGGGAGCGCATTTCACTGCGCACCAAGCTGACCGCGCTCTCAGTTGCGATTATCGGTGTGCTGGTTTTTGTTTCCAGTCTTGGAACGATTGCGTTGTTGCGCACCTACCTGCAGGCAAACCTTGATGGGCAATTGACTTCAACCGCTGCAACACTAAGTCACGAAGACCCAACGCTGCTTGAAGACCGTTTGGCAACGCACCAGCTGCAATTGCCAAGCTTGCCTAGCGATTTCTACATTGCGTACCTAGACACCGATGGCTCACTGCTTATTGGTTTAGTGTCATCGGCCAGCGGTAATTCGAATGATGTGCCGAACACCTCAAACTTTTCTTCAAAGTATGTGATTGCCACCAAGGGAATTCCATTTGAGGTAAATGGCAAGGGTCAAATTTCTGACGACGCCGGAACTCGCGGCTGGCGAATGGTTGCCGTGCCGCTAACCGGCATGGATGGCTCACTGGTTGTTGCCCTTCCGACCGGCGCGAACAGTGCGCTACTTGCACAATACGGATTGATCGGTGGCGGCTTTGGTGCGCTACTGCTGATTCTTTCTGGCCTAAGTATTTGGTTGACCATCAACTCTGCACTAAAGCCGCTAAATGAAGTTGAACGCACTGCCGAGGCGGTTACCGAGGGCGACATTTCACAGCGCTTGATCGAGCAAGATGGCGACACTGAGATTGCGCGACTAAACCGCTCGCTCAACACGATGCTTGATGGCATTGAAACCGCGATGCAAGATCGCTCTAAGACTCTTGATCAGATGCGCCGCTTTGTTTCTGATGCCAGTCACGAGCTTCGCACTCCCCTGGTATCGGTGCGTGGCTACGCCGAGCTTTACCGAATGGGTGCGCTCAAGAAGCCAGAGCAAATTGGCGAGGCGATGGAGCGCATCGAGAGCGAAGCAGTTCGCATGACCGGACTGGTCGAGAGCCTGCTGACTCTAACTCGCATGGACGAGACAACAAAGCTTGGACTAACCAAGATCAACATGATTTCACTTGCCGTTGATGCCGCTAAGGATGCATCAGTAGCCGACGGTAAGCGCAAAATTGTGATCACCGATTTGAACGGCAACCCGCTCAGCGATGACGCGGTGTTAGAAGCCAAGGTTGATGCCAACTCAATGCGCCAGGTGCTGACCAACTTGCTGGCTAACGCTTCACGCTTTTCACCGGCTGGTGCGCAAATTGAAATCGCTTTAGATAACAAAGCCAAAGTCGATGGTCGTAAGTTCTTGATTCTTGAAGTTCGCGATCACGGCGAGGGAATTCCAGAACAGCTTCGTGAAAAAGTTTTTGAACGCTTCTACCGTGTTGATAATTCGCGCAACAGCGAAACCGGTGGATCGGGGCTTGGCCTGGCGATTGTGTCAACCATCGTGACTCGTCACGGCGGCACTATCGTGGCCACAGAGACTCCTGGTGGCGGCGCAACCTTGCGCGTAGCAATCCCCGCCTAATCTTTTCCACAGAATCGCCTGCCTTGCCCTAGCGTCGCAGGTAAACACCGATGATTTTTGCATGACTAATTTCAGCGTGGACAGCGAACAGGTAATGGCAGCCAACGTTGCCATTCAAAACACAATCAGCAGACTCACTCACGAGTCAGATACCTTGCATGCGCAGTTGCAAAATCTGCAAAGCAGTTGGACTGGAATGGCAGCCAACAGCTTTCAAGAGTTGGCCATGCGTTGGCGCGCAACCGCGGCACAGGTGGATAGCCAACTTGGTGAACTGGGTAATGCACTCAGCATCGCCGCGGCCCAATACTCAGAGATTGAATACGCCAACCAGCGACTGTTCCTCTAGCAAGGCTTCTGCAATCGATTAAAAGAAAACGGGCGGTTCCCGAAGGAACCACCCGCTCATAGTGGATCAGACTATAAGTTGTTTTCTTTTGGACTTCTAGAAGTCCATTCCGCCGCCCTGGTTAGCCGGAGCTGGAGCTTGAGCTTCAGGCTTCTCGGCAACAACAGCCTCAGTGGTTAGGAATAGTCCTGCGATCGATGCTGCGTTCTGAAGAGCTGAACGAGTCACCTTTACAGGGTCGTTGATGCCTTCCTTAAGCATGTCTACGTATTCGCCGGTTGCGGCGTTTAGACCGTGCCCTGAAGGCAGACCTGCAACGCGCTCTGCAACAACGCCAGGCTCTAGACCCGCGTTTAGTGCGATCTGCTTTAGCGGAGCAGAGATTGCCACGCGAACGATGTTCGCACCAACAGCCTCGTCACCGGTAAGAGTTAGCTTCTCGAATGCAGCCTTGCCAGCCTGTAGTAGTGCAACACCACCACCGGCAACGATGCCTTCTTCAACAGCAGCCTTTGCGTTTCGAACTGCATCTTCGATGCGGTGCTTACGCTCCTTCAGCTCAACTTCGGTAGCTGCTCCAGCCTTGATAACTGCAACACCACCGGCAAGCTTGGCTAGGCGCTCCTGTAGCTTCTCACGGTCGTAGTCGCTATCGGTGTTGTCAATCTCGCGACGGATCTGCTCAACGCGTCCTGCGATCATGTCGGCATCGCCGGCACCTTCAACGATTGTGGTTTCGTCCTTGGTGATAACAACCTTGCGTGCACGACCTAGAAGGTCAAGAGTGGTTGCATCAAGCTTTAGGCCAACTTCTTCAGAAATAACCTGACCACCGGTCAAGATTGCGATGTCCTGAAGCATTGCCTTGCGACGGTCACCAAAACCAGGAGCCTTAACAGCAACTGACTTGAAGATTCCGCGGATCTTGTTAACGATCAAAGTTGCCAGTGCCTCACCGTCGATGTCTTCGGCGATGATCAACAGCGGCTTGTTTGCCTGGATCACCTTGTCAACGATTGGCAGGATGTCCTTGATGTTTGAGATCTTTGAGTTAGCTATCAAAACGTAAGCGTCTTCAAGAACTGCTTCCTGACGCTCTGGGTCGGTAACCATGTAGGCAGAAACGTAACCCTTGTCGAAACGCATACCCTCAGTTAGCTCAAGTTCGATGCCAAAGGTGTTTGATTCTTCAACGGTTACAACACCCTCGCGACCAACCTTGTCGATTGCTTCGGCGATTAGCTCACCGATCTGAGTGTCACCGGCAGAGATAGACGCAGTAGCAGCAATCTGCTCCTTGGTCTCAACTGGCTTTGCGTTTGCGTGAAGCTCTTCGATAACAGCCTTAACAGCCTTCTCAATTCCGCGCTTCAAAGTGATTGGGTCTGCGCCAGCAGCAACGTTGCGAAGACCTTCGCGAACAAGAGCCTGTGCAAGAACTGTTGCGGTTGTGGTTCCGTCACCGGCAACGTCGTCGGTCTTCTTAGCTACTTCTTTAACCAGTTCGGCACCAATGCGCTCGAACGGATCATCTAGCTCGATTTCCTTAGCGATCGAAACACCATCGTTTGTGATGGTTGGGGCGCCCCACTTCTTTTCAAGAACTACGTTGCGTCCACGTGGGCCAAGGGTTACCTTTACGGTGTCTGCAAGGATGTTTAGTCCGCGCTCTAGACCGCGGCGGGCCTCTTCATCAAAGTGAATGATTTTTGCCATTGGGGTTCAATCTCCTATTAGTTTTGGCACTCAAGCCTGTCGAGTGCTAATACCTCTATTTTGGCACTCTCCCCCTTAGAGTGCAAATGAAAATCCCCCTGCCGCAATTGAACTGAACCCCATTTATTGGAGTTCTAACTGAGAGCCAAGGGAAGCCTAGCAAGGGACTGGGTCCGGTATTCAACCGGGCTCAGTCCCTTCAGCTTTAACCTGATGCGGTCGTTGTTAAACCAGTGAATGTATTGGTCGAGTTGTGTTTTGAATTGTTCCAGGCTTGTGAAGCTTTGCTGTCTAAGGAACTCTTCTTTGAAGTGACCAAAAAAGTTTTCAGCAACAGCATTATCTAAACAATTGCCTTTGCGGGACATGGATTGTTTGATGCCTGCTTTTTGAAGGCTCTGCTGATAACTCAAATGCCGGTAATGCCAACCCTGATCAGAATGCAGAACTGGTTTAGAACCAGCCGGAAGAGTTTCGACAGCCTGCCCAAGCATGCTGGTAACCAAACCAAGATCGGGTGCTGATTTGATTGTGTAGGTGATGACTTCACCATTGAACAAATCAATCACCGGTGAAAAATACTGTTTCTGACCCAATACTTTAAACTCTGTAACATCAGTAGCCCACTTTTTGTTCGGGGCATCTGTTTTGAAGTCGCGATCTAAAACATTTGGTGCACTCAAACCAACAGCACCTTTGTAGGAAACGTATTTACGACGCCTAATCTTGCAAACCCGGTTTTCTTCTCTCATCAAACGCAACACTGTTTTGCCAGACAAACTAAAACCATGCTTAGTCTTCAAAACAGCCTGGATTCGCCGGTAACCATAGGCTTTGTAGGAATTATCAAACACTTGCCGAAGCACCGGCCGAACCTCAACAAAACGATCATTCAAAACCAACCTGCCGCGCTGGTAATAGTAAGTGCTTGCTGCAAGGCCAAGCACTGTGCAAAGCTCAGAAACCCGGTATTTATGCTCTAACGAAGCAACAACTAACGCTTTTTGTTTAGCGTCTGATCTTGATCCATTAGAGCGTGGAGTTTTTTTAGAACTTCATTCTCCATCTCCAAAAACCGAACCCGCTCTTCCAAACTTTGGTTAGCCGGATCCCGCTCAACAGGTTTACGACCTTTAGCTTTAGAGGCCAAACCCATAGGCCCGTCTTTTCGATAAGCAGCAACCCACTTATTGAAAACACTGCGTTGAGAAATACCAAACTCCAACAAAACATCCGATTTAGAAGTCCCAGCAAGAAACTTCTCAACAGCTGCAACCTTCAACTCGGTTGAATAACTTTTACTACCTTCCATAGTTTTCAAGCCTAAAAGACGACCCTGCCTGTGCGCATCCAACCAATCACGCAAAGTATCAACCGGCATATTCAGCTGTGTAGCAACAGCGGAAACACCAAAACCCGCATCGAAAAGCCTTACGGCCTCGATGCGGGTCTCGGTTGTGTATCTAACCCTCTTGTCCAAAGAACCAATCCCTTTCAGTTAAGACTCTCTATTAGGAGTCCAACTTTTGGGGTTCAGTTCACAATCGGCCGGGGGATTTCTTATCGGAGTTTAATTACTTACCGCGTACAACGTTGATCTCGTGGGTTAGAGTCTCAAGCTCTGCACCACCAGCCATTGCCTTGGTTAGCTCTTCAAGTTGAACGTTCTTGCGCTCAAATGCGTTGAGTAGCTTTCCACGGTTGAGTAGGTAGAAGCGGTCGCCCACTAGGAATGCGTGGTGCGGGTTGTGAGTAATGAACACAACCGATACACCGCGGTCCTTAGCAGCAAGCACGTACT
>JBDLVL010000049.1:0-3229 GCA_039804765.1 Actinomycetota bacterium | reverse complement strand
GCAAGATCACCGTTGGTTCGATTAGCTGTTTCGTTGAGGACGTGACTGCACGTTGTGAAAATGCCACCGGCCAGTGGATTGCACTTGGGCCAAAGGTGTGGAGCCTGCACTCATAACAATTAGTTGAGTTATCGGTGGCAAGCCACCGAAAACATTAACGCAAGCTAGTCTCTGGAAACCAGTGTGATTAATCGCACTTCCGGCCGACAGAAAAATCTAACCGGCGCGTAAATTGAGTGCCCGAGTCCGGCAACAACATTCAGAATTACATTCTTGCCGGCGAAATTCCACGCACTAATTCCCTTTGCATATTTGGCCGGCAAATCGCAGTTAGTAGTCAACGCACCAACACCTGGCAGGCACACTTGACCGCCGTGAGTGTGGCCAGCAAAAATCATCGATGCCCCAGCGGTTCCCATTGCCTCAAGCACGCGCAGGTATGGAGCGTGCGAAACACCAATCACTAAGTCACAACCGGATAGAGCTTTTGCTTGCCCGGGAATAGAGGTCAGATTGTCTAGTTCATCATGCGCATCATCAACGCCCATGAAGCCAAGCTTTAAACCGTTGATGCTGATTTGGCCCTCGCGATTGTTTAGGTTTAGCCAACCAGCAGATGTGAAGCCACCAACCAAACGTGCGGTTTCTAGCACCGGACCCTCGCTGCGCTCAGATGGTTTAGCCAGGTAGCCAAGTGGATTACGCAAAACCGGTGCGTAGTAATCATTTGATCCGTTTACAAATACTCCTGGGCGTTCCATCAGGGGAGCAAGCGCTGTCAATACTGGTCCAATCGCATTTGCGTGACCAAGATTGTCACCGGTATTGATTACAAGATCTGGCTTCAGTTCTGCGAGCGAATGAACGAAGGCAGCTTTACGCTTTTGCCAAGGTGCCAAGTGAATATCACCAATGTGCAGCACCGATATCGGTGTTGAATTTGGCGGCAGGATTTTGACTGTCTCGCGACGAATTACAAAAAGGTAGCGCTCGATTGCGATGCCCCAAATTGCGCAGGCAAGACCTGCAGCAAGAATGGCAACGAACCAGTTCATGGTGATTTAGATTACGGACCGGTGCTGATGATCAGCAGAATTGCGCCAGCCTTGTCGGCCGGTGAACCGGCAGCTGGATCGGTGCCAACTACCTTTCCGGCTGGAATGGTTGGGCTCTTCACAAAGAATTGACTCTGCGATGCCTGAGGTTCGCTAACCGCAGAGAATCCGGCGGCCAACAGAGTTGCCTTTGCGTTCGTGACTGACATGCCAGCAACGTTTGGAACTGTCTCGGCGCCACCGGCACTTACGAAAATCTTGATCTGTGAACCACGAGCGGCGGTGGTGCCAACACTTGGACGAGTGTAAGCAACACTGCCCTTAGGGAACGATGATGTCACTGGGCTAGTGGCAATTTTTGCGTTCAAGTCAGAAGCCTTGATCAGCTCAACGGCTGCATCAGGTGAATTGCCGGCAACCTGAGGAATCGCGATCATGGTGGTCCCTGTCATGCCAGCAGGAGGTGCATCAAATTCTGCGCCCGGATATTTTTTGTTTGCGGCTTGCATGATGGTGCGCCAGATATCGTGACGCACTGTGTTGGCTGCCTTATTGTTCAAGCGCAAACCACCAAGTGACTTGGTACCAACCACGTTGCCCACCCAAGTTGCAGTGGCAACCTTGGTAGAGAAACCGGTCATCCAGGTGTGCACACCAGAGTCGGTAGTTCCGGTCTTACCGGCAAGGGGAGTACCATCTCCGGTTGCCGAAGCGCCACCGGTACCACCAGAAATTACGCGCTGCATTGCATAGGTCATACCCGCTGCAACTTCAGGTGAAACGGCAACTGAACAGTCACTGGTTGGCACCTTTAGTTCTGACTTGGTGTTGCGAACTATCACCTTGTCAATTGCAATCGGTGTACAGAAAACACCCTTGTTTGCGATGCCGGCCATTGCTGCGGCCATGGTTAGTGGTGCAATTTCATTTACACCCAACACCGATGCCGGGATGTATTGCAACTCAGTGCCGTCGGCGCGGTGCACGCCAAAGCGCATTGCGGTGTCGCGGATGTCACAAAGATCAAGTTGCGAAGCCATGTTTACGTAGCCTGTGTTAACAGACATCGCGGTTGCCTGAACCACGGTTAGATCTTCTGGTTCCTTAACAATGTTGTTAGGCGCCCAGGTGCCGCCGATGCCACCGCAGCGAGCTGAAAATTCGCTGGCCTGCCACTCTTTCACGCGACCATCAACGTGGTCACCAAGTCGGAAGCCGTTGGTCAACCACTGCGCCAAGGTGAAGACCTTGTAGGTGGAACCGGTCTGGAAACCGGAAGAGCCTCCGTATTCGCGGTCAGTTGCATAGTTCACAGAGGTGTGGCCAAGTTCGTCGCTTTGGGTTTGGTCGTAAATTCTGTTTTGGGCAATCTGCAGAATGCGACCAGTACCAACTTCAACCGATGCACTTGCCGAACCAATCTGACTTGGGTCTTTAGGTGGTGCCCAGGTGAACTCTGCCTTGTGCGCAGCGGACTGAATGTCAAGATCCATAGTGCTGTAAATCTCTAGACCACCTCTACGAAGTAGGTTCTCGCGGTCTTCCGGGGTTGGTCCAAATTCTGAGTTATTGCGAATGGTCCAAACTACAAAGTCACAGAAAAAGGCAGCTGTTTCTGTTCCTTCACAACCCGATGGCGTGTGGGTGATCTTGGTGACGATTGGGGTGTTTTTTGCTTCGCTGGCTTGCTGACCGGTGATGTAGCCTTCGGCTTCCATGTTGTTGATTACGTAGTCGCGTCGGCCCTTGGCGCGGTCTAGGTTTGCCGCCTCATCTGGCTTGTAGTCGTTTGGCGACTTGAGCATTCCGGCTAGCAGTGCCGCTTCAGGAATATCCAGCTGAGCTGCGGTCTTACCAAAATAGTAATTAGCCGCGGCTTCGATTCCGTTGATCTGGTTTCCGAAAAAAGAAAGATTTAGGTATCCGGCAAGAATTTCTTGCTTGGTGGCAACGCCTTCAAGAGCAATCGCCAATCGGATTTCGCGAAGCTTGCGATCAATACCGCCAAAGCCACCCTGAGTAGCGGCCGCGATTCCAGCCTTGTCGCCAGCCAAGTTGGCTGCCTCAACCAGAGAGTTCTTTACGTACTGCATGGTGATGGTTGAACCACCGGGTCCGTTGCCCAGGGTTGCCGCACTCGTGACGGTTGCTCGAACAAGTGAAAGCCAGTCCAC
>JBDLVL010000048.1:0-6675 GCA_039804765.1 Actinomycetota bacterium | reverse complement strand
TCGGCGATCTTGGCCGCTATTTCGCTCATTAGATTTCGTAAATTACTTCAGGGTGCTTATCAAAGCGGTAGCCGCCACCGCGCACGGTTCGAATGATGTCTTCGTAGCCGGCAATCTTGGCACGCAAGCGGCGAATGTGAACGTCAATGGTTCTGTCGTTAGGAATTTCGCCCTCGCCTTCATTCCAAATCACATCGATAATCTCTCGGCGAGAAACAGTTGATCCCTCGTGCTCGATTAGGTACTGCAGCAGCTCAAATTCTTTGTAGGTGAGGTCTGCGTTCTCACCGTCGGCAAATACCTTTTTGCGGCTTGGGTCAATAACGATTCCCTTGGTTGGCTCGGTTGGGTCAATGGCCTCTTTTGCCAGGGTCAGCTTGTCTAGTGCGCGTGGGTCACGAAGCGCGGTGCGAACAACGTCTATGGGTTTGCCACCAATGCCCTTTGGTGCCAGCGCAACCGCGGCATAAGTTTCGGCAGCGGCGTTGGGGACTAGTTCGCCAACGGTTTTGCGAAGGGCGGTTACAAGTTCCGAGAGTGAGATTCCAGCGGCAGCTGCGGTGGTTTCATCTACGCCAACGTAAAGCGCAAAGCCGCGCGCTTCAGTTTCAACCTGTTCTGGGTTTTGGTTTGAGTTAGTCATTGAAATAAATCCTTTGTGTGGGTATGCGAAAAAATGGGGCGGCTAGTTAGCGGCACATTCGCATGCACATTGTGCAAAGGGTTTTTGACATAGCCAAAAGTTTAGTGGCTTATCCCCAGATTTTGGCAAGCCACCTAATTTGGCAAGCCTTTATTCCAGCATGGTTGCGTGATTGAAATAGATTTCGTCGTCCTGATCGAGAACTGCCTATCAGTGGTTGGTGTTCATCGTGATCGGCTTTTTCGAACCAGGCTCTCGCTCGTCACTCCGCTCAGCGACTCAATGGTTAGGCATACTCGCACGCCTATTTTCGGCAGGAAAGCCCACACCAAACCAATCGAATCAATAGGGGTTAGGGCGAGATTAGACATAACTAGGGCAAAAGGATTCAAAACTGAGCTCGAGCTCTTGCAAGAATTTCAAAATTTGCACCACTTTTTGCTAGTCAGCAAAACAGTACCTTCAACCAAGATCCCTAAGCTCATGGTCGCACTGAGCAGATATCCAGTAATCAGCATTACTACTCTCGCCAAAGAGATAAATATTTCTAGAGACACCGCAAAGCGGTGGATTGCTAATCTGGAGGCCGCAGGAAAACTACAGGCCCGCGATTTCAACGGAATGAAGCAGTACGCCTATGCAGAGCTAATTTCTATTCTTGACAGGTTTGTTCGTTACTCGGCAATTCCGTAAAGTCGGTCACCGGCATCGCCAAGACCGGGCAAGATGTAGCCCTTTTCGTTGAGCTTCTCATCAAGTGCGCCAAGCACAACCTTCACGCTGCGCTGATCAGAAACCAGACCAGCAACGTGAGCCTCAACCGCAGCCAAGCCCTCAGGTGCACCAAGTAGGCACACACAAGTCACATCAGTGGCACCGCGCTCAAAAACATAATCAATGCTGTCAATCAGAGTGCCACCCGTAGCAAGCATGGGGTCAATAATGAAAACCTGGCGACCGGTTAGATCATCTGGCAGGCGGTTGGCGTAGGTGTACGGCTCAAGAGTTTCTTCATTGCGCTTGATACCCAGAAAGCCAACCTCGGCGGTGGGCAACAACTTGACCATTCCCTCAAGCATTCCCAAACCGGCACGCAGTACCGGAATGATGATTGGGCGCGGATGAGCCAACCTCACACCGTTGTATGGGGCCACCGGAGTCTGCACCACTACCTTGTCAACGCGCACATCGCGAGTTGCCTCGTAGGCAAGCAGGGTCACCAGCTCTTCAACCAGCTGACGGAATACCGGTGAGGGTGTGGCCTTATCGCGCAGCACGGTCAGCTTGTGGGTGATCAACGGGTGGTCGGCAATGTGAACTCGCATAGGCTTAAGTGTATGAACTACGAAGCCCTTATGGAACTTGCGCTCGCCGAAGCAGCGCAATCGGGCAACGATGTTCCGGTTGGTGCGCTGGTGATCACCGCTTCTGGCGAAATCATTGGCCGTGCTCACAACAATCGCGAGGTTACTCACGACCCAACCGGCCATGCCGAGATAATTGCGATCCGCGAAGCCACGAATTTTCTCACCGATTGGCGCCTAGACGGCTGCACCTTGGTGGTGACTCTGGAGCCATGCGTGATGTGTGCCGGCGCAATCGTTGCAGCAAGAATTCCGCGAGTTGTTTTTGGTGCCTGGGATGAACGAGTTGGTGCCAGCGGATCACTATATGACTTGCTGCGCGATGGCCGACTAGGAAACCCGGTTGAAGTAATTGCCGGCGTTAAGGAATCAGAAGCCTCAGCGCAACTAAAGGCGTTCTTTGCGGCTCGTCGTGACGAGAATTAGGCGCTAACCCTTTTTTAGTCGAGTCAAAAATTCTTTGGTCCGCGGATTCTTAGGGTTCGCAAAGAAATCTTTAGCCTCACCCTCTTCGGCGATCACACCTTGATCCAAGAAAATCACCCAGTCGGCAACGTCACGCGCGAACGACAACTCGTGAGTTGCCATCACGATGGTGGTGCCACTATTTTTCAGGTCTCGAATGAGCTCTAGAACCTCACCAACCAACTCAGGATCAAGCGCACTTGTAACTTCATCAAGCAGAAGAAGCTTTGGGTTCAGAGCAACCGCACGCACAATTGCGGTGCGCTGCTGTTGGCCGCCAGAGAGCTTATCGGGGTAGGAATCTGCCTTATCGGCCAAACCAATTCGTTTCAGCCAACCAAGTGCAACCTCTTTTGCCTCGGCAGCGGTTTTACCCTGCACGTGACGAAGCGCCAAGGTTATGTTCTCAAGAATGCTCAGGTGTGCGAACAGGTTGTAAGACTGGAACACCAGACCAATTTGCTGACGAACCAGATCTTCATTTATACCTGGGCGAGAGATGTCGTCACCCTCAAGCCAAATCTGGCCATCATCAATTTGTTCAATCAAGTTGATGCAACGAAGCAGCGTTGACTTGCCGGAACCGGAAGACCCGATTAGAGCAACGATCTGCCCCGGGTAAACCTCTAGGTCTACACCGCCAAGCACCAGGCGATCGTCGTACTGCTTGCGAATACCCTTGGCCAACAGGCGAGGCTTTGACCAGTCAATCTCGCTCATAGCGCGCTTCCTGACTGCTCACGCTTTGACAGCTTTTGGGCGATGCGATCGGTGAAGCGCACGGTTGGAATAGCCAACAGCACAAATAGCAAACCCGATACAACGTATGGCGTGAAGTTTGCAAACTTGGCAACCTCAATTTGCGCACCGCGCACGGCATCAATCGCACCAAGCACAGAGATCAAACCAACATCTTTTTGCAGTGCCACAAAGTCGTTCATCAATGGCGGAGCAACGCGTCGCACCGCCTGCGGCAAAACCACCAAGCGCATTGACTTTGCATAGCTAAGGCCAAGTGAACGGGCAGCCAATCGCTGCGAAGGATGAATCGACTCAATACCCGCGCGGAACACCTCGGCCACGTAAGCCGAGTAAGTAAGGGTCAAGGCAGCGGTACCCAAAATTTCAACCGGAATGCGGCCAAGAAATTCAAGTCGTAGACCCGGGATTCCAAAACCAACAAGATACAAAACAATGATCAACGGAAGACCTCTGAAGAAATCTACGTAGCCCTTGCTAAGAATTCTCAGCGGAAAGAAAACCGGATTCTTCAGGGTGCGAAGTACTGCAAGCAATAATCCAAAAAACAACACCGATACCGCGGTCATCAACAGAACCTTTAGGTTTAGCATCAGTCCATCGATGATTCGTGGGAAAGCTTTTACCGCGATATCCCAATTGAAAAACGATTCAGAAACTCGTTCCCAACCAGGAGTAGAAACCAGTCCCCAGAAAACCAAAATTGCAACTACCAGGGTGCTGGTGAATGCAACAAAAGTTGATTTACGTTTGCGTTCCGCGCGAAATGCACGACGGATTAACTCAGCCTCTGATGGCTGGTAAGCATCGGTGTTCGCGTTCATTTTTCTTTCTTAAATAAGAAATGGGAGGCAGCCGCAGCTACCTCCCAAATCTAACAGTTGGTGATTACTTCAGAACCGGTGCGCCTGCGTAGCCAGCAAGCCACTTGTCGGCAAGCTCCTGAAGCTTTCCGCTTTCGCGAAGACCGTCAACAGCAGCGGTGACCGCAGCGGTTAGCTTGCTGCCCTTATCAAGCACCAAACCAAACTGGTCTCCGGCACCTGCGCCAGCAAGCTGGCCAACAATCTTGCCGCCCTTAATCTCAACGGCGGTTAGGTACAGCGCGGTTGGCAGGTCAACTACAAGTGCGTCAACCTGGCCTGCGGCTAGAGCTGCTTTGGCATCGTCGTTGCTGTTGAAGGCCTTTGCGCCAGCGGTTGGCTTGATAACAGACTCAATCGCAGCGAAAGAGGTTGTTCCCGTTGCAGCACCAATCACAAGACCCTTTAGGTCTGCAATTGAGGTTGCCTTTGCAGCCTTTGACCCCTCGGCGGTGATCACGGTCTGTGTGGTCTCGTAGTAAGCAGATGAGAAGTCAACGGCAGCCTTGCGCTCGTCAGTGATTGAGTACTGCTGAAGGTTGAAGTCAAAGTTCTTTGCTCCCGGAGCGATTGCTTCGTCGAATGTTGTGCGAACCCAAACAACGTCTTCCTTGGCAAAGCCAAGTGCGTCGGCAACGGCGTATGCCACTGCAGCTTCAAAGCCTTCACCTGATTCTGGCTTGTCGCCAACAACCCAAGGCTCGTAAGCAGGCTGGCCGGTACCAATGGTTAGCTTGCCAGCGGTGATTGTTGGCAGTGCGTCTGTTGCCGCCTCTGGAGTTGCAGATGAAGCGCAACCGGTAAGTACAAGTGATGCTGCTGCAATCAGAGCGATTGCTGACTTCTTGAATGACATGACGTCCCTATCTGTTTTTGTCTTTTTGCCAGTTTGGCTTACCGGCGGTAACGCCGCCAATTTGCTTACTTTTTATTACGTTCGATGTCTGGCTCAATGTAAATCACGCATGCTGCCGGAACGGCGGTGCGCATATTTTCTTCAGCCTCATCAATTACCTGGGCAATAAATTTTCCGGTGGCAGTTGATGCCACGCCAATCTTGGCGCCAACCATAATTTCATCGGGTCCTAAGTAAAGAGTCTTCATGTGAATCACCGACTGCACACCAGGGGTGCCACTAAGCGCCTTGCGAATCTTGCCGGTGTCTTCGGCGGTAGCGCCCTCACCAACAAGCAAGCTAGAGGTCTCGGCGCCAAGCACGATTGCCACCAGCACCAACAAGAGACCAATTGCCAAGGTTCCAATTGCATCCCAGATTGGGTTGTGAGTCAGCACTGTAAGACCAACGCCGCCAAAGGCCAGCACCAAACCAACCAACGCGGCAAAATCCTCGAGCAAGATAACTGGCAGCTCAGGGCTCTTGGCGTGACGAATAAATTCAATCCAACTCTTGCCGTGACGAATCTTGTTTGACTCTTTAATCGCAGTGCGGAAAGACAGACTCTCCAAAATAATTGCGGCACCCAAAACCACCAGCGGCAACCAAACCATTTCTAGTTCGTGCGGTTCCTGAAGCTTGTTTAGGCCCTCCATGATTGAGAACAATCCACCAACAGAGAACAGCACGATGGAAACCACAAAGGCATAGATGTAGCGTGAACGCCCATAACCAAAGGGGTGAGCTGCCGTTGCCACCCGCTTTGAACGCTTGCCACCAATGATCAACAGGATCTGGTTGCCCGAGTCGGCCAGTGAGTGAATGCCCTCGGCCAACATGGAGGCTGAGCCAGAAAACGCTGCCGCAATAAATTTGGTGATGGCAATTCCGATATTTGCCAGCAGTGCGGCAATAATCGCTCGCGTTGATCCTTCAGTGCTCAAGTGATACCCCTTTTCAGGTAGTAGCCTATTTGACGGTGACGTGTCCGAGCGGCCGAAGGTGCAACTCTCGAAAAGTTGTGTGGGTGAAAGCCCACCGTGGGTTCAAATCCCACCGTCACCGCCACACCTACCCAGCGATGGCTTCGTAGATCTGGCCTTCTCGTATGGTTAGGCGAACCCTACGCGGGTCATACATTTTGTCTGTTGGGAATTCTTTTCCATCGCGATCAACCACAACCCAGGTAAAGCCGTTGCTTTCAATAATTGCGATCGCCTCTTTTTCAGCCTTGCCCAAAAGGGTATTGGCCACCTTCATGGTTTCTTCTGCAACCGCGTTAGCGCTGTTGGCAGCATCCAGGTCCGCTTGAGTCATAAGTTTTGGGATTTCATTTGCATAAATGATTGGGCCGACTCTTGCTTGATCTTTAGAGAAGGAAATCAACAATCGAAAAACTTTGCCGAATTCGGAATCGCTTCGTTCAAAAGCATAAACTTTGCCAAATGAATCTTTGGACCCGTCGTCATAAAAGGCTAGTCCTTGATAAAGGTCTGAGCCGTCGGCGTTTTTGAGCGGAACCCCTAATCCAGAGACGCACAAATCGCGAGGTAATTCAGAGCCGGGTTCGATTCGCACCGGCGAAAAACCTATTCCCGAATAAGCCACTACGCCCAGTTTGTTGGCTATTTCCAGAGCAGCATCACAAGCTTTTTCTGCCCCGGCTGATTCCGGCATGTAAAAAAA
>JBDLVL010000047.1:0-21676 GCA_039804765.1 Actinomycetota bacterium | reverse complement strand
GGTGCACTATTTATTGGCGCCGGATTTGTTGTGGTGCTAGTAGTGATTGCAATTGCAACCAGAAAGACTCTTAGAGAAAGAGTCCAGCGCCGCAAGAATAAAAGCGAGTAGCAACGGTATCTAATGCTCCGCGAGTTGACCAGCCAACTTTTTTACCCTCAGCGCTTCTAGCGAAGATTGAGTAAGCAAGACGGCTGCCGTCTTTGGCGTTGATGATTCCAGCCAAGCTGTATAGACCCGGAATGAAACCGGTTTTTCCTTTTACAAACTTCCTGGCGATAGCGTTTGCTCCATTAAAGCGCCCACCCATTGAACCCGGGCCAACACCGGCAACCGGAAGGTAGCTTTCTAGCGGAGCGATTGCGTTGTTACCCTGAGCAACCTTGACCATCAACTGAGTAATCAGTTTTGGTGTCACCCGGTTTGCCTGAGCCAATCCAGATGCATCTTTCATAACAAGCTGACTGGAATCAATGCCCAGACCAGAAAGCATGCTCTTGACCATTGGCTCAACCGATGCAAATGAAGGTGCCAGCCCAATCGCCTTGGCTGCGTGACGGGCAATGAACTCTGTCTCTGTGTTGTCTGAGATTCCAATTGCGTGCGCCATCCAGGTGGTAATTGGTTGGCTGGTGACTGAGGTCAACTCAACCGCACCTTTTGGAAGTGAGCCCTTAACTAGTTTTGCAGTTGGCGCCAGCCCCTTTAGCGCCTGCTTGAAAAGCGTTCCGGTTTTCAAAACAGGGTCGGTGCTGCGATAACCGCTGTAGGCAGCGCTGGTTTGGTCTGCGTTAGCGCGATCGCTATCAATCTGCAGCGCGGTGATGTGCGAGATGTAACCGTTGGTGCGGTCACTGGCCAACCAATAAGAGTTGTAAGTCTCTCCAGTGAAAAAACTGCTGTCCAAGATGATCTTGGTAATTGGCTGGTCGCTGGTCCAGCTGGTCAACACTTTGCTGGCCAAGGTTTCTAGTCGCGCGGCCTTGGCATAAGTGGTGTAGCTGGCCTTGCTCATCTTAGAAAGCGTGTGATCGCCGCCACCCTTGAGCACAATTACGCCGGGCTGCGATGGAACGGTGTAAACCTTGGTGTTTGCGGTGTAGGTAGCCGGCAAGTTGGTGAGTGCGGCAGATACGCTCAAAACCTTCAACACCGATGCACTTGGCGTTGCCTCACTGCCGTTTATATCAAGTAGCACGCGACCGGTATTCACATCAACCACGTAGGCGTAGAACTTACCCAGCGCGGATTGGGTGATGGCAGGTTTTGCACTGCAGGAATTTGGTGCCGTAGTGACTACCGGAGTAGGTGATGGAGTAGGTGATGGAGTTGCTATGGGGGTTTCACTTGCAGTTGGGCTCTGTGTTGGTGTTGGTGTGGGCGTGGCATCAACCGCAAAAGATGGTGCCGCTAGCGACAGCACGATTGCGGTGCAAGCAGCAGTGGTGACAAGTGAACGAGAAATAAATGACATCTATTTAAAAATAGACTGAGCCGCCTTTAGAGCGTGACTGCCTCGCCGTCGATTGGTGCGTGTGACTTCCAACCCAGCTCTGATTTAATGCGATCGCTAAAGGTTTCGGCGGCGCCAGCTTCACCGTGCACAACCAGGACTTGTCCCGGTTGCTCGCTAGTGGTCTTCAGCCAGGCAATAAGCTCATCCGAGTCAGCGTGCACAGAGAATGATTCAATCTGCTCAATCTGCGCGCGAACCGGAACCATAGCGCCGTGCATCTTTACTTCAGTCTCGCCCTCAACCAATCGGCGACCGCGAGTTCCAATTGCCTGGTAACCCACCAACATGATGGTGTGCTTAGGATTTGGCAGCATATTGCGCAAGTGGTGAACTACTCGCCCTCCGGTTGCCATTCCAGATGCAGAAATAATGATGCAAGGCTGTGGTGGTTCGTTAATTGATTTAGATTCCTCAACGGTCATCAGCTCCACCAGAGTGCCAGGATTGAATGGATCCTTACCGGCCCACTCCGCAACTATCTCGTCGCGAATCTCTTCGGAATCTTCGTTGATTGCCTTGCGGTAAAACGAAAGCGCCTTTAGAGCCATTGGTGAGTCTGCATAGATTGGCACCCGGCGAATCTTGCCCTCTTCCATCAGTTTGCGCAGCTGCACCAGAATTACCTCAGTGCGATCTACGGCAAAAGCCGGAATCAAAACCGAACCTCCGCGATCGATGGTGTCGTTAATCGCAGTTGCAAAGTTTGCAGTGGATGGTGCGTGTTCGCGATCGCCATAGGTTGATTCGGTAATTACTGCGTCGAAGCGCCCGGCAGGAATCTTGTCTGGGGTGACTAGCAATGGGTGTTCCTGGCGACCCATGTCGCCGGTAAACAACAGCCGCTTGCCAAAGAACTCCACATCAACAAAGGACGCACCCAAAATGTGGCCAGACGGATGAAAGGTTACAAAGGTCTCTTGGGCAACCTGCACGCGAGTGCGGAATTCCTGAACGGAAAATTGCTTTACGGCCTGCGCAGCATCTGGTTCTTCGTAGAGCGCCTTTGGCGGATTGTGCTTACTGAATCCCTTAGCGGCCGCGTACTTGGCATCCTCTGTTTGAATGCGAGCCGAGTCCAACAAAACAACTTCGGCAAGCTTGCCGGTGAATTCTGTCAAATAGATTTTGCCCTTGAAGCCATCTTTCACCAGCTTCGGAATGTAGCCACAGTGGTCCAGGTGGGCATGAGTCAACACAACCGCGCTGATTTCTGCCGGGTTAATCGGCAGCGGGTTCCAGTTCTTCAGGCGAAGTTCTTTGAGTCCCTGAAACATTCCGGCGTCAATCATGACCTTTGTTTCACCGCTGGTCAAAAGGAATCGACTGCCGGTAACAGTTCCGGCTGCGCCGAGAAATTGAATCTTTGGAGTACCCATGGCTTTGAGTCTAGGCCCATTGATTTGCAGGCCCTAAAGAGTGGCAAACTGGAAATGTGAGTAAAACTTTGCGCAACGACTACCTGCTCTTACTGGTTACAGTATTGAGCTTGATTGGCGGGCTTGCGCAACCGCAGGGGACCATGGGTGCTCTGTTAACTTTTGCAGTTGGTGCGGCCGTTGGCTTCACGCTTTCTATGGCGCTGCTTATTCGTGCGATCAAGTTAGGTGAATTTGGTAGCGATGCCTTGGCTCTGGTTGCGATTGCCGCCACTGCCCTCACCAACGAATGGATTGCGGCCAGCGTGATCTCTGTGATGCTGGCCACCGGTCGCGCACTGGAACGCTGGGCCGAGGGCCGCGCTCGCAATCAACTTGAAGCCCTGCTGGCCCGTGCTCCGCGCGTGGTTCATTTAATCAACACCCATGGCAACCCAACCGATGTATCGCTTGAAAAAGTGACTCTGGGTTCGCACATTTTGGTTCGATCTGGTGAGGTAGTTCCGCTAGATGGTCGCCTGGTTGGCAGCGGAACCTTTGACGAATCCGCGTTAACCGGTGAGCCACTTCCGCGATTCATTGCCGCCGGTGAAGAAGTTGCGTCGGGTGTTGTGAATGCCGCAACGAATGTTGAACTGATTACCACGCGAACATCAGAAACATCTACCTACTCTGCGTTGGTGCGTTTGGTAGAGCAGGCGCAGGCCACCAGTGCAAACGGTGTGCGCATTGCAAATAAGTGGGCGGTGCGATTTGTGCCTTTTGCACTGATACTTGCCGCAGCGACTTGGCTGATTACCGGAAACTACACAAACGCCGTTGCCGTTATCGTGGCCGCTACCCCGTGCCCGCTGATTCTTGCGGTTCCAGTTGCAATCATTGCCGGAATGTCTAAAGCGTCGGCGAACGGAGCAATCATCAAGGGAGGTGCCGCGCTTGAGGCTCTGGCTCGCGCCAAAACCCTGCTGGTTGATAAGACCGGAACGCTAACTCACGGCGGCCCAGAGGTGTCTCAGGTGGCCTTTGCACCCGGCGTTGATCAAGACCAAGCCTTCAAGTTAGCCGCCTCACTTGAGCAAGCCAGTCCGCACGTGGTGGCCCGCTCAATCTTGGGCGAGGCCGACCGCCGAAAACTTGAACTTGAAATGGCAACCAGCGTGGCTGAAGAACATGGCGTTGGCTTGACCGGAATCGTTGATGGTCACCAGGTGCGGGTTGGCCAGCCTCGTGCGGAACTTCCCCAGTGGGCGCCGCTAACTAACGCGCTTATCGTGGCAGTAGAAATTGATGGCCAACTGGTTGCGGTGATTGGTCTTGATGATCCGCTTCGCGACGAAGCAAAGGGAACCATCAATCAGCTGCGCAAACTTGGAATACAGCGAGTGGTGATGGTCTCTGGTGACCGCACTGCAACAGCGGAACAAGTTGGTGCCGAAGTTGGCGTTGATCAGGTGTTTTCCGAGTGCACGCCGCAGCGCAAGCTTGAGATTGTGCGTGCCGAGATGCTGGCAACTAATGGATCCGTAGTTGCAGTTGGCGACGGAATTAACGATGCTCCCGCCTTAGCGGCAGCGACAGTTGGTGTAGCCATGGGTGCCCGCGGCGCAACTGCCGCAAGCGAGGCTGCTGATGTTGTGATTGTTGAAGATTCAATCAAGCACCTTGCCACCGCTATGTTGATTTCCAAGGGAGCCAGAAACCGCGCTCTGCAGGCGGCCGGTGTTGGTATGGGTCTAGCGGTTGCCGCAATGATTGCCGCAGCAACCGGCGTGCTGAATGCAACAGCCGCGGCCGTGAGTCAAGAGTTCATCGACATGGCCGCAATTTTGTGGGCGCTGGTCCCGGTTGCTTCAAAACTTAACAAGTAACTTCCAGTTAAGAATTTGAGCCCAGACCGCTTGGTCTGGGCTCAAATCTTATGAATCGACTAAACCTTCTTTGAGTTCTTACGCTCGTCGATGATGATAGCCACGATGATGATCAGACCCTTCACCACAATCTGCAAGAACGGTGAAACGTTCATTAAGTCAAGACCGTTGTTGATAACACCGATCAAGATCGCACCAACGATGGTTCCCCAAATGGTTCCAATGCCACCCTTGAAGCTGGTGCCTCCAATAATTACCGCTGTAATCGCGTCAAGTTCAATACCGGTTCCAAGAGTTGAATTGCCGGAACCAATACGTGCGGACAACAGCACACCAGCAAGCCCTGCAAGCAAACCACTGATTGTGTAAATGATGATGGTCACGCGTGGAATGCGAATACCTGAAACACGGGCAGCGGTTTCGTTTCCACCAATAGCAAAGTTGTAACGACCAAACTTGGTGTAGTTCAAAATGAAACTAGCGATTCCGGCTACCACAATGAAAAGCAAGACTGGAACTGGAATACCCGATAGTGGCTGGTTTGGGTCGTTGAAGATGTAACCCTGACCAATAAAGTTGTAGTCCGGCTTCAAGTCCGAGAACGGGCGTCCGTCACCGGTGTACAGGTAAGCCAGACCGCGGGCAATAGACATCATGCCAAGGGTTGCAATAAACGGCGCCAACCGGAACTTAGCGATCAGCACACCGTTGATTAGGCCGGCAAGAGCGCCCACGGATAGGCCCGCTAACACACCCACGATTACCGGTAAGTCAATTCCCTCAAACTTAACCAGGGCACCGCCAGGAACCTGCACAAGGCTGGCGGCCACCACGGCCGACAAACCAAGGATTGAACCAACTGATAGGTCAATGCCAAGCGTGATAATCACGAAGGTCATACCAACACCGATAATGCCGATCGCAGAAACCTGACGAATAACATTTACTAAGTTGACCGGCGCAATTGAATTACCGTCGGTCATGATTGCCAAAGCAGTCACAAACAGAATAAGTACGCCAACAATCATGTACTTACGAACGAAGTCACCCCCATTGAACTTCGTCGAAAGAGTCATCAGGGATGTTGTGGTTGGTGGTTCGTTAATTACTTTTTTAGCCATTTTTCTTTTCCTATTTGTTATGCAACAGCTTCGTCGCTGAATTGGGTTGCAAGTTTCATAATGTTTTCTTGGGTGGCATTTTTGCGCGATACTTCGCCAACCAGGCGACCTTCGCACATAACGACCACGCGGTCGCTCATACCTAGAATTTCTGGCATCTCAGACGACACCATGATGATTGCCTTGCCTTGCTTAGCTAGATCGCTCATCAATCGGTGAATTTCTGACTTTGCACCAACGTCAATTCCGCGAGTTGGTTCGTCAATAATCAGAATATCTGGGTCAGTCAGCAACCAACGAGACAGCAATACCTTCTGCTGGTTTCCACCCGATAGGTTTTGGATCTGTTGGTTTAGCGAAGGCGTCTTCAAGGCAAGTGCTTGACGCTGGGCTTCGCACTGCTTATCTATTAGTGGTTTACGTAAAATTCCGCCTAAGGTGAACTTTGAAAGGGCAGCCACTGACATGTTGTCGCGCACAGACAGCACGCCCATAATGCCTGTCTTCTTACGGTCTTCGGTAAGCAAACCAATTCCAGCGGCAATTGCCTGGTGTGGCTCGCGAATCTTTATCTCTTTACCGTTTACTTTGATGGTGCCCGACTCAGCACCGTAGATACCGAATACGGTTTCGAGAACCTCAGTGCGACCAGACCCCATTAGGCCAGCGAAGCCAAGAATCTCGCCGCGTCGAACGCTGAACGAAACATCTCTAACTTGGCGACCGCGGTTCAGGTTTGAAACCTCAAGTACGACCTCGCCAATCTTGGCTTCCGACTTGGGGAACAGAGCGGTCAGCTCGCGGCCAACCATAAGTGAAATCAAACGGTCACGAGTCATGTCTTTTGCAGACTCGGTTGCGACCCAGGTACCATCACGGAAAATTGTGATCTCATCAGAGATTGCAAAAACCTCATCCATTTTGTGGGTGATGTAGATGATTGCGGTACCAGCTTCACGCAGCTGACCGATTATCTGGTGTAGCGCCGCCACTTCGCGGTCTGTAATCGCAGAGGTTGGCTCATCCATGATGATGATTCGCGCATCGAAGGCGATGGCTTTGGCGATCTCAACCATTTGCGCCTGAGCAACGCTGAGTTCCCGCATGTGTGCGGTTGAATTAATTTTAATTCCCCAGCGATCAAATATTTTTTGTGCTTCTTCGGCCATTTTGCGCTTGCTAACCAAGCCGCCCGCACCGCGAAGTTCACGACCAAGGTAGATATTTTCAGCTGCGGTTAGCTCTGGAATAAATGAAAGTTCCTGGTGAATCATGGCGATGCCGTGATCTAGACCCGAACGTGGGTCGGTGATTGAAACAGGCTTACCGTCGATCAAAATTTGACCCTCGTCAAGTGTGTAAACACCCGCAAGGATTTTCATAAGAGTTGATTTACCAGCGCCGTTTTCACCCATCAGGGAGTGCACAGTGCCGGCACGAAGATTTAGCTTGACGTCATTTAGCGCTAGCACGCCGGGGAATCGCTTTGTGATTCCCTTCATCTCAACGATGAACTTGCTCATATTTTTTACTTCTTTCATACTTACATCTTTATAAGTATCTCTAAGGCAGTTGGCCGGACCAGTTTCCTGGCCCGGCCAACCTATTACTTAATCCAGATTACTTGCCTTCGAAGTCGGCCATGTTCTCTAGTGTTACTAGCTGGTAAGGGATCTCTACGTAGTCAGGAACGGTCTTCTTGTTGATTAGATCGATAGCAGCCTTAACTCCGCCGCCGCCCTGGCCCGATGCGTCCTGGAATACGGTGGTAGCAAGTTCGCCAGCCTTTAGAGATGCAAGTGCGTCTGCAGTAGCGTCAACGCCACCAACTAGGACTCCACCAACACCAAGCTTCTTACCTGCAGCCTTTAGAGCAAGGATTGCACCAAGCGCCATTTCGTCGTTGTTTGCGCAAACAACGTCAAACTTTGTGCCTGACTGAATCCAGTTTTCCATAAGCTTCTGACCCTGAGCGCGGTCCCAGTTAGCAGTTCCGGTCTTTACAACCTTCATGCCAGCTGCAGCTGCCTTCTCTTCACAGCCCTTAGTGCGGTCAAGAGCGGCTTCGTTTGTTACTTCACCCTCCATGATCACAACGTTGCCCTTGTTGTTAGCAAGCCTTGCAAGCTCTTCCATCTCAAACTGACCTGCAACTAGAGATGTTGAACCAACGTAAGGAACACCCTTCTGCGCTGGGTTGCGGTTTACGTAAACGATTGGTACGCCAGCAGCCTTAGCAGCCTCGGTCATAGGACCAGCAGCTGAAGTGTCTACTGCAACTACAAGGATTGCGTCTACGCCCTGTGAGATAAAGTTCTCAACCTGGCTTAGCTGTGTGTCTACCTTGTTGTCTGCTGCAACAACAGTTAGTTCTGCACCCTGCGCATCTGCCTCAGCCTGCATACCATCTGCAACCTTTTGCAAAAATGCGTCAAGGTTTGGGAATGATGCACCGATCTTTAGGTCTGAGCTTGCTGAACCTGAACCGCTGTCGGCAGCCGGTGCACACGCAGTGAACGCCAATACAGTTGCGGCAACGGCTGCAACGATACGGCCCTTCTTCATGAAATTCATCTTTGAACCTTTCTAAATTGACCTAGGCTGCCGAGGCTTCCTTAGGCTCGCACGATCTGTCTCGTGCTTACAGGGATTTTTCCGAGTATGGTGACAACTTAGCAAGGGAAAGTTTCGGAACGGTCCAGAGTTACCCCATCGTTATAAAAGATTTATAGTTCTGTTGTTTTATGGGGTTACCGGGGCTGGCACGAGACAGCTCGAGAATTAGACCCAAGCGCCAATTCGTCGAAGACGAGCAATTGCGCCGTCCTCGATTGGGCTTTCAGGGCCAATCGCAAGACGCATCAAACGCAGGGTCCATCGGGTCAGTGGACGAATAATCCAAGCTGGCTTGCTTTTTAACCCAAGCAAGTTTCGAAACTCAGGTTTAAGCGAAAGCACTGCGGCATCAAACAACAACCTGTAAATAGGAATAGCAAGAGTTGGCAATGGCGGGTTCTTGATGAACTCCACAACACTCAAGGTGTCTTCACTCGCAGCCAATGATCCAGCCTCATGAATCTGGGCAATGGTTGAGTCCATCGCTGCTCTACTCATTGGCACACTAGTCAGACCAAGTGGCGACACCGATGCGCTCCACTGCGAAACATAATTATCGGCACCGGTTGCGGCACTGCCCTTGGGAATTTCACGCCAGGCAAATTGCTCGTGCGCAACCAAGAAAGATTCCATAAATGCAATGTGAACCCACAACAAAAGATCTTGATCGGCAGCCTTGTAGGGCACCCGCTCTCCCCCGCCGGTCGTGTACTCGCCGGTCACGCGGGTGTGCAATCGATTCACGCGCGAAGCCTCGCCCAGCACCGCTGTCTTTGAACCAAAGGTTGTGATGGTTAGCCATCGGATTGTTCCGGCCAAACGACCAAGTGGATCTGATTGATAGCGCGAATGATTCTTCACACCGGTTAGCGAACCTGGATGCAGCGCCTGCATTAACAGTGCACGAATGCCGCCAACCAGTGTTCCAAAATCGGCATGAACAACCCAAGGTGCATCGGTTGGTAAAAAGAATCCGGCTTCATCACCGGCGGCGATTACATCAAGCCAGGGTGGCACCCCCTTTGGGTCACCGGAAAGCAAACGGCGAAAGCGCACCGACAGTGCCTCTTGGAACGCATTGTTTTTCAATGCGGATTTGCCCATGAATTTCGCCTAACCTGTAAATAAAGCCCAATACAGGAGTAAACCATGAATGAACTAGATCTAATCCGCCTTTGGCAGAAATCTCGCCAACAAATCATCATTGCTCAGCTGGCCCCAACTTTTCTCTTAATCACAACCGCCGGACTGGTTGAGCAAATCAGAGTTGCCGGTCAGGTAACCGCGTGGGCCGTGATTGGCATCTTGCTAGCATCTGGAATTCTTGGCGCGCTTGCCGAATTCACTGCAGCAAATGAGGCGCAGGCACTTGCAAAGGACATTGCACAGCTAAAGACAAAATCGGCACTGGCAAAATCAATTATCAAAACAGCACCCTGGATGCACGTGGTGAAGTACCTTACTCCAGCTATTTTTGTAGGAATTTTTGTGGCACTTTTTATTGCTCTAATTCGCTAAAACTAAGTCAATAGAAAACCCCCGGCGATTAACCGGGGGTTTTCTATTTGAGACGAATTAGTGCTGAACAGCCTTACCGATTGCCGCACCAGTTAGCGAACGAACTTCTAGCTCTGCGTACTTAGCTAGGTTGCGCTCACTTGATGTCACAGTTCCAAGCCAGCCAAAGAAGAATCCAAGCGGGATTGAAACTAGACCTGGGTTAGCCAATGGGAAGTAGTCGAAGCGAACTCCGCCTTCCACAAAAGGAATCAGGCTGGTTGGAAGACCGGTCACGTTTGGCGAGAAGACCAACAGGACTATGGCTGACAACAAACCACCGTAGATTGACCAAACGGCACCTCGGGTGTTGAAGTTCTTCCAGAACAGTGAGTACAGAACCGCTGGCAGGTTTCCAGAAGCAGCGATCGCAAAAGCAATCGCAACTAGGAAGGCCACGTTCAGACCCTGGGCACCAATCGCAAGCACGATAGCTATCACACCAATAACCCCAGCAGAGATCTTGGCAACGCGTACTTCTTCTTTTGCAGTTGCTGTTCCCTTCTTGATTACGTTTGCGTACAAGTCGTGTGCGAATGATGAAGAGCTAGCCAAGGTAAGACCAGCAACCACAGCAAGGATTGTTGCGAAGGCGATGGCACCGATTACGGCAAGCATCACGGCACCACCGGTGGTGCCCTCACCGCCACCAAGGAACTGTGCCAACTGCGGAGCCGCCACGTTACCCGATGGGTCCACCGGCACCAGTAGAGCCTTAGCCTCTGGAGTCAGATCCTTAAGGTGATCAAGCGGTGTACAGGCAACGTCTCCGCTGGCAATTGCAGCACCCTTGGCATCCATCAAACATCCGTTTGCATCAACCTTGAAACCGCGGAACAAGGTTGCTCGGCTAACCAACGCAGCCGCACCAAATCCAAGTGCGATTGTCATTAGGTAGAAGGCACCAATGTTTCCGATTGCCCAGTTCACAGACTTGCGAGCAGCCTTAGCTGTAGGCACGGTGTAGAAGCGAATCAAGATGTGTGGCAAACCAGCAGTTCCAAGAACAAGAGCCATGCCAAGTGAGATTAGGTCAAGCTTGCTAACCAGAGTCTTCACTGGATCAAGTGCACCAGTTAGTGGATCAATGATTTCCTTACCAAACTTCAAACCTGGCTGAAGGAAAGCGTCTCCCTTGCCCGACGCATCGCGTGCGGCACCAAGTAGGTCAGATACGTTGAAACCAAAGTGCAACAGCACCATGAAGGTCATCAAAATCGCACCGGTCATCAGCAAGAACGCCTTAACGATCTGAACGTAGGTTGTACCCTTCATGCCACCAACGGTCACGTAAATGATCATCAGAATTCCAACGCCACCAATGATCCAGGTCTTTGCGTTTGGATCGGTAACACCTAGAAGCAGTGAAACCAACGCACCCGCTCCAACCATCTGAGCCATTAGGTAGAAGATTGAAACAACCAGAGTTGAGGTTGCAGCAGCACCACGTACCGGAATCTGACGCATGCGGAATGACAGCACGTCACCCATTGTGAATCGGCCGGTGTTACGAAGTGGCTCGGCGATTAGCAGCAATGCAACCAACCAAGCAACAAGGAATCCGATTGAGTAAAGGAAGCCATCGTAACCAAACAACGCGATGGTTCCGGCGATACCCAAGAACGAAGCAGCCGACATGTAGTCACCGGCAATGGCTAGACCGTTCTGGAAACCAGAGAAGCTGCCACCACCGTCGTAGAAGTCAGACGATTGCTTATTTGAACGACCAGCGCGGATAACCAACACCAAAGTGAAGGCTACGAATACAACAAAGAGAATGCTGCTCAATAGTGACGAACTCATTTTGCAAGCTCCTTATCTACCTTGTCGCGCAGAGCGTCCGAAGGACCATCAAGCGAGTGTGACGAGTGGCGCTCGTAAAGCCACATGATCAGGAATGTTGAAACGAACTGAAGCAAACCAAGCACAAAGGCAATGTTGATGTTGCCAATTACTGGGGTGCTGATCCATTCACGCGCGAATGCGGTGAGGATGACATAAAGGAAATACCAAACCAGGAAGGCTACGGTCAGAGGAAATGCAAAGCCCCTAAACTTTCGCTTTAGATCCTGGAACTCAGGGCTGGCCTGTGTGTCAGACCAAACCTTTTCGTTCTTCGAACTCATCGAACTCCAATGTTCTAGATTCAGAACGCTGGCATCATTGCCAGGTTCGGGGCGCTTTCGCACTCTTGTTCTTGAGCCTAGCGATGGAAAATTTCTCTAATTAGAAAAATTCCCGATGTAACCATTTCGTTATTGCAATTTTTTTAGCCGCAGTCGGGGTCTTCGGTTGGTACCACATTTTCAATGAAATAAGCATCCACCGCTTTGTTAACACATGAGTTTTGTTGGCCATAGGCGGTGTGGCCTTCACCGTTGAACGTAATTAACTTGGCATTAGCCAAAACCTGATTGGCCAACGCAACTGCCTGTTCGTACGGAGTTGCCGGATCACCGGTTGTGCCGACCACCAATATGGGTGCTGAACCCTTGGCCGAGAAATCTTTCAATTCCTTGACAGCTGGGTGTGGCCAATTGGCACAACTCAATGCTCCGTCTTGCCAGTACTTGCCGAAAATAGAGCTGGCCGCCAGCATGCGCTTGTTGCTTGCCGCCATTGATTCAGAATCACTAGGTGCGCGCGAATCCAAACAAGAAACAGCAATGTTTGCCTCAAGCGTGTTCGTCGCGTATGTTCCATCTTCGTTGCGGTCGTTGTAGGTGTCGGCAAGGGAAAGCAAAGTGGTGCCGTTGCCATGCAGTGCCTCGGCAAATGCCTGACTCAAAGTTGGCCACCAGTCTTTGCCGTAGAGCGGCATCACGATTCCGGTCAGCGCGGTCCAAACAGTGACGGCACGTCCCGAGTCAGACTTAAGGGGCTTCTTTTCAATATCGGCAAGCAATTTTTTAATTCGCTCCTGCGCCTGCGAGGTACTGCCGTGAAACGGACAGTCCTGGCTATCTAGGCAATCTGCAAGAAAGTTTTTGAGCGCCTTATCAAAACCATGCAACTGAGAAAGATTTTGCTCATCGGCCGTCTGAGTTGGGTCAACCGCGCCATCCAACACCATGTGACCAACGCGATCGGTGAAAAGCTGTGCATAAACCGCACCGATGTAGGTTCCGTAGCTGAAGCCCAGGTAGTCAATCTTCTGGCTTCCAAAAACTGCACGAATCAAATCCAAGTCTTTAGCCACAGAAATCGTGTCAACAAATGCAAGATTTGGTCCCGTGTTTTTGGCGCAAGCGTCGGCAAACTTTTTCATCTTGGCAGTGGTGTAGGAAATATCTGCGGCACTTGCGATTTCGTATCCCGAATCTCCGTAGAGCAGGTCATCGGTGTCTTTTGCGTTGAAGCATTTAATTTTGGGTTCACTGAGGCCAATGCCACGAGGATCAAAACCAACGATGTTGAAATTCTTGCGCAGTTCGGCTGTGCCGATTTGATCGATGGAATCCTTAAGCCAACTGACACCCGAAACACCCGGACCACCTGGATTAAAAATCACAGAGCCCAGTGGCTTTGCTGAATCTGCCTGGTGATAGGCAAGCGCGATTTTTAGTTTGTCGCCGGCAGGTGCAGACCAATCAGCAGGAACCTCAACCGTGCCGCAAAAAGTATGCTCTCCCCCACAGGGAGTCCAGGTGATTTTCTGTTGGTAGTAGGCGGCCAATTCCGCTGGCACTTGGCCATCTGCGCTTGGCTGCGGTTCGCCCGCTGCCGGCTTGTTTACAGGTGCGCTACACGCAGAAAGAAAAAGGGTTACTGCCAGGGCAACAACCGCAACGACTTTAAGACGAGGCAACTAGTTGGTCTTTCTGCGCAGCTGAACGGCTAGGGACTCCAACACCATTAGGTCGCGCACGTTTGAGTCAATGCGAATGCGGGACTCGGCAATTGCCTCTAGCTTGTGAATGGTTTCGGCGGCAGTGCTCAGACCGGCCACCTCAGTAATACCGCCCCGTAGGTCCTCATTTACCAACGAAACGTTTGCCGAAATCTGCAGAGTCAGAACATCGCGATAAAGCGAAAGCAGATCAACCAAGATGCGGTCAAGGCCGTCGCGCACGCTTCTGGTGGCACGACGCTTTTGACCCTCTTCAAGGGCACGAAGATCAGATTTCAGATTTGCCGGAATCGCATCACCAGGCTGCAAACCTAGCGAACGCATCATCGCGGTTTTTTCTTCTTCGTCGCGCTCTGTTGTAAGTGCCTCGGCATCTTTTTTGGCAATGTCTAACCAGCGCTCGGCGGTATTCACTGCAGATGTGACTCCACTGATGGCCAACGCCGCCATCAAAGTCTCGCGTCGGCGACTTCGTGCTTCAGAACTAGTAGCCAATCTGCGTGCCATGCCAATGTGGCTTTGTGCCTCGGCGGCAACTTGGTGCGCCAACTTGCTTTCGATGCCATCGCGCTCAATCAAAATTCGGGCCACTTCTTCAACCGCAGGGACCTTCAAGCCCACGCGACGAACGCGAGAGCGAATGGTTGGCAGCATGTCAGCCTCTGATGGCGCACACAGCAACCAGATTGTTCCGGCAGGGGGTTCTTCGAGCGCCTTCAACAAAACATTTGATGAGCGCTCTTGCATGCGGTCAGCATCTTCGATGATCATGATGCGGTGCTTGCCCAACGATCCACCAAATTGTGAACTGGCAACTAGCCCGCGGACTTCATCGATTGAAATTTGCACACGCTCGGTGGCAAGGGTCGAAATATCGGGGTGTGAACCGGCAGCCGCCATCAGGCAACTTTTGCATTCACCGCAGCCGTCTTTCTCGCAAAGTAATGCTGTGGCAAAAGCGTGCGCCATATTTGAGCGGCCGGATCCCGGTGGGCCGGTGATCAACCACGCGTGATACACGCCATCGGCCTTGCCGCGAATTGCGATTTCTAATTGTGCAATTGCTTCAGGTTGCCCAAGCAACTCAGCCCATACCGGCGATGCAACTGCGTTTGTCATGAACTAATTCTTACTGCTGTGCGATCAACGCATCAACGCGAGCGCGAATCAACGCTGCCATCTCGTCAACGCTCTGGCGAGCATCCACGATGAAGAATCGGGTTGGCTCGGCCGCAGCCAAAGAAAGGTAGCCCTGTCGCACGGCTTCAAAGAACTCAGTCTTCTCGCGCTCTAGGCGATCTGGCTCCTCGCCGGTCTTGCTGCGGCGGGCCAGCGCGGCCGATGCCTCAAGATCAAGCAAGATCGTTAGGTGTGGCAACAGCCCCTGCACAGCGAACAGAGAAAGGTTGCGAATCTCAGCGGCATCTAGCTCGCGGCCAGCACCCTGATAAGCAACCGATGAATCCAGGTAGCGATCGATGATCACATCTGTTCCGGCTTCGAGCGCTGGGCGAACCTTGGTAGCAACGTGGTGCGCGCGGTCGGCCGCATAAAGCAGCGCCTCGGCCCGCGGAGCCACCTCACCCTTGCGGTGCAGAAGCAAGTGACGAATCTCGACACCAAGATCGGTGCCGCCAGGTTCAAGAGTGCGAATGTATGCGCGACCAAGTTCATCTAGATGCTTGATCAGCAAATCAATTTGAGTTGACTTGCCAACCCCATCGATGCCTTCAAACGAGATGAACAAACCAGACATTATTTTTTCTTTCTGGTTCCGGCTTTAACAACCTTGGTAGTGCTGGCAATCTTCTTCTTTGGCTTGCCCGCCTTAGCCGGTGCCTCGCCCGGTTCAAGACCAAGCTTCTCTCGACGAATTGCCAAAAGTTCAAATGCGGTGTCTGGCGTCATCTCTTCAAGGTTTTCGTCTTTAGGGACGGTTGCGTTGACCGCGCCGTCAGTTACGTAAAGACCAAACTGACCAGACTTTGCAACAACTGCCAACCCCGATGCTGGATCCTCACCGAATTCCTTAAGCGGAGTAGCCGCGGTGCGACGACCGCCGTACTTTGGCTGCGCAAAAATCTCTAGCGCACCGGCAAGATCAAGGTCAAAAATCTGATCCTCTGTTTGCAGCGAACGAGATTCCTTGCCCTTCAACATGTACGGGCCAAACTTTCCGTTTTGCGCGGTGATGTCTATTTCAGTTTCAGGGTCCTTACCAATGATGCGAGGTAACGAAAGCAATTTGATTGCCTCTTCAAGAGTGAAGGTCTCAGGACTCATGCTCTTGAATAGTGATGCCGTCTTTGGCTTTGGTGCGTGCTCGTCATCAAGTAGAACGTATGGGCCGTAGCGACCGTCCTTGAACAAAATATCAAAACCAGTTGCCGGGTCAACACCCATAATGCGGTCGGTGATGATTGGCGCATCAATGAGTTCCTGTGCCTTGTCCGGAGTTAGTTCATCAGGTGCAAGTCCCTCAGGAATATTTACGATGCGTCGACCATTTTCATCGTGACCCTCGGCGGTTGGTTCGCCAAAGATTTCAATGTAAGGACCGTACTTACCGGTGCGAAGAGTCACGCCCTCTTTAATCTCAATTGAGTTGATCGCGCGTGGATCGCTATCGCCAAGGTTTTCAACGGTTGGCTTTAGACCAGCTACCTTGCCGTCGTCACCAAAATAGAACTTCTTCAACCAGGTGCTGCGGTCAAGTTCTCCGGCGGCAATCTTGTCTAGGTCTTCTTCCATCTGAGCGGTGAACGCGTAGTCCACCAAGTTTCCAAAGTTCTCTTCAAGGAATCGCGTGATGGTGAAGGCAATCCAGGCTGGCACTAGCGCCTGGCCGCGCTTGGTCACGTAGCCCTTGTTGATAATGGTCGACAAAATGGCAGCGTAAGTAGAAGGGCGGCCAATGCCGTCTTCTTCTAGAGCCTTAACCAGCGATGCCTCTGTGTAGCGCGGTGGTGGTGAAGTCTGGTGATCCTTGGCAACCACATCGATTGCCTTGAGCTTCTGACCAACGCTCAGGTTAGGAAGCTTTGACTCTTTCTCCTCCGACTCCTCTTCGCGAGGTTCATCGGTGCTTTCTTCGTAGGCCGCCATGAAACCACGGAAGGTAACCACGGTTCCCGATGCGGTGAATTCCGCAACCGTGCCATCTGCAAGCGGGCTCACCTGAATCTTTGCGGTGGTGGTAGAGACCTTGGCGTCCATCATTTGCGATGCAACAGTGCGCTTCCAAATCAAATCGTAAAGATCGTATGCGCGTCCGCTTAATACGCGAGACAACTCCGATGGGTGCACAAACTTTTCACCGGCTGGTCGAATAGCCTCGTGCGCCTCTTGTGCATTCTTTGACTTGCCCTGGTAGATGCGTGGTGCATCTGGAACCATCTCGGCGCCAAACATTTCTTTTGCTTGTTCGCGCGCAGCATTGATTGCCTGAGTTGAAAGTGTTGGTGAGTCGGTACGCATGTAGGTGATGTGACCTTCTTGGTACAAACCCTGTGCGGTGTCCATGGTCTGCTTTGCAGACATACGCAACTTGCGCGATGCCTCTTGCTGCAAAGTAGAAGTAGTAAAAGGTGCAGCCGGTCGTCGAGTGCTTGGCTTTGATTCAACCGATGCAACCTCAATGTTGGCCTTACCCGAGCGAGTGGCTTCGGCGAGCGCGTCTGCCTGCTTCTGGTCCAACAAAATTACGTCGGCGGTTAATTTACCCTTGTCGTCAAAACTCTGACCGGTTGCGATTCGCTTACCGGCAACGCTTTGCAACTTGGCAACGAACTGTGGCTCGCCGGCAACCTGAGAATCAAAGGTTGCTTCAACGTCGTGGTAGCTGGCTGACACAAACGCCATGCGCTCACGCTCACGCTGAACCACCAAACGCATTGCCGGTGACTGCACACGACCTGCGCTTAGCCCGCGGTTGATCTTGCGCCAAAGAATCGGTGAAATTTCGTAGCCATACAGGCGGTCTACAACTCGGCGGGTTTCCTGAGCCTGAACCAGGTTGTTGTCTACCTCGCGGGTGTGCTCAAGAGCGGCGGTAATGGCTTCTTTGGTGATCTCGTGGAACACCATGCGCTTAACAGGCACCTTTGGCTTCAATACCTGAAGCAGGTGCCAGGCAATGGCTTCACCCTCGCGGTCCTCATCTGTTGCTAAAAATAGTTCGTCGGCTCCGGCAAGGGCCTTCTTCAAGTCTGTGACGGTCTTGTTCTTACCGGCAGAAATGGCGTAGTAAGGCTCAAAGTCGTTCTCAATGTCAATCGAGAACTTCTTTAGCGAGCCAACCTTTTTCTCGGCAGGTAGGTTCTTTGGGTCAACCAGGTCGCGAATGTGACCAATCGAGGCCAAGACCTCGTAGTCGTTGCCTAGGTACTTTGAGATCGTCTTAGCCTTTGCAGGCGACTCAACGATGACAAGCTTGTGGCTACCAGCCAATGGGGTACTCCTCTTTATAGGGGCCCATTAGGAACTTGGGCCCGCCAGCGCGTTAGCGCTTAGAACTATACCCACCCCCTTGGAGTGGGCCGAAATAAACACTTCGAATCCGACAATACGACACGTGTCAAGTTCCACCCCTTTAATTAGGCCAATTTCGCCGGCAGTTGGGCAAGGAAACCCAGTATTTAGGCCCCGCAGGGCATCTGTTGCCCCAATTGCCATGGCATCCACCGTTGATTGCAGCCGGCGTTGCTGAATCAGATTAAACGCCACGATCTGACTCAAACTAAACACACCCACAGCCAGCGTTACCGCCGCCAAAGCCAGCACGGTGCCTGAACCGCGCTCGCCGAAGCGACCGACTCGCTGCCTTGCCCGGATCAAAGTCCCAACTTTCTGGCGCACTGAATCTCGGCCACGTCAAAAAGCTTTGCTCCAAGTCCGGGTAATGCAAACTGTCTAGATAATTTGGCACACACCACGTTCTCGCGATGCTCGTACTCAATCAGGAGCGCATCGGCCGCAATCGGATACAGCAATTCATAAATAAGTGCGCGTGCATTCTCTTCTGACTCTCCCCTGGCAACGGCACGAGCAGCAGAAGCCGAGACCTCAACCAATTTCATTCGTTCAATCTGAAGCGAGAACGCGCCAAGCGTGATTGCAATCACCAGTGCAACCGCCGGCAGTGCCATGGCAAGTTCTGCCGTCACCGAACCCCGTTCAGTTTGCAGGCGCGGCACCGCTGTTTGGGTTCGTGAAGCTGAGCGCGCTCTTGACCAGGTCAAACAAAATTGTGCGAACTTCATCGGATCGCATGATTACCACCAGCAATCCCGCGAAGCCAACCGCTGCCATGGTTGCAATTGCGTACTCTGCAGTCGCGGCACCAGTTTCATCTTTCATAAATTGTTTAATCATTTTTGTAATCACCTTTCTAAAGCTGCCCGTTTGACAGCAAGCTAATTGCGATTGGAACAATCGAGAGCAAAATGAAAGCTGGTAAGACTGCAACACCCAGCGGAATCATGAGCTGCACTCCCAGCTTGGAAATTCGTGTGGCAACTTGGTACCGGTGTTGTTCGCGAAATGCATCTGCCTCGGCAATCAGAATTTGACTAATCGCTGCTCCGGTGCTGCGCGAAAGCTCCGCAGCATTTTCTAGTCGTTCAAAATTTTGCGGCTGGGGCGGTTGTTCAAACACAGCTTGGTATTCCTGCGAGGCCTCTGCCTGTGCGGTGCTCAGAGGAAGCCCAGCCTGCAGCCCAATCAGAACGCAATCCAGATACGCACCGGGATCATGCTCAGCGGGCAGGGCCTTGCCTAGTAACCGCCTGGTCCACTGGCGCCCAGCAACCATAAGGCCTAGCCCCAGGCTTACTGACAGCGCACCCAGTGGCGAATGAAAGATGGCACCGATTGGATTCATGCCAACCGCCTGACCAAGCATCAGGGCCAGCACCGGCAACCACATAACCAGCTTGGCCGTGGCTTGCGGACCAGCAAAGGCCAGCTCAAGCTCGTGCCGGTTTCGTTGCTGCCCATCAAAAACTTCAGCAATTCGATTCAACGCCAAGAGGATTGGGCCACCAAGTTTTGCCGACAAACCCCAAACCAAATCAAATTGTTTTTTATCTTGCGGCGAAAGATTTGTAATTTCATCGCTGCAAATTTGCATCGCTTGATTTGCGGGCAATCCAGCACCAAGTAGTGCGCTCACTCTGCGAACCGCGTTAGCAGAATGTTTAATTTCCGATTCTGGCAATTTTCACCACCTTGCGGTGATCAACGTGGATCAACCAACTGAATGCCGACTGCATTTGCTCTGTCATATCTTTTGAGTCAATGCCAACGGATCTGCCAATGGCATTTACTCGAGGCAAAACATCTTCTAAAGAGTTTGCGTGAATGGTGGCACCCGCTCCTTGGTGGCCGGTGTTTAGCGCCTGCAACATTACGATCAACTCGGCGCCGCGCACCTCACCAACCACTAAACGATCGGGCCGCATTCGCAGTGCCTCGCGCACTAATCGGTCGAGTGCAATTTCACCCTTGCCCTCGTTATTTGCCTGTCGAGTTTGTAAAGAAATAAAGTGTGCGCCCTGCAGACCAATTTCGGCAACATCCTCGAGGGCGATAATTCGCTCGCCCACGCACTCGGCCAACATGGCGCGCAACAAAGTTGTCTTGCCGCTGCCGGTGGCACCTGAGATTAAAAAGTTTTCACGATCCAGAATGATTTTCCGCAGCAAACTCGTCTGTGACTGATCGAACATTCCAAAGTCACTCAGTTGCTCGAGCCCAAATAAACGATTCAGGTGTACCCGAACGGATAAATGCGTATTGGGATTACAACCGGATGCCAAAGCCGCGTGAACTCGGAGCCCGCCACCGGATTCCGACCCAATCGAGACATCGGCAAAAGGATTTGCCTGATCCAGGTGCCGGCCACCCTTGGCGATTAGCTCTTGCGCCAGCCGCCCAAGCTCTGCCTCAGACTCAAAGGGGCTAGCCACCGGTTCCAGGGAATTCCCGCCGCGCTGAACCCAAACCTGGCCCCAGCCATTGACCAGCAGATCGGTCACTCCGGGCATGGCCAGCAGCCCACCCAATTTGGGGCCAACCGCCTCCAGCGGAGCCATCACCCATAACGTCATGGGCCAACTATGGGTGTTTTAGGCCTAAAGCAGGCCGCGAGCACTGAATCTGTGGATAAATACCTGCGCCTTGGCGCCTGGACCATTAGGTGTCCCCGTTAAATTAGGGGGCCCCAGCCTCTTGGGGGAAGAGTCTGGGGCCGGGCGATACCAATTGGGGGAACTGGTATCGCAAGTTAACGACAAGCGCTAACAGATAAATGATAAGTGGCTAACCACCCTTTTTGTTCCCAAAACTCCACTATTGCCTGTGAAAAGGTCTAGAAAAGTTTTTTATGGCAGGATTGCCACAGGTTACAAACCCCTACGGAGGACAACGATGTCTCAGGAAACACGCCATTTTGCGCCGTCGAGCGACTTTGCAAAGAACGCGATTGCTCAGCCCGAAATCTACGCCGAGGCCAAGGCAGACCGCCTAGCCTTTTGGGCTAAACAAGCCAACCGCCTGCACTGGCACAAACCATTCGCTCAGGTTCTTGACTGGAGCGAAGCACCGTTCGCTCGTTGGTTCCACGATGGTGAACTGAACATCTCTTACAACTGTCTTGACCGTCACGTTGAAGCCGGCAACGGTGACCGCGTTGCAATTCACTTTGAAGGTGAACCGGGCGATACTCGCACACTTACTTATGCGCAGCTAACCAAAGAAGTTAAGCGCGCCGC
>JBDLVL010000046.1:0-13026 GCA_039804765.1 Actinomycetota bacterium | reverse complement strand
GTAGTCCAGTTGCTAAATCAACATTCCTCGGTAGCTCAATTGGCAGAGCAATCGGCTGTTAACCGATAGGTTCTTGGTTCGAGTCCAAGCCGGGGAGCCACTCTTTTTCAATGATCTGGAGGCCACGTTGATACGTTGGATCCAAGACCACAGATGGCTCTCTTCCGCGGCGCTCAGCGCTTTTGCCCTACTATTTCTGGGTGGCATTGACCTACTTGCTCAGGGCTATTTCGCTCTAATCACTACCGCAATTTTGGCTTTAGCTGTTCTCTTTGCCGCTCAAATTCCTGCACTGAGCATTTCACTTACCGTGATCGGCACCGCGGTCGAAATATGGTTAGGCCTGTCTCCGGTTGCCGGTGGCATCAGTGCGGCCATGGCCTTATTTCTTACGGCAGCTTTCGCCAGCAGAATTTGGTATTCAATCTGCCTTTCGGTGACCATCGTGGTTGGACTTGGGGTTGCCTGGGTTAATACTTTTGGTCTGCCACTTGGCTCCGAAGTCTACGGTCTAACTTTTCAATCTGAGGTTTCAAAAACATCGGCGTTCTTGGTTTTGAGTTTGCTAGTTGGCGCAGGAAACATTCTGTTTTGGTTGTTGGGTCGATTGGCGATCACTTATGAGGTTTACGTTGGTACCGAATTTGACCGCGCTCTTTCGGCAGACACTCAGGCAAGGCTCTCGCTTGAAGTTGCCGAGCAGAACGAGCGATTTGAAATTGCACGTGACATTAATGAGCTAATCATTCAAAAAGTAACTGCGGTTATTTCGCAGGCCGAGGGCGGTTCATACGCAGCAAAGGCAGATCCAAACTCTGCACTTCGTTCTCTTGACCGGGTTGTTTCTAGCGCTCGAGCGGCACACTCAGAGCTGCGCAGACTCTTTGACATGCTGAATAAGACTCACAGTGTTTCAGCAGCCCCACCGGGAATTGACGAACTAGTAAATCTGGCAATCACTTATCGTGAATTCGGCTTCAACGTTTCAATTTCTCACGAGGGTCCACGATTCGAAATCGCCGAAGGCGCTGGCCTGGCAATTTACCGCATCGTTTTTGACGCACTTGAAAATGTGAAGCAGCACTGCATAGTTGGCACTGATGTTTCGATCGCGTTCTCATGGGTCGAAGAAGGTCTTCAGGTTTTGATTAAAGACAATGGTGTCGAGTCCATGCGGCGAAGTCAGGTCAGCCTTGACGTTCAGGATTCTGGCTACACAGCTGAGGACGATGCCCGCGCACTAGTTGAAACAATCAAGGGTGCTGGACTTACCGCAATGCGTGAACGCGCGGCGCTCTACGGTGGCGGAATCGAAGCCACCCGCGTTCCTGGTGTGGGCTTCACCGTTTCGGCAATCTTCCCTCACCTACGATCTCTAGCCGGCAAGATATAGTCATGTCAGAAGTTCTGCGCATTGGTCTTATTGATGCTGATGCCGACATTCGTTTCGGCAGGCGCATGGTCATTGATTCACAGGCTGACTGCAAGGTGGTATTCGAAGAGGAAAGTGCAGCCGATGCTCTGGTTCGTGCACCAGAAGCACTAATTGACGTTTTAGTCATCGATCACCGCGTACGTGGTTTAGACGGAATTGCATTAGTTGAGAAACTGATTCCGCTTTATCACGAGGCAAATTCCGACGTCCCCGCAATTATTTTGACGGGCCCCTACTTTAGTTATGAGCTTCTGCTAGCCAGTATTGCCGCTGGAGCGTCCGATTTAGTCACCCTAGATTCCGAGTCTGGCGAACTGCTAAAGGCAATTCGCAGCTGTGGCGCAAGTGAGGACGTTATAGATTTCGACTCGCTGCGTAGCCTAGTGAACCGAACCAAGGGCGTGGAGTTTGATGTGCCAGATATTCTGGTCAAGTTGGGCACTCTGGACGACAAGGAAGCGGCAATACTTGAACAATTCAAGGCTGGGTCAGATGACGATGCGATTGCTAGAGCTATTGATGTTCCTAAGTACCGAGTTCGCCAAGCTATGAAATTAATTCTGGCAAAGTGCTCGCTGGCAACCAGGGCGCAACTATTTTTGGCTATCAATGCCGCGGATGGCAAAAATGGCTAAGCAATCATCCGTGACTTCAATCTCAATCGGAGTTGGCCTGGCAACCGGACTCTATGGCATCTCATTCGGTGCGCTGTCGGTGGCGGCCGGCCTAGACATTTGGCAGACCCAGGTGCTTAGCCTTCTCATGTTCAGCGGTGGTTCGCAGTTTGCCTTTGTTGGTGTGATCGCCGCGGCTGGTGGCGCCGGAGTTGGCACCGCCGGGGTAGGAGCAGCAATTATTTCTGCTTGGCTGTTGGGTATTCGAAATGGTTTTTATGCTGTGCGACTTGCACCAATTCTGAATCGAGTTGGGCTTGGCAAGCTAATTCCAGCAATGTTGACCATCGATGAATCAACTGCGGTATCAACATCACAAGCTGAACACAAGAATCAGGTTCGCGGTTTTTGGTTGACCGGTGCTGCGGTTTTTGTGTTTTGGAATTTGATGACACTAGCTGGAGCAATTCTTGGCGATGCACTGGGTGACCCGTCAAAGTGGGGTCTAGATGCCGCAGCGGCTGCAGCATTCTTGGGTTTGCTCTGGCCGCGCCTTAGGGAACGTCAAGCAGTTGCAGTTGCAGCGGCCGCGCTGATTATTGCTACGGCAGCCACACCGTTTCTATCTGCGGGTGTGCCAGTTTTGTTGGCCGGTGTAGCGGCAGTCGTCGTTGGTTTGTTGAACTTGTTCGCAAATCCGTCTGCAGATGAAGCTGGGGCTAAGAGATGAGTCTTTGGTTAGGAATTCTCTTGGCGAGTGCCGCAGTTTACTCTTGGAAGATTTTGGGCTTCATGGTGCCAAGTTCGGTTCTGAAACATCCAACGATTTCACGAATTGCGAATTTGCTCACGGTGGCACTTCTTTCAGCGCTGTTGGGCGTCCAGGGTTTGACTGGCGGCGGCGAGATTCATTTTGATGCACGGATTCCGGCTTTGGGCATTGCGGCAATTTTGCTTTACCTTCGTGCACCATTTGTAGTTATGGTGGCAGCATCGGCAATAGCTGCGGCACTGATTAGATTCTTTTTTGGCGGCTAACTGGCTCAGCTCTAGAAGACTATGCCTCTAAATTGTCTTTACCTGGCAGCCAAGTTAGCCCCGGTTTACCCCAACCGTTATCGGCGATGATGTCGCTTGAAATTTCTTTCCAAGGTTCAGCCAATCGATCAACGTAAAGAAAGCCGTCTAAGTGATCAAATTCATGTTGAAAGATTCTGGCGAACCAACCATCGGCCTCAATGCGAATTGGTTTTTGTTCTAGATCCACACCACTAACCACCACGTGCTCTGCGCGTTTTAGCGGAAATCGTTCACCAGGCACCGATAGACAGCCCTCGATCTCTGTGTCTTCGTCTGCGGGTTCATCAACGATCGGGCCAACCTCAAGTTTTGGATTAATAATTACACCGCGGCGTTCATTACCTTCGTCATCTGCATAGTCGTAGGTAAAAATGCGCAGGCCAACGCCAATCTGAGGGGCAGCTAGACCAACTCCCGGGGCTTTGTCCATTGTTTCGTACATGTCGGCAACTAACTGGCGAAGCTCGTCGTCGAATACTTCAACTTCACGGGCGCGGCTGTGCAGTACCGGTTCGCCGGTGATGCAGATGGGTCTGATGGTCATTAGGTAAATTTACCGCCTAGCCTGCCCGCATTCGGGTAGCCAGCGGGATATAGTCGGATAGATATGTTGTTTAGCGAAGCAAACCAAATGCTGGCCTATGGTCCAGGCGTAGATGCTCGCGCCTTAGCAATTTTTCTGGCGATTCTGGCCGCTGTAGCCCTTGCTTTTGGTGCGCAGTTTCAAAATGATGCAGTGTCAGATAAAAATTCGATCACCCAAAGGAAGCCCGGCAAGATTGGTCGCGGCTCGCTCTCGATTAAGCAACTATTTTCACTACTAATAAAGCCAAAGTGGCTGAGTGGGACTGCATTTATGGCCGTTGGTATTGGATTGCAGCTGGCAGCTTTGTCTCTTGCCCCGCTAATTGTGGTTCAACCGGTTGGCGCAATCGCGTTGGTAATTACCTCTTTACTGAACGCAAGAGTCACCAAGACTAGATTGAACCGCGGAACCATCATCGCCATTTCGCTATGCACTCTTGGCATCGCTGCCTTCGTGGCCATGGCATCCGGTGTTGCCAATGAGACCTTGCTAAACGACGATCGACTTCGTGAAGTGCTTGGTGTGCTTGGTGTCATTTTGGTGATATTCACGGTTTTGTTCTTTACGCTTGGTCGCCAGGCCAAGGCGCTCACCTATGTGATTGGCGCCGGAGTGCTCTACGGTTTTGTAGCGACGCTCGCGAAGGTGGTAATTCAGCGAATTTACCAAACTCAGTTTGAATGGCTAACTGTCTTTTGCCTAATAGCCCTTATCGGTGCTGTTTCTTTGGGCAGTTGGTTCGTGCAGAACGCATACTCATCGGGTCCACCCGATCTGGTGATTGCCGGCCTGACCGTGATTGACCCACTGGTTGCCGTCACCATTGGCATTGTGATTCTTGGCGAGGCTACATCGGCCAATCTGGCGGTGATTCTGGGCTTTGGATTGAGTGCGATTATGGCCGTGGTTGGCGTAATTCTTCTGTCCAAGGTACATCCCGAGCTCACGCTCAAGCCGGCCAAGGGGTAAAATCTAGGTATTGGGCTATCCCAATCGATTCCCCTAAAAAAGGTTCAGTCTTGACCCCTGCTACAAACCGTGTGGCCAATAAGCCACTCACCATTGTGATTGGCTGCGATACGTTTCCGCCAGACATTAATGGTGCGGCTCGTTTTGCCGAGCGCCTGGCCGGTGGATTGGCCCGTCACGGACACGACGTTCACATCGTTGCCGCCGCTTACGACAGCAACCACGGGTCCTTCACAGAGATCCACGATGGTCAAGCAATGACCGTGCACCGCATCAAGAGTTTCCGCATTCCGCAGCACAAGACTTTGCGTTACGTTTGGCCTTTCACCTTGCAAACCAAGACCGATGAAATTCTGCGCAAGGTAAAACCAGACGCTGTTCACATTCAGTCACACCTAATCATGGGTCGCTACTTGGTGAAGAGCGCTAAGCAACAGGGCATTCGACTTTTGGCAACCAACCACATCATGCCTGAGAACTTAATTCAATATTCGGTGATCATTCCCAAATTTTTTGAGAAGACTGCAATGAAGATGGCCTGGGCCGATGCCGGGCGAGTGCTAAAGCAGGTTGATTTCATCACCACACCAACTCGCCGCGCCGCAGAATTGCTAGAGGCTGCGGCCGGCGTTAATGACGTGCTGGCTATTAGTTGTGGAATCGATGCCTCGAAATTTGCCAACGCCACACCAACCTCAAACGAGACCCCACGCGTTTTGTTCCTGGGCCGACTAGATTACGAAAAGCACATCCATAACCTGTTGAAGGCCGTCGCGATGTTGCCGAAGAAGTTGAATACTCAGGTTGAAATTGTTGGTGACGGCGGGGAACGCAAGCACCTTGAAGACCTAGCGCTGGAACTTGGAATTTCAAAGCAGGTTAACTTCTTAGGGCACATTACTGAAGAAGAATTACCAAAGGCCTACGAGCGAGCAACTGTTTTTGCTATGCCATCTATCGCCGAGTTGCAGAGTATTGCCACAATGGAGGCAATGGCCTCTGGTCGCCCAGTAGTGGCTGCAAATGCAATGGCGCTGCCACACCTGGTGCACGACGGCGACAACGGCTATTTATTTGAACCTGACGACGTTCAGCAGTTTGCCGACCGACTGAAGAAGATTCTCACTGCAGATCAGGCTGAGCTTGATCGTTTGTCAGAAAACTCGCTGCACCTAATTCAGTCACATGACATCGAACGCACGCTGACCATCTTTGAAGGCCTCTACCGCGGCGATCAAGATTCAGACCGCACATCTGATGACAACAGCGATACCTACACCCAGGCCATCGGTGTTCTTCCTGAGCCGCTGCACAACCGCGTTGTTGAACTCCGTGAGCGCGCCAAGGCATTGCGTGAGGCGGCTGCTGATCTTCGTGGTGAGGTAGTAGATGAAGTACGAGAAAAATTTGAGGATCTTCGCGACGAAGTGAAGAAGTCCGCAAAAAAGACTGCAACCAAGGCTAAGAAAGTCGTTAAGAACGCCACCGAGCGTCTCAAAAACGACGAAGATTAGTTAGGTAGCAGCTGGGGGAGTTAGCTCAGCCGGTTAGAGCAGCGGACTCATAATCCGTCGGTCACGGGTTCAAGTCCCGTACTCCCCACTTGGCCACTGATATAGGTGCAGTTCCCTTAGTATTGTGAAACAAGGAAAGGCCCCGATGTCAGACAAGCAGAACAGCGACGACGTAGTCGCGATTCCACTTCGCCACCCTTGGCGTTGGGTATCAGCTGTTGTTCTGGTTGGCCTACTTGGTCTTTTTGTTTATTCACTCTGGGCATCGCCAAACATCAATCACGAGATCGTCACCAAGTTCTTGTTCAACGGCAAGGTAATTGCCGCTGCAGGTCTAACCGTGACACTAACCGTGGTGTCCATGCTAATTGGAACAATTCTGGCCATCATCTTGGCCATTATGAAGCTTTCAACCAACCCAGTTCTAAAGCTAGTTGCCGCTGGGTACATTGGCTTCTTCCGCGGCACACCGCTGCTGCTGCAGGTTGTTTTCTGGGGATACCTAGGCATCATTTACCCAACTATCGATGTAGGTATTCCATTCACTGACATGATCTGGTGGTCAGAAAAGACTTCACTGGTATTCACCTCACTGGTTGCCGGAATCATTGCGCTTTCACTTAACGAAGCCGCATACGCCGCCGAAATTGTTCGTGCCGGAATTCTGTCAGTAGATTCGGGTCAAGCAGAAGCAGCAAAGTCTCTGGGTATGGGCTCTGGTTACACACTTCGCCGTATCGTATTGCCTCAAGCTATGCGCGTAATCATTCCACCGATGGGCAACGAATTTATCTCGATGCTAAAGAACACGTCATTGCTTCAGGTGGTTGCAGTGATGGAGCTTTACGCTCGTACCTCACAGATCTCATCGCAAAACCTGGCTCAGGTTGAGCTGTTGGTGGTGGCTGGTTTCTGGTACCTCATCATGACTACAGTGCTTTCTTTCCCACAGAGCTATCTTGAAAAGAAGTACGGTCGTGGATTCAGCGTTGCCACTCAAAAGTCACGCTGGTTGCGCGTTGGCATGAAGGGAAACGTATGAGCAAGCCGCTAATGGTTGACGCTCGTGCGATTCGCAAGAGCTTTGGTTCTAACGAGGTCCTCAAGGGCATCACCCTTCAGGTTGAGCAGGGACAGGTACTGTGCCTACTTGGTCCATCTGGTTCAGGCAAGTCAACCTTCCTTCGTTGCATCAACCACCTAGAAACCATTAACGGTGGTCGTCTCTATGTAGACGGCGAACTAATGGGCTTCCGTGAGAAGACCGATGCAATTTATGAAATGAAGCCAAGCGCAATCGCCAAACAGCGCAGCGAAATTGGAATGGTGTTCCAACGTTTCAATTTGTTCCCGCACCTAACCGCAATCGAGAACGTTATCGAGGCACCTATCGGTGTCAAGGGAATCTCTAAGTCTGTGGCAATTGAAAAAGCCAAAGACCTACTAGCGTCAGTTGGACTTAGTGACAAGGGTGATCACTACCCGGCACAGCTTTCCGGTGGACAGCAGCAGCGTGTGGCGATTGCTCGCGCGCTGGCGATGGAACCAAAGCTGATGCTTTTTGATGAGCCAACCTCGGCGCTTGACCCTGAGCTGGTGGGTGACGTGCTTGATGTAATGCGTAAGTTGGCGCAGAGCGGTATGACCATGATCGTCGTTACTCACGAAATTGGCTTTGCTCGCGAGGTAGCCGACCGCGTGGTCTTTATGGATGGCGGTGTTGTGGTCGAGGACGGCACCCCTAGCCAGGTGATTGACAAGCCTAAGAACGAACGCACCAAGTCGTTCATTAACAGCGTTCTGTAGCCCTGAGGGGCCCACTAGGGGCTTGTTTCGAACTGGTAAAGATTGGCTGATTTGCCCATTTTTTGGGGGCTGCTGAACTAGGCTCAATTTGTAAATCCCCGATAGGAGAACAATGGCTATTTCAAAACTTGCTGGCTTTGCAATGCTGGCTACCGCGAGCGTATTCGCTCTAACCGGCTGTGCTGCAGGCACACCAGCTGACTCAGAAGACGGCAAGCCTGCCGTTATCGCCGTAGATGACGCTGCTGCAGCATTGTTGCCAGCAGAGTTCAAGGACGGCATCAGCGTTGCGTCTGACATTCCTTACGCACCGATGGAACTTTTCGATGACGAAGACCAGCCAACCGGTTTTGACTACGACCTTTCGCAGGCTCTAGGTGCAAAGCTTGGCGTTAAGTTCAGCTTCGAAGACCAGGACTGGGACGGAATCATTCCTTCTCTTCAGTCAGGCACCCACGACATCATCATGTCTGGCATGAATGACACCGTTGAGCGCCAGAAGGTTCTTGACTTCGTTGACTACTTCAGCGCTGGTTTCGCGGTGGTAGTTCCTGCTGGCAACCCAGAGGGCATCAAGGCATTCGCAGATCTTTGTGGCAAGACAGTTGCTATTCAGACCGCGACCGCCCAGATTGACCTAATCAACGCAGTAAACCCAAGCTGCGCCAAGAAGATCCAGGTACTTGAGTTCCCAACCGATGGTGACGCTCAGAACGCTATTCGCGCAGGCAAGGCTTCTGCTGGTGTTAACGACGGCCAGGTTGCCGCTTACACTGCTCAGACCGCCGGTGAGGGAAAGTACTTTGAAGTTGTTGTTCCAACCGATGCTCCAGAGGGTTACACCTCAGTACCAACCGGTATTGGAGTACTAAAGAAGAACTCTGGCCTTACCGCTGCAATTCAGGCAGCAGTTAAGTCGCTGGTTGCAGATGGAACCTACGCAAAGCTACTAGCTAAGTGGAACCTATCTGCCTTTGCTGTAACTGACGTCACAATCAACGGCAAGTAATTAGTAATTGATTTTCGGGGGCAGGCTTAGGCTTGCCCCCGATTTCATTTAAATCTGAAAGAATTGAAAAATGTCTGCAAAGCTGCAAATCGTTGAGGTAGGTAGTGCCACCGAAGCAGAAGACATGGCTACCTTTTTTAAGACAATCTGGACCGACGGCGATGAAGTGGTGCCATTTGACCTGGTATTGGCAGCCGTTCACATCGGCGGATACGCCACCATCGCCAAACAAGACAACCAGGTTGTAGGCGCATCATTTGGTTTCCTTGGTGAGTATGCGGCCCACCAGGTATTGCACTCTCACGTCACAGCGGCAGCTGTGCCCGGCGTTGGCTTTCAACTAAAACAACACCAGTTTGCTTGGGCGCAGGAACGCGAACTAGGTGGCATAACCTGGACCTTTGATCCGCTGGTAAGGCGCAACTGTGTGTTCAATTTTGAAAAACTTGGTGCCTTAGCCGTTGAGTACCTGCCCAATTTTTACGGCACCATGACCGACGCCATTAATGCGGGTGACGATTCAGACCGATTGTTTGCCTATTGGCCGGTGCAGGAATCGCTTTCCAATGAGACAACCAAGACCAACGCCATAGCGCTGAAAAACCAGGCCGGTGCGCCAGTAAGCCAGGGCTTTGACGACACCAATGCGTTTTGGGTTGAGCTACCAGAAGACATCGAAGCCATGCGTAAGAGCAATCTTGACCTTGCCCGTCAGTGGCGCAAGGCAGTGCGCGAGGTGCTGAAGCCAGCGCTGGACGATGGCTGGTTTATCAGTGCGGTCAATCAAGATCGCACCGCAATTTTGGTAGAGCCGGCCACGTCTGACTATGAATTTTCAGAAGACTAAAGCTAGGAAAACAGGAAGCTAAATGAAACTAGAAGCAGTTGAACTAATTCGTCTGAACGTGCCACTGAAGTCGGCATTTAGAACATCGTTTAGTTCGGTAAACATGCACGAAGTGGTATGGGTGCACGTCATCACCGATCAAGGTGAGGGTTGGGCCGAATGCGGTGCCAACGACCGTCCGGACTATTCAAGCGAGTATCACACCGGTGCAATGGCCGTGCTGCGCGAATTCATTTTGCCTGATTTGTTCAAGTTAGGTCACGACCTAACTGCCGAGGCGGTTGCACCGACTTTGCACTGGATAAAACAGCATCGAATGGCTAAGGCCGCGATTGAAACCGCTCTGCTTGATGCTCAACTCCGCGCGGCAAACAAGTCTTTCGCAAGTTACTTTGGTGCAACCAGAGACAAGGTTCCCGCCGGCGTATCGGTGGGAATTATGGATTCTCTGCCAGAGCTAATGGGATTCGTTGATGGCTACCTAAACGAAGGCTATGTCCGCATCAAGCTAAAGATTGAACCAGGTTGGGATTACGAACCTGTAAAGCTTGTGCGTGAGACTTATGGGCCAGACCTGTTGCTGCAGGTTGACGCGAATACCGCTTACACCCGCGATGATTTTGATTTGTTGAAGCGTCTTGATGAGTTCAATTTACTTTTGATAGAACAGCCGATTTTTGAGGAAGACCTGCTTGGCCACGCCAAGCTGGCCGACTACATTGAGACTCCGGTTTGCTTGGACGAGACTATTATTTCTGCCGACATCGCTCGCGACGCAATTGAAATTGGTGCTGCGGAGATTATCAACATCAAACCGTCGCGCGTTGGTGGCTACATAGAATCGGTAAAGATTCACGACATTGCCGTTGCTAATAACATTCCGGTTTGGTGCGGTGGCATGCTTGAGACCGGAATTGGCCGCGCAGCAAACCTTGCCCTAGCCGCTATGCCGGGCTTCACTTTGCCAGGTGATACCTCGGCGTCATCCCGCTATTTTGAAACCGATTTGACCGAGCCGTTTGTGCTGGTCGATGGCCACATCAAAGTGCCAACTGGCCCTGGTATTGGCGTTGATCCGATTCCGGAGATCATTGAGCGCTTTGCGGTTTCCCGCGAGTGGATCAAGAACCCATACTAAGAATTTAGGAAACGCCGCGCTCTGAGAAGTAACAGGCCGGGCAAAGCGATTCGTACGTTACGTGTACGCCATCAATCGCGACCTGATCACCATCGAAGACAAATTGCCCATCAATTTTTCGGGCATTGAAGAGGGCCTTACGCCCACAGCGACAAATAGTTTTCAGTTCCTCGAGGCTGTGGGCAATTTCTAGTAAGCGCAGGCTGCCTGGAAATCCATTGGTCAAGAAGTCCGTGCGAATACCGTAGGCCAAGACTGGAACATCGTCGATAACCGCAATTTCAAGGGCCTGATCAACCTGAGCGCGACTCAGAAACTGGGCTTCGTCAATCAACAGGCAGGCTATGTTCTTGCCGGTTTGGCTCTTGAATTCGGTAACGCGGTTGCTGAACTCTTTGCGCAGATCTAACTCGGGGGTAATCAGGAAATCAACCTCGCGGTCAACGCCTAGGCGACTGATGATTGCTTTCTCGCCCTTGACGTCGATAGCCGGCTTAGCCAACAGTACGTGCTGATCGCGCTCTTCGTAGTTGTGCGCGGCCTGAAGCAGGGCAGTGCTCTTGCCACTGTTCATGGCGCCGTGACGGAAGTAGAGCTTGCTCAAGGCTGGTTAGCCTTCGTAGCTGCGGAACGCGATAACTGCGTTGTGGCCACCAAAACCGAATGAGGTGCTGATAGCCAGGATTGGACCCTCAGGGAGTGCACGAGGAGAGGTGACCACATCAAGCGGAATTGCTGGGTCCTGGTTTTCAAGATTAATTGTTGGCGGGGCAGTGCGCTCGGCAAGAGCAAGCACGGTGAAAATTGCCTCAATAGCACCCGCTCCACCAAGTAGGTGACCGGTTGAAGACTTGGTTGCTGAAACTGCAATCTTGCCCAGGTGGTCACCAAAGACACGCAGCAGAGCGGTGTATTCAGCTATGTCACCAACCGGAGTAGAAGTTGCGTGTGCGTTGATGTGGACGACGTCTTCAGGCTTTGCCTTCGCCTGCTTTAGCGCGGCAATAACTGCACGAGCAGCACCGGTGCCCTCTGGGTCTGGTGCTGTGATGTGGTGAGCGTCAGAGGTTACTGAACCACCAACTAGCTCTGCGTAAATCTTTGCGCCACGAGCCTTGGCGTGCGCCTCAGTTTCTAGAACCAAAGCACCGGCACCTTCGCCCATTACGAAACCATCGCGGTTTACATCGTAGGGGCGTGATGCGCCAGCAGGATTGTCGTTGCGCTTTGAAAGCGCGTGCATCGCCGCAAACGCTGCTAGCGGAAGCGGGTGGATCCCGGCTTCGCAACCGCCGGCAACTACCACGTCGATATCGCCGGACTGTAGGCGGGCAACAGCGTTAGCCACTGCCTCTGTACTTGATGCACAAGCTGAAACTGCGGTGCGAACTCCGCCGCGAGCCGCGATATCCATACCAATTGCCGCTGCTGGACCGTTAGGCATCAACATTGGAATGGTCATTGGAAGTACGCGGCGAGGACCCTTTTCTTTTAGTGCGTCATAGGCGTCTAGTAGGGTCCACACGCCACCGATACCGGTGGCATATTCAACTGCGAGGCGCTCAGGCGCAACGTCAGGCGTACCTGCGTCTGCCCAAGCCTCTCGAGCTGCGATTAGAGCAAATTGGCTTGAAGGGTCAAGGCGCTTGATCTCTTGCGGGGAAAGCACCTCGGCGGCGTTTACCTTGGCCTGGCCAGCGAAAGTAACCGGAAGCTCGTACTGAGCAACCCATTCCTTATCGATAGTCGAGATACCCGACTCTCCGGCAAGCAGAGCCTTCCAGGTGGAACGCGCGTCACCACCGAGTGGGGTAGTAGCGCCCACACCGGTAACAACGATTTTCTGAGTCAATTTGGTAAACCTTGATTACTGAGCGTTGGTAATGAAGTTAACTGCGTCACCAACGGTAACTAGGTTCTTTACTTCTTCATCTGGAATCTTTACGCCGAACTTGTCTTCTGCGTTTACAACGATGGTCATCATTGAGATTGAGTCGATGTCTAGGTCGTCAGTGAATGACTTGTCTA
>JBDLVL010000045.1:0-19029 GCA_039804765.1 Actinomycetota bacterium | reverse complement strand
CCGCCGAGATTCGCCGGCGCTGGCTCGATTTCTTCGAGAGCAAAGGCCACACAGTTGTACCGTCTGCTTCGCTAATTAGCGAAGACCCATCACTTCTTTTTACCGTTGCCGGAATGGTTCCTTTCATTCCGTACATGAGCGGGCTGGTTCCAGCTCCTTACTCACGTGCAACTTCTGTGCAGAAGTGCGTGCGCACACTTGACATCGAAGAGGTTGGTAAGACAACCCGTCACGGCACGTTCTTTCAGATGAATGGCAACTTTTCGTTCGGCGATTACTTTAAAAAAGAGGCCATTGCCTACGCCTGGGAATTCCTAACCGGCTCTAAAGAATCTGGTTGCTTAGGCCTAGACCCACAATTGCTATGGGTAACTGTTTTTCAAGATGACGATGAATCAATTGGCATCTGGCGTGACGTTGCTGACATTCCAATGGAACGTATTCAGCGTCGCGGAATGAAGGATAACTACTGGTCTACCGGTCAGCCTGGACCTGCTGGACCATGTTCTGAGATCTACTACGACCGCGGCCCTGCTTACGGTCGCGAAGGTGGCCCAGAGGCCGACGAAGATCGCTACATCGAAATCTGGAACTTGGTTTTCATGCAGTACGAGCGCGGCGAGGGTACCGGAAAAGATAGTTTCGAAATTCTTGGTGAACTTCCAAAGAAAAACATCGACACCGGTATGGGGCTCGAGCGCGTTGCGTTTTTGATGCAGGGTGTAGAAAACCTTTATGAGATTGATCAAGTTCGACCGGTGCTTGACCTTGCTGCAAAACTTTCTGGCAAGACCTATGGAGCAAGCGTTGAAGACGACGTGCGCATGCGCGTTGTTGCCGACCACGTACGTTCGGCATTGATGCTAATTGGTGATGGAGTTACGCCAGCCAACGATGGACGCGGATACGTTCTTCGTCGCTTGCTGCGTCGCACCGTTCGCTCAATGCGTTTGCTTGGCGTCGAACGTCCGGTCTTCACTGAACTTTTCAATGTTTCGAAAGATGCAATGAAGGCCGCGTATCCAGAACTTGAGACGGAATTCGATCGCATTTTGCGCGCAGCCGTTGGCGAAGAAGAAACCTTCTTGCGCACTTTGACTGCCGGTACGGTGTTTCTTGACCAGGCACTAGCCGAGGTGAAGGCAACTAAGTCAACTCAGCTAACTGGCGATGCTGCCTTCTTGTTGCACGATACCTACGGTTTCCCAATCGATCTAACTCTTGAAATCGCGGAAGAGGCTGGTCTCACCGTTGACAGAGATGGCTTTAAGTCGTTGATGGCGGAACAGCGTGATCGAGCTAAGGCTGATGCTCGCGAAAAGAAGTTGGGCGGCACAGATCTTTCTGTTTACTCGGACTTCCGTGCAAAGGGTGTCACCAAGTTCACCGGCTACGAATCTTTGGAAACCGATGCAAAGGTATTGGGTCTGATCGTTGATGGTAAAGACGCCAAGTCGGCATCGCAGGGTCAGATTGCCGAGATAATTCTTGACGAGACGTCTTTCTATGCAGAATCGGGTGGTCAGGATTCTGACGCCGGTCTGATTATTGGTGACGGCGTTGAGCTTGAGGTCCTAGACGTGCAGAAGCCAGTTAAGGGTCTGATCAGCCACAAGGTTTTGGTTCGCAAGGGTTCAGTTGCGATCGACCAAAAGGTTTCAACCAAGGTTGATTCCGATTGGCGAATCGGTGCACGCCAAGCGCACTCTGGAACTCACGTAGTTCACGCAGCTCTTCGCGAGGTGCTTGGCCCAACTGCCTTGCAAAGTGGTTCATACAACAAGCCTGGTTTCCTGCGACTCGACTTCTCTTGGGCTCAGGCATTATCCTCAGAGACCAAATCTGAAATCGAAGAGGTAAGCAACCTTGCGATCCGCAAGGATTTATCGGTGTCTGCGCAGTTCATGACTTTGCCCGAGGCAAAGAAGTGGGGAGCCGTAGCGCTATTTGGTGAGACCTATGACGAAAGCGTTCGCGTAGTTGAAATCGGCGGACCTTGGTCACGTGAACTTTGCGGTGGAACTCACGTAGACCACAGCTCTCAAATTGGAATGATTTCGCTGATTGGTGAATCATCGGTTGGTTCGGGTTCACGTCGCATTGAGGCGCTGGTTGGTATCGAAGCGTTCCGTGCTTTGGCGGCTGAGCGTGCATTGGTTTCTCGTTTGACCGAGGCATTGAAGTCGCCAAAGGAACAGCTTGAAGAGCGTTTGGTTTCGACCCTTGAAGAACTTAAGTTGGCACAGCGCAAGCTAGCTTCGCTGCAGGCAGGTCAACTTGCAACTCGCATTCCTGAATTCGTTTCGGCCGCTCAGCAGATTGGCCCAACAAAGTTCATCGCAGCAGAACTTGGCGAGGTGGGTTCTGTTGATGATCTTCGTACTCTTGCTACCTCGATTCGTGAAAAGGTCTCTGCAGACAACGCTATTGCCGCTGTATTTGGAGTCATCGACACCAAGCCAATGCTGGTAATTGCCACCACAGATGCTGCTCGATCCAGTGGCGCAAAAGCTGGAGCGCTTGTGCGTGCAGCAAGTGCAGTGCTTGGCGGCGGTGGCGGCGGCAAGGATGACATTGCCCAGGGCGGTGGCTCTGATGCATCAAAGATTGCGGCTGCAATCGTCGCAGTCAAGGAAGCGCTGAGCGCGTAGTGCGATCCGGTCGTCGACTGGCAATTGATGTTGGCAAAGTCCGCATCGGTGTCGCGGCAAGCGACTTTCACGCGATTCTAGCTTCGGGCATTGAGACCGTTTCACGCGGTGCCGAATTAGAGCCAAGCCTTAAGAGAATCGTCGAACTGGTGAACGACGTTGAGCCAATAGAGATTTATGTTGGGCTTCCTGTTTCGATGTCGGGCAATCACTCTTCTTCAACCCAAGATGCGATTGATTTTGCCATCAAGTTGGGCTCATTGGTTCCAGTAGAAGTTCGCTTTATAGACGAGCGAATGACGACGGTCACCGCCGCGAGTGCTCTGAAAATGTCGGGAAGAGATTCGAAATCGGGTCGTCAAATAATCGATCAGATTGCGGCAACCGTTATCTTGGAACAGGCAATGGATCAAGAAAAGAGTACTGGCCAGCAGCCGGGCAAGGCGATAGGTGAAATCAATGAATAAGTACGCCCGTCGCCGCATTCTTGCTGGATTCATCGTTTTTGCCCTACTGCTTGGTGGTGCTGTTGCTTACGCCAATAAGGGTCTAATTCGTGCGGCAATTGAACAGCTACAGGGTAATGATTTTCCCGGTCCGGGAACTGGCAAAGTGCAGATCACCGTAAAGTCGGGGGACTCCGGAGAAGCAATTACCAATCAATTACTCAAGGCTGGTGTGATTAAAAATTTCCGCACTACTTACCAATTGATTCTTGACACCAAACCAACTTTCTACCCCGGCATTTTTACCTTGCAGTTGCAGATGCGTTCGGTTGATGCAATCACAGCGCTTACTGATCAGAACTCGGCTTCACTGCAGCGCACCACAATCAAAGAGGGTTTGCGTGCAAGTGTGATGTTTGGCGTGCTCGCCGAGTCCACTGGTTTACCTAAGTCAGATTTTGAAGCATTGTTCACTAAGCCCGCGGAATTTGGTCTGAGCGCCAAGTTGCCCAACCTTGAGGGGTACTTGTTCCCGGCCACCTATACATTTGCACCAGGTTCAACTGCAAAAGAAATCTTGCAGACCATGGTGGACCGAATGCAAGAGGAAATTGACGGCTTCGACATTCCAGCAAACAAGGTTCACGATGTCCTTACGCTTGCATCTGTGATTCAAAAAGAAGCTCGAATAAAAGAAGACTTCTACAAGGTTTCTAGAACTTTTCTAAATCGAATAGCTGATGGCATGCACTTGCAATCTGATGCAACGGTTAGTTACGGCGTTGGTGGCAACACGGTTAGCACCTCTCGAGCAGATCGAGCCAACAACAACGGCTACAACACTTATCTCCATGCCGGCCTGCCGGTGGGTCCAATTTCTGCGCCTGGTTCTGTTGCAATAGATGCAGCGCTTCACCCGGCGAATGGAAAGTGGTTTTACTTTTGCACAATCAACCTCGAGACCGGCGAGACTGTTTTCAGCGAAACTTATGCCCAGCACGAAAAGGCCGTAGCGCTTTGGCAAGCCTGGATGAAAGATCACCCCTCATATGAATGAACCGGTTATGAGTAAAAAGTTTGCAGTACTTGGTTCGCCAATCTCGCATTCCAAGTCTCCGCTGATTCACGCGGCGGCTTATCGGGTACTTGGTGAGGATTGGGAATACTCGCGCTTTGAAGTAGCCAAGGGTGGGCTGAAGCGTTTCATCGAGAGCGATGGCGCTGGTTTCGCCGGTTTTAGCCTGACCATGCCGCTCAAAGAAGATGCTTTTGCGTTGGCTGATGCCCTTGATGAGTTTTCCACGACCACTAAGGCTTCGAACACCTTGGTACGAATCAATGACCAGTGGCAAGCATTCAACACCGATGTCTTTGGTATCACGCAAGCGATAAGTCAGTCCATCTCTGCGCCGATAAAGATTAGTTTGATTATTGGCTCCGGCGCCACCGCAACATCCGCAATGACTGCTATAGCAAGAATGGCACCGGGGTCATCTGTATTGGTTTTTGCCCGAAACAAGTCAACCCGTTCGTCACTAATTAAATTTGGCCGCTCACTTGGGTTACAGGTATCTAGCACCAGAAGGCTGGTTGCAGCGGCGAATAAGTCCCAAGTCACAATTTCCACCTTGCCTGGTGGGGCAATGGACGTTGTTGCTAAGAAGGTTGCAACCTCAAGATTTTTCAAGCCTGCCGGGGTTCTGCTTGATGTTGCCTACCATCCATGGCCGAGTCAATTAGCTAGCGCGTGGCAATTGAAGAGCCAAAAGGTAGTCAGTGGTCTAGAGATGCTGATCTGGCAGGCGATTGCGCAAATTCGAATTTTCAAGACTGGAAATCCTGATACAGAACTTCCGAACGAGATTGCGGTTGTCCAGGCGATGAGAATTGCACTAGAGGAATAGTCATAATCAGCCGGTGTATTGAGTGCACTGTGGCAAAATGGGTCTATGTTACGTTGGATCACCGCAGGGGAATCGCACGGGCCTGAGCTTGTTGCCGTTCTAGAAGGCCTGCCAGCAGGAATTGCTATCACCACAGCAGATGTGCAGGATGCGCTTGCTCGTCGTCGCCTTGGTTATGGCCGCGGTGCTCGTATGAAGTTTGAGCAAGACGAAGTTTCACTATCGGGTGGTGTTCGTCACGGCCTAACCATGGGCGGGCCGGTTGCGATAACCGTTGCCAACACTGAGTGGCCAAAATGGCAAGAGGTAATGTCGGCCGATCCAGTTGACGAAGCAAAACTTTCCGGCGCACGTGCCGAGGCACTAACTCGACCACGACCTGGCCACGCGGATTTCACCGGTATGCAAAAGTACGGCTTCTTAGACAGTCGTCCAATTCTTGAGCGTGCCAGTGCCCGCGAGACCGCAGCGCGAGTTGCACTTGGTGCAGTAGCTTCCAGTTTCTTGAGTTCACTCGGCATTGAGCTCGTCACTCATACAGTGGGCATTGGTCCGGTTATGGCGTCCGCCGAGCTAGCACTTCCAAAACCAAGTGATGTGGCAGCCATTGATGAGGACCCAATGCGTTGTTTTGACGCACAGCTCTCTGAGGCAATGGTTGCCGAAGTAGATGAGTGTCACAAAGACGGAGACACTCTTGGCGGTGTCGTAGAGACTTTAGTTTACGGACTACCACCGGGCCTTGGAAGTTTTGTGCACTGGGACCGTCGACTTGATTCACAGCTTGCCGGGGCGCTCATGGGTATTCAGGCGATCAAGGGTGTTGAAGTTGGTGACGGTTTCGAGACTGCACGCCGCCGAGGTTCAGTTGCTCACGATGAGATCCAGCGCGATGCCAATGGAGTTGTACACCGATTGACCGATCGTGCCGGTGGTATTGAAGGCGGCATGAGTAACGGTGAAATTCTGCGTGTACGTGCGGCAATGAAACCTATTTCGACTATTCCAAAGGCGCTTGCCACAATCGACGTGGCAACCGGTGAAGCCGCCAAGGCACACCATCAGCGATCAGATGTTTGTGCCGTTCCAGCTGCCGGAGTAGTTGCCGAAGCAATGGTGGCTCTGGTACTTGCCAACTCTGTGCTTGAAAAGTTTGGTGGCGATTCTGTTGCCGAAACCAAGCGCAACCTTGAGTCATACTTGGCGAACATTCCGGCCGTGTTAAATTCGGCGGACTCAAGCAACTAATGCCCGCTAAGTCAGACGTAATCGTTCTAATTGGCCCAATGGGCGTTGGAAAAAGTACTGTCGGCAAAAAACTAGCGCGCGCACTTAAAGTTCCATTTTGCGACACCGATAACCTCTTCGTTGATGAGCATGGAAATATTGCTGATTATTTTGCTGAACATGGCGAAGAAGCATTCCGCGAACTTGAACACATAGCCCTTGCCAGAGCACTCAAAAGCCCTGGGGTTGTGGCAACCGGCGGTGGAGCAGTTTTGCTTGAGAAGTCGCGTGTGCTCCTAAGAAATGCAACCGTGGTCTACCTTGCCACCGATGGCAAACATATGGGTTCGCGTTTGCGCAATGGGACGCGGCCGTTGCTAAAGAATGGCATCGAGGATTGGAAGCGAATTTACGATTCGCGAAAGCCCATCTATGAGTCCAGCGCAGATGTAACCATTGATACATCCGGACACCCGCTGGCACAGACTATTTCTGAGATTCGTGAAAGATTGAGTATCTAATGAGCGCCACAAAAGTGATTTCTGTAACCGGAGTAGATCCTTACGACATTTTGATTGGTCGAGCGTTACTGGGTGAGGTGCCAGCTGCGCTTGGTTCGCAGGTGAGTAAAGTGCTTATTGTTCACCCGGTTGCGCTAACGGCTTCTGCGGAACTATTGCGCGAGACCTTGGTGGCTGCTGGGGTAGAGGCAATCCTTGCCGGAGTTCCAGACAGCGAGGATGCAAAACGTGTTGAAGTTGCTGCGTTCTGCTGGGGCATCATGGGCAAAGCAGATTTCACCAGAACCGATGCAGTGATTGGATTTGGTGGTGGTTCAACCACGGACCTAGCCGGCTTCGTTGCGGCTACCTGGTTGCGTGGCGTAAAACTAATTCAAATTCCAACCACACTGCTTGGCATGGTTGATGCTGCGATTGGTGGCAAGACCGGCATTAACACCAGCGAAGGTAAAAACCTTGTTGGCGTTTTTCATGCGCCGGCAAAAGTGATTATTGATTTGGATACTCTGCAATCTTTAGCCCGAAATGAGATTCTTGCTGGCTTTGGTGAGGTTGTGAAGTACGGCTTCATTGCTGATCCAAGAATTCTTGAATTAATCGAACATGACGTTGCAGTTGCAACCGATCCAAGTTCGACAGCCTTTCAAGAGATCATTGAACGCTCAGTTGCAATTAAGGCAAGGGTAGTTGGTGAAGATTTTAAAGAGGCTGGTTTGCGGGAGATTCTGAACTACGGCCACACGCTAGGTCACGCAATCGAGCATGCCGAACGGTACAAGTGGCGTCACGGTGCAGCGATTTCGATTGGCATGGTGTTTGTTGCCGAACTTGCCCGTCTTGCTGGTCGCCTAAGCGACGCTGTTGTTGATCGTCACCGATCGGTGCTGACTTTGCTTGGACTTCCTACGACTTATTCGGCCGAAAAGTGGAACCAATTAGTTGAGACAATGCAGCGAGACAAGAAAACCAGATCGGGAACTTTGCGTTTTGTGGTGCTAGATGACCTTGCAAAGCCAACCATCATGAGTGCGCCGACCCCCGAAATGTTGCACGCGGCCTTCCAGGAAATCGTTGCCTAGCAGTAATCTATAAACATGCAAAAAGTATTGGTCTTGAATGGCCCAAACCTAGGACGCCTTGGTTCTCGCGAGCCTGACATTTACGGCGCGCTTGATTTTCCTGGTTTGACTTCTGCAGTTCAGGCAGCTGCCGCAAACTTGGGGCTGAATGCCGATGTTCGCCAGACCGATAGCGAAAGCGAACTCATCGGTTGGATCCATGAGGCCGTAGATGCAAAGCAGAACGTGATCTTGAACCCTGCGGCTTTCACTCACTATTCATACGCGCTGCGGGATGCGGCGGTGCAGATTACCAAGGCCGGCCTGCAGTTGATTGAGGTTCACCTAAGCAACCCTCACACTCGCGAGGAATTCCGCCACACCAGTGTGATCTCTGCTGTGGCCACCGGAGTGATTGCTGGTTTCGGCACCGATTCATATCTATTGGCGCTCGCGCAACTAGCCAAATAAGCGCTGGCTGGCCCGATTGTGGCCACTAGAATTGGGTAAGTTATTGCGCCTTGAGCGCAACTGAATTCGCTAATAATTGAAACGAGTGATTGCGTCATGGCAACTTCAAACGACCTAAAAAACGGAATGGTCCTCAACATCGAAGGTCAGCTTTGGGCTGTAACCGAATTCCAACACGTAAAGCCTGGCAAGGGCGCGGCTTTTGTTCGTTCTAAGTTGAAGAACGTGTTGACTGGCAAGGTTGTTGAAAAGACTTTCAACGCCGGTGTGAAGGTTGAAGTTGCAAACGTTGATAAGCGCGACATGACGTATCTATACAACGATGGCGAAGGCTACATCTTTATGGATAAAGACACCTACGACCAGGTGACTTTGTCAGAGGCTGTGGTTGGTGACGCAGTTAACTACATGCTTGAGAACCAAGAGGCCACTGTTGCTATGCACGAGGGCAACCCAATCTACGTTGAACTTCCTGCATCGGTTGTCCTTGAAGTTACCTATACCGAGCCAGGCCTTCAGGGCGATCGCTCCAGCGGAGGCACCAAGCCTGCGACTGTAGAAACTGGTCTGCAGATTCAGGTTCCACTATTTCTTGAGAACAACACCAAGGTCCGTGTGGATACCCGCACCGGTGACTACCTTGGTCGCGTTACTGACTAATCGGTGAGCGCTAGAACTAAGGCTCGCAAACGCGCGGTTGACGCTGTTTTTGCAGCCGATCTTCGCAAGATTTCACCGCTAACCCTGCTAGACGACGTAGCCGATTTAGCCGCGGATCGCCAAAACCAAGAGGCCATCTTTGGCTATGCCCGCGACATTGTTCAGGGAGTGGTTGATCACCACGAGGAAATAGATGACCTGCTAGAGACCTATTCTCAGGGTTGGGCACTTGATCGAATGCCGAACCTTGATCGGGCTATTTTGCGCGTTGCAGTGTGGGAAATCCTGCACAATCCAGATGTTCCCGATGCCGTAGCTGTGAATGAGGCCGTTGAGATGGCCAAGGAGTTTTCTACCGATGATTCGGGCTCGTTTGTCAATGGCTTGCTATCACGCATCGCCTCAACAAAAACCGCTAACTAGCCAATGTCACCGGGTGTAAAAGACCCGGCAGACTGCTAGAGTTTTACAAACATCCTTTAAAGACCGTCCAGAGAGGCGGAGAAGGAGGTGGGCGTGTCCGCACGCACCGTCTTAAGTAGTGAAGACATCGATCGCGCAGTTACGCGCATCGCACATGAAATTCTCGAAGCCAACACCGCATTCCAGAAGAGCGACTTGCGTAAGAGTGGCACAAAAAATCTAGTCATTCTTGGCATTCCAACCCGCGGCGTCTTACTTGCCGAGCGAATTGCAGCAGTGATCGCTACGGCAGAGCCAGATGTAGACCTCTCAAATATTCTTGGCCGACTAGACATCACCATGTATCGCGACGACTTGGCTTCTAACCCAACTCGCACAGTAACCGAAACCCAAATCCCAAAGCAGGGAATCGACGACAAGGTTGTCGTTTTAGTTGATGATGTGCTCTTTAGTGGCCGCACAATTCGAGCAGCCCTTGATGCCTTAGGGGAATACGGCCGCCCACGCGCGGTGAAACTTGCGGTATTGGTTGACCGTGGTCATCGCGAGCTTCCTATCCGTGCCGATTTTGTTGGCAAAAACTTGCCAACCGCACGCGAAGAGCGCATAAATGTAAATCTTTCAGAGACCGACTCGCAAAACGCGGTTGTGATCGAGTCATGAAGAACTTACTTTCTGCAGCTGACCTGTCGCGCGAAGCCGCGATTGAAATCCTAGACATTGCCGAAGAAATGGCAGGGGTTAACCACCGGGACATTAAGAAGTTGCCAACACTTCGCGGTAAGACTGTGGTGAACCTCTTCTTTGAGGATTCAACGCGAACTCGAATTTCTTTTGAGCTTGCCGAAAAGCGCTTGTCTGCAGATGTGATCAATTTCACGGCCAAGGGTTCTAGCGTTTCTAAGGGTGAGAGCCTAAAGGACACTGCACAAACACTTGAAGCTATGGGGGCCGACGCAGTAGTAATTAGACATTCTGCATCTGGCGCTGCCTACAAACTCGCACACTCGGGTTGGATCAACGGCAGCATCATCAACGCCGGTGACGGCACGCACGAACACCCAACCCAGGCACTGCTTGATGCATTCACAATGCGAAAAAGAATTCACGGTGACGCTTCTGTTGGTAAGGGGCTAGACGGGGTAAGAGTTGCAATCGTTGGCGACATTTTGCATTCTCGTGTAGCGCGTTCAAATCTGATTTTGCTAAACACGCTTGGAGCGCAGGTGCACTTCGTAGCGCCGCCAACCTTGCTGCCGTCTAATTTAAGTCGCTGGAATGCAAAGTTGCACTATTCGCTTGATGACGCAATTGAGTCGGAAAATCTTGATGTTGTGATGATGCTTAGAATTCAAACGGAACGAATGAATGCCTCATTCTTCCCTTCAGAACGTGAGTATTCGCGAATTTGGGGATTCAACGCTCAAAGACTTGGGCGACTAAAAAGCGAAGCAATCGTGATGCACCCCGGACCAATGAACCGTGGGCTAGAGATTGACGCGATTTCAGCGGACTCGCCACAGTCAACAGTTCTAGAGCAGGTCACAAACGGAGTCTCAGTGCGAATGGCAGTTCTCTACGCACTTCTTTCAGGTGAAAGGAACACCAATGCCAACTAATTTCGTACTCAAGAATGTTCAGCTAGCCGACGGCAGCGTCCAAGACATTCACATTAAAGATGACAAGGTTTTTTCGATTGGTCAGTCGCTCAGCGCGGACGAAATCATTGATTGCGTCGGCCTGGTGGCCTTGCCTGGTTTCGTTGACCTACACACCCACCTGCGCGAGCCTGGATTCGAACAGAGCGAGACAGTTCTTACCGGAACACAGTCTGCTGCCCTTGGTGGATTCACTGCCGTGCATGCAATGGCGAACACAATGCCGGTAGCCGATACCGCAGGAGTAGTTGAGCAGGTTGCCTCGCTGGGCAAAGAGGCTGGCTACGCAGACGTTTATCCAATTGGTGCTGTGACCGTTGGCCTAGAAGGAAAACAGCTAGCCGAACTTGGGGCAATGGCGAACTCGAAGGCCCAGGTCAAAGTATTTTCTGACGATGGGAAATGTGTTCACGATCCTGTAATCATGCGTCGCGCATTGGAGTACGTAAAGACATTTGACGGCGTAATTGCTCAGCACGCGCAGGAGCCTCGACTTACCGAGGGTGCTCAGATGCACGAAGGGGCGGTCAGCGCAGAACTAGGCCTAACCGGTTGGCCATCGGTTGCAGAGGAATCAATCATCGCTCGCGATGTTCTGCTTGCAGAGCACGTTGATTCGCGAATTCACATTTGCCACCTTTCAACAAAAGGTTCAGTCGAGATCGTGCGCTGGGCTAAGGCGCGTGGCATCAAGGTCACCGCAGAAGTTACACCACACCACTTGCTGCTTACCGATGAACTTGCTCGAAGCTACGATTCGGTTTACAAAGTAAATCCTCCACTTCGCACAGCCGAGGACGTAAGTGCTCTACGCGACGCTTTGGTTGATGGAACAATCGACATCATTGCAACCGATCACGCGCCACACCCTATCGAGGCCAAGGACTGCGAATGGAATGCTGCCGCGTTTGGAATGCTTGGTCTCGAAACTGCCGCTTCAATTGCCCAAGAGGTTTTGATTGAGAGCGGAAAATCAAACTGGAGCAGATTGGCTCAGGTTCTTTCTCAAAATCCCGCACGAATCGCCGGCGACGTACAACAGGGTCAAGAAATCGTGACTGGCTCGTATGCAAACATCGTGCTGATCGACCCAAAGGTTAGGCGCAAAGTGGTTGCGGAATCTGCGTCAAAGTCAGTGAACTCGCCATACGTAGGTTTAGAACTTCCTGGCAAGGTAGTGCACACCATCTACCGCGGGTACTTCACCGTTAGAGATTCAAGTTTGGCAAAGCAGGGTAGAAGCTAATGGCAAAGCAAATCATGGCGATGATTAGCCTGGGTGTCTTCACAATCCTGGCGGGAGTGGCCTTGCGCGCTTGGCGAAGGCGCTCAGCCGATCAGGCTTCTGAATTCTCGGCACCACTTGAAGCCTTGGAATTTTTTGGTGAAGTGCTGGCACAGGCAAAAGCCTTTTACGTGGCAACTACGCGTGCAATTGATCACCTAGAGCGGATCAACGCATATGGTCTTGGACCACGAGGGCTTGCACAGGTCTTGGTATTTAGCGAAGGTTTGCTGATTGTCAGAAACGGTGAGCGCCCATTGGCAATTGACCGCGCTGGATTGACGACAGTCGAGCTTTCTCAGGTTGCAATTGACAAAGCAGTAGAGCCGGATGGCCTGGTATCGGTGTCTTGGGTTCAAGACGGCGTGAGTCTTGCTACGCAACTACGCATTGTCGACGCCAACGACCGTGCGGCAATTTTTGAAGCATTGAAACTGATTATTGGAAGCAACACAAAGAGGGAAGTAGTTAAATGAGTCAGGCTCTATTAGTGCTAGAAGATGGACGCGTATTTCATGGCCAGTCTTACGGCGCCGAAGGAAAAACACTTGGAGAGGTTGTCTTTGCCACCGGCATGACCGGTTACCAAGAGACCCTCACTGATCCCTCTTACGCCGGGCAGATCGTTGTGCAGACTGCGCCCCACATTGGCAACACCGGCGTAAATGCGCGCGATGAAGAATCAAATCGGGTTTGGGTTGAAGGCTACGTGGTTCGCGACCCGTCACGCATTGTTTCTAACTTCCGCTCTGAGAGCTCGCTAACTGAGGAACTAAAAAAGTTTGGCGTCGTTGGAATTTCTGGCATTGATACGCGAGCACTAACGCGCCACCTGCGAACTGCTGGTTCAATGCGTGGTGGGGTTTTCTCTGGTGAGACCTCGCAGCAACCGATCGAACAGTTAATTGCCGAAGTTCAAGGTGCTGTGAAGATGAAGGGGCTTTCACTAAGTGACATTGTGACAACGCCAGAAATCTATACCGTTGCCGCCGAGGGCAAAAAGGTTGGCAAAGTTGCGATTGTTGACTTGGGAATCAAGCGTTCAACTATTGAGCACATGGCCGCGCGCGGCCTTGAGGTAGTGGTTTTCCCTGCAAAGGTGGATGCGGCCACATTGTTGGCCTCAAATCCGGACGCTGTGTTTTATTCAAACGGTCCTGGTGACCCAGAGGCAGCTGGCGCTCAGGTAGAAGTGCTTCGCGAAATTCTTAACCAGAAGGTTCCTTTCTTTGGAATCTGCTTCGGTAACCAACTGCTTGGACGTGCACTTGGCTTCGACACATATAAGTTGCCATTCGGTCACCGCGGCATCAATCAACCGGTAATGGATCGCCGCACGGGCAAGGTGGAGGTAACCGCTCATAATCACGGCTTTGCTGTGAAGGTGGAAGGGGGGCCAGAAGTATCTAGCCCTGCTGGCTATGGACGAGTGAGCGTAAGTCACGTGTCACTAAACGACGATTGCGTTGAAGGCCTTGAGTGTCTAGACATTCCGGCATTTTCAGTTCAGTACCACCCTGAGGCCGCAGCCGGCCCTCATGATTCAAACTATCTTTTCGACCGCTTGGTTGAACTAATTCAAAAGAACAAGGCGGCCAAGTAATGCCAAAGCGCAGCGACATAAATAGTGTTTTAGTTATTGGTTCAGGACCAATCGTTATTGGTCAGGCATGTGAGTTCGATTATTCAGGCACACAGGCTTGCCGCGTGCTGCGTGCCGAGGGAATTCGCGTTATCTTGGTCAACTCAAACCCGGCGACCATCATGACCGATCCAGATTTTGCAGACGCTACCTACATCGAGCCAATCACTCCAGAAGTAATTGAGTCGATCATCATCAAGGAAAAGCCAGATGCCATTCTTCCTACCCTTGGTGGACAAACTGCTCTAAATGCTGCAATGGCCCTACATGAACTGGGCATTCTTGAAAAGTACAACGTTGAACTGATTGGCGCCAAGGTTGACGCAATTAAGAAGGGTGAGGATCGTCAGATCTTCAAGCAGCTAGTTCTTGACGCCGGTGCCGATGTAGCAAAATCCGTAATCTGCGGAACCGTAGAGGAATGCGTTTCAGCCGCGTCTGAACTTGGATATCCGCTTATGGTTCAGCCCTCATTCACCATGGGTGGACTAGGTTCAGGTTTTGCCTACGACGAGGCAGAGTTGCGCCGTATCTGTGAGTCTGGTTTGCAGGCAAGCCCGGTGACACAGGTAATGCTTTCTGAATCTATTCTTGGTTGGAAGGAATACGAGCTTGAGCTAATGCGTGACACCAACGACAACTGTGTGGTGGTTTGTTCAATCGAGAATGTTGATCCAGTTGGTGTGCACACCGGTGACTCAATCACTGTTGCGCCGGCGCTTACTCTCACCGATCGGGAATACCAGAACCTACGCGACATCAGCATTGACATCATTCGCGCAGTCGGCGTAGACACCGGTGGTTGCAACATTCAATTTGCAGTTGATCCAACCAATGGTCGCGTAGTTGTAATTGAGATGAACCCGCGCGTAAGCCGTTCGAGTGCTTTGGCATCTAAGGCCACCGGTTTTCCAATTGCCAAGATCGCAGCCAAGCTGGCGATTGGCTACACGCTTGATGAAATTCCTAACGACATCACTCGCGTAACGCCGGCTAGCTTTGAGCCAACGCTAGATTACATCGTGGTTAAAGTTCCTCGTTTTGCTTTTGAGAAATTCCCTGCAGCAAATAACACATTGACCACAACAATGAAATCTGTTGGCGAGGCAATGGCAATCGGCCGTAATTACAGCCAGGCACTCCAAAAGGCTCTGCGCAGCCTTGAAAAGCGCGGTTCATCGTTCCACTGGGATGGTGCCCTAGGTAACGTTGCAGAACTTCTTGAACTTATCAAAACCCCTACCGATGGCCGTATCGTGCAGGTACAACAAGCTCTTCGTGCTGGTGCTACCGCCGAACAGGTTTTTGATTCAACCAAAATTGATCCTTGGTTCATTGATCAAATTGTTCTGATTAATGAGGTTGCAGCAGATGTTGCTGCGGCACCATCGCTTGACGCGACAGTAATCAAGTTGGCAAAGGATCACGGTTTCAGTGATGCTCAGATTGCTCAAATTCGCGGTTTGAGCGAAGCAGAGGTTCGAGCCATGCGGCATGCAATGAACTTGCGCCCGGTATTCAAGACGGTTGACACCTGTGCCGGAGAGTTCCCCGCAGAGACTCCTTATCACTACAGCACTTATGAACAGGAGACAGAGGTAGCTCCTTCTAATCGCAAGAAGGTAGTGATTTTGGGTTCTGGACCAAACCGCATTGGTCAGGGCGTTGAGTTTGACTACAGCTGCGTGCACGCATCGTTTGCACTTTCCGATGCGGGTTATGAAACCATCATGATCAACTGCAACCCGGAAACGGTTTCAACTGACTATGACACTTCAGACAGGCTTTACTTTGAGCCACTAACGCTCGAAGACGTGCTCGAGGTAATTCACGCAGAGCAGCAAAGCGGCGAATTAGTTGGCGTTGTGGTTCAACTTGGAGGACAAACTGCTCTTGGATTAGCCAAGGGTCTACAGGAAGCCGGTATTCCAATTCTTGGTACCTCTCCGGATGCCATTGACCTTGCAGAGGAACGTGGCTTGTTCTCAAAGATTCTTGAAGACGGCGATCTGCTGGCTCCGGCAAACGGAACCGCGCTGAACCTTAGCGAAGCTGAAGTCATCGCGGCTCGGATCGGCTATCCAGTGTTGGTTCGTCCTTCTTTCGTTCTTGGCGGCCGTGGCATGGAAATCGTGTACGACCAGGCAGGTATTCGCGATTACTTTGACCGCATTGCAGACCAGGGGATTGTTGGACCAAACCACCCACTGTTGGTAGACCGGTTCCTAGATGACGCAATCGAGATCGACATCGATGCGCTTTTCGACGGCACTGATCTATACGTTGGTGGAGTTATGGAACACATCGAGGAAGCTGGAATTCACTCAGGAGATTCAAGCTGTACCTTGCCGCCAATCACAATGAGCGATTCACAAATTGCTCGCGTTCGTGAAGCAACGCTCAAGATTGCGCAGGGTATTGGCGTTCGCGGTTTGCTTAACGTGCAGTTTGCGCTTGCCGCGGATGTGCTTTATGTACTCGAGGCAAACCCTCGTGCATCAAGAACAGTTCCTTTTGTCTCTAAGGCTCTTGGCATCACTCTTGCCAAGGCTGCATCGCTTGTGATGGTCGGAAAGACCATCAAGCAGTTGGTTGCAGACGGACACCTTCCTGAAAAGGATGGCACCTACGTTCCAGCCGGTTCACCGATTGCAGTAAAAGAAGCGGTGCTACCGTTCAAGCGCTTTGCAACCAAGGACGGACGCTTCGTCGACTCGCTGTTGGGTCCTGAAATGCGTTCGACCGGTGAGGTGATGGGAATAGACGTTGATTTCCCCAAGGCCTTCGCAAAGAGTCAATCTGCGGCAGGAAGCGCTTTGCCTACATCTGGAAGCATCTTTATCTCAGTCTCAGATCGCGATAAGCCGCAGGTTATCCTTCCGGTTCGCAGACTGCAGCAGCTTGGCTACAAGGTCCTTGCCACCAGTGGCACGGCAGCAATCTTGGCGCGTCACGGAATTGACGTGCAGGTGGTTCGTAAGCACACCGATGACAACTCAGTTGCAGAAGGTCCTTCGATTGTTGATTTGATTTCTGCTGGCAAGGTAGATGTTGTGGTCAACACTCCATCGGGCTCGAGTGCTCGTAAAGATGGATACGAAATTCGCGCGGCAACTACTGCAGCCGACAAGGCAATCTTCACGACAATTGCGCAACTTAGTGCAGCGATTGGATCGTTCGAAGAGGTTATTGCTGGTCCATTCGCAGTGAAGTCACTTCAGGATCATGCGATCGATCGGGCGGTGGCTCTTGCCAACTAATTTTGGGGTAAAGCTAAGCGACTCTTTCGCAAAGTACGGTCAGTTGTGTGTTGGCATCGACCCGCACGCTGCCTTACTTAGCGATTGGGGTTTGACCGATGACGTTAATGGACTTGAATCATTCGCCAATGCAGTTCTGGATTCAGCGGTTGGCAGGGTTGGCATTATTAAGCCGCAGGTTTCCTTCTTTGAAAGACATGGTTCAAGAGGTTTCGCAGTCTTGGAAAAACTAGCTGAACGCGCGGCGCAAACAGACCTCTTGGTAATCATGGATGCAAAGCGGGGTGACATTGGCACCACAATGGATGCATATTTTGACGCCTGGCTTGGGCAGCATGCAACATTTGCATCAGATGCTCTAACTGTTTCGCCTTACCTAGGCTTCGGCTCACTTAAAGATACCCTCGGCGGCGCACTTGAACGAGGCAAGGGTGTATTTGTTTTGGCTGCAACCTCGAACCCAGAGGGCGCCAGTGTTCAGCGCGCAACTTTGGGAGATAAAACTATAGCCAGATCAATCTGGGATTCACTCAGCGAGATCAATTCAGTAACAGCGTCTGGAAATGCCAAGCTTGGTTCATTCGGTGCAGTGCTGGGCGCAACTTTGAACTTGCAATCCTTTGGGCTTGGCGATGTTCTTGAAGGGCAAGCCCATTCGGCGACACCTATTCTTGCTCCGGGTTTTGGCGCGCAAGGCGCAGAGCTGGTAGCAAGCAAGCAATTGTTTGCTGCGGCTGCTGCGCAGGTTATTCACTCTGTTTCAAGAAGTGTCCTTCAAGCGGGAGCCGCCGGGTTGGCCAAGTCAATCGACTCCGCAAAAGCGGAACTAGCAATTGGCTTAGGCTGAATTCATGTCGAATAAGTTGATCGTCATTGCCGGACCAACCGCGGTTGGTAAAGGCACGGTTGTCGACTACATCGTCAAGAATTATCCGGGTATTCATGTATCGGTGTCGGCAACCACCAGGGAGCCAAGGCCCGGCGAGATAGATGGCAAGAACTATTTCTTCCTTTCCCACGAGGAATTTGACGGTTTGATTGCCGACGGCGAGATGCTGGAATTCGCCACTGTGCACGGCTTAAACAAATACGGAACACCGCGTAAGCCGGTAATTCAGGCTCTTGATCGAGGCGAGCACGTGATTTTAGAGATTGATCTTCAAGGCGCTAGGCAGGTTCGCAAGTCCATGCCCGATGCCAAATTCATTTTCGTTAGTCCGCCTAGTTGGGACGAATTGGTCCGCAGACTAACCGGTCGAGGTACAGAATCTGCTGTAGAACAGGCGAAACGCCTTGAAACAGCCCGCGAAGAGTTGGCGGCCCAAGGGGAGTTTGACCACGTGGTTATCAACGATGAGGTAGCCAGATGCGCTGCCGAAGTCGTAGAATTGATAAAGAATTAGCGGCGCTACCGCAAAAACACCATAAACAACAAGAAGGTTGAACCATGTCTGAAAAGCTAGAAGGAATTGTTTCTCCAGCGATCGACAACCTACTAAACAAGGTTGACTCAAAGTACGAACTAGTGATCTTTGCATCAAAGCGTGCTCGCCAGATTAACGACTACTACTCAGCTCTTCACGAGGGCAGCCTGTTCAACAATGTTGGTCCATTGGTAGACGCAACCGTTGACGAGAAGCCGCTTACCATCGCGATGCACGAGATCGACCAAAACAAGCTTCAGAAGCACGCAACAGAGTAGTTTTCCTACAAAACTTTAAGACCAAGGCCATGCACGTAATCGTTGGTATTACCGGTGGCATCGCCGCCTACAAAGCCACAAGCATAATTCGCTTGCTAACTGAAGCTGGTCACACCGTAAA
>JBDLVL010000044.1:0-3849 GCA_039804765.1 Actinomycetota bacterium | reverse complement strand
ACGTAGTAGTCGGCCTCGATGCCGCTTGAAAGGGTGACCTTGCCATGCACAACGGCAAGCTCCTTGATTAGTTCAACAAGGCGCGGTTTTACAGGCGAGGTGAAAGTCATGTTGTCAGTTTACCCGCGCCTACCCCATGCCTTTAGGCTTTAGACATGCGCATTGCCACCCATAACGTGAATTCCATCCGCACCCGCGTTGACCGTGTGGTTTCTTGGCTAGAACGAACCAACACCGATGTCCTTGCCATGCAAGAGATCAAGTGCAAGCCAGACCAGTTTCCTTATAAGCAATTCGAGGACGCCGGGTACCACATCACCATGCACGGCCTAAACCAGTGGAATGGCGTTGCTTTTGCAAGTCGCATCCCGGCCGAGGACATTGAGATTGGCTTTAGCGGAATGCCGCCATTCGGCAAAGAGGGCAAGGAGGCCGTTGAAGAGGCCCGGGCTATCGGTGCCACTTTCAACGGAGTGCGCCTTTGGAGTTTGTATGTGCCCAACGGGCGCGAGATTGGTGACCCACACTTTCACTACAAGCTGGAATGGCTTGATCGCCTGGCCAGCAATGTTGCCGAATGGGTTGAGCACGAACCGGATCAGCCGCTGGCACTCATGGGTGATTTCAACATTGCGCCGTTAGACACTGATGTTTGGAATATCGACGACTTCGCAGGGTTAACTCACGTAACCCCAGAAGAGCGTCAGGCATTCGAAGCGTTCGAGCAAATTGGTTTGCAAGACGTTGTGCGAGAGCGCGTTCCAGATGGTTACACCTACTGGGACTACCAACAGTTGCGTTTCCCGCGCAACGAGGGAATGCGCATTGATTTTATTTTGGGCTCCGACCCATTTGCATCACGCGTGAAGTCTGCAGTGATTGATCGCGATGAGCGTAAGGGTGAGGCACCAAGTGACCACGTTCCTGTGGTCGTTGATATTAACTAAGGCTTAGCGTCTTAGCCATTCTTTGCGTTCGCGCTCACTCATTTTTTCTATCGCATAGCGCAGCATTGTGCGAGGCATCTTTTTAACGTTTACTTCTAAGAATTCGCGCAAAGCGCCAAGATCTTGCTTACCTAGTTCGCGCAACATCCAGCCGCAGGCCTTGTGCATCAGATCGTGATCATCATCCAAAAGTTTCTTGCAAAGTTTTAGAGTTGCATCTAATTCAAATTCACGAATAAATGCAAAGGTAAACATCACCGCTGCGCGTCGTTCCCAAAGTGATTCGCTCGAGGCCAACTGATTTAGTAATTTGTCTGTGCCCGGTCGGCCAAGAAGGTAGTAACCAAGGTAGGGGGCTGTTGAATCAATAAGATCCCAGTTGTTCACCCGTTGCGCATAAAGATTCTTCATGTAGAAGTCAAAGATTTCTTTTTGCGCTTTTACGTCAAGCGACTTTGGGTGCTGTGCCTTTTTGAAGCGGGCAATCACTATCACTAAACCAACAAAGCGTTCCTCGTGAATTTTTGAATCCAGTAGTTTCTGAATCTCGCTGAATGGCAAATCTTTGTGATTTGCTGCTACCTCTCGCGAATCAGGTACGCGCACACCAATGAACTCGTCGCCCTCGCCGTACTCACCAGGCCCCGCCTTGAAGAATCGCAGGTAATCACTCACCCGGTTCAAGCGTGCAAAAGCGGCCAGGTCCTTTCGAACACTGGCCGCCGTTGTCATATAACTAAATTACTTGAGGTCCCCAATAACTACCAATCCATCACCCTCAGCAGGCTTGAACTTATGGGTCTTCAGTGGGTTCAAAGTAACTCCCGATGCAGCATCGTGCTTTGATCCCTTAAGAGTGCGGTAACCAATTACCGATTCACCATGTGCGCGACCAATTGCAACTAGCTCGGCAAACTCAATTGACTTACCAACCGGTGCGTAGTGCTCGATTGGGTTCACGTTGATTGATGCGCCATCGGCGTCAAACAAATCATCGAATACCGGTGCCAGTGCTGGGTTCTCAGAAACTTGAGCAATCAACAGCGCAGCTAGGTTGTCGCTAACCACCATGTCGTCGGCAGCTGCCACGCGGGCAAGCTCTGCCTTGCGGCTGTCAAGAATCTCAGCAACCAAACGAGTTGGCTCAACGCCGTTTCCGTCTTGTTCAAACAGCTGGTTCATTTGCAGCATGGTCAGCATTGTCTGAGCATCCGCTTCAGTCTCGCTGATTGCCTCGCGGTAACCAAGAATGATTACCTCGTTGTACTTCTTGGCAGAGGCCGCCGCAATCAATTCATCAATGTCACCAGATACCGATGCGTGGGTCACCTTAATGTTTGAACCAAACTTCAAGCCCTTTAGTTCCTCAGGTGCAACGTGCTTCTTTTCTGCAACGATGTGAACTGTTGAACCCTTTGGTAGGAACTGTGAAAGTTCAGAAACTACTGAACGACCCATTGAAGACCAACCAATGAACAACAAGTGCTCTGGCTTGCGAGTAGGTGCCTTGTGTGCGGCCACCTTTTTCTTTGAAATATCTTCGCGCACACCGGTGTAAACAACCTTGTCATCATCTTCGGCAATCGCAATGATCTTTGAACCTGCACCAATCTTTGAAGTTTGTGCTGGGTTGATCTGAGTCTTGCCCTTGCCGTCTACAACACCAATTACTGAGGCTCCGTTGAATGCCAACAATGCGTCAGCATAAGTTTTGCCAACAAGTGCTGGTACATCAGCGAAGTAAATTTCATCTCCGGCAAAATCAAGCAGGTCAAGAGTCACTGCTGCAAGTCCCGGTTGGCGTGATGCCTGTGCGGTAACGCGTGCAATCACATCGTGTGATCGAACTGCAATTACTTGACCCTTAGTTGCAGTGGTTATTGCCTCTGCAGTGTTTGCGTCGTCTAGCTCAGCAATAATGCGAGTTGCAGGGTTTGCGTTTACAGCCTTCACAGCAAGCACTGTTGAAACAACTGTTGCGTCGCCAGTTTCGTCTGCATCAAGAATGATGATTGATTTTGCAGTAGAAACGTTTGCTCGCTTCAAGTCTTCTGGGTTAGTTATGTCGCCAGTGCGAGTAATAACTTTTAGCTTGCCTAGGTTGGGAACACGTGATGAAATCTCGGCATCCATCACTGCGCGTGCAGTGCCGGCAAAAATCACAACGCGTGGCTTGCGAACGTTTTCGTTGGCAATAGCAAGTTCAGAAAGAATTGGGAACACACGGTTTGACCAACCAAGAATAAGTGTGTGACCAGATTCAATAACAGCACTCTTACCCTCTTTTAGACGAGCAACTGCGCGCTGAATAGCTGCAGAAATAAAACCAATTACTGCACCGGAGATTGCGATTCCGATTGCCCAGTAAATAAAGTTAACGATCTGCGCGCCCCAGGCATCGGTGCTTCCAATTCCAAGGATCTTGGTGAAGGCTGCCCAGTAGCTAAAGAAGTAGCTGGCTGGATCAAGCGGGGTGTTTAGCGGAGTAACCGCAGCGATACCGGCCTGAATGGCAGTCATCGCAAAAGCTAGAACGATGATGGCGATGAATACATAGCCAACGAACGCGCCTGCTTTTGAAAGTGAGTTGTCAAAGTTGTAGCGCAGCTTGGTGCGAGCACTTACCTTGGTTGCTTTTGGTGCCTCAGGTTCGCCCTGTGCCCCCTGGCCGTATGAGCGGGTTTCTTTGTTTTCAGACATAGCCCAAAGTTTATCGGCCGCGATAAACCACGATTTCGGTATGACGTGCTGGCCTCTTGCCTCTAGCTAGGGACTCAACCCCCATGTCACCTGCAGCGAATATTCTGGCCCCTGGGCGGTTCATCAGCTCGTTGGCTAGGGCCTGTTCCAGGTCTCGAACCCGCTGGGCTAGCTCCGAATTCGCATTTTCCAGCTCCAAAAT
>JBDLVL010000043.1:0-5909 GCA_039804765.1 Actinomycetota bacterium | reverse complement strand
CTGGACTAGAACTACCAACACCGATGGCACTCCGGGCCAGTGGTACGTGCACCTATTTGATTCATCGCAGCCAGATTTAAATTGGGAAAACCCAAAGGTTGAAGAAGCGTTCGAAGATATTTTGCGCTTCTGGTTGGACCGTGGTGTTGATGGGTTCCGCGTTGATCAGCCGCACGCAATGGGCAAAGCACCTGGTTTGCCAGATCACCCAGACGTTGAACGTTCGGGTGCCGGCTTTATTGAAGGCGAACCATCACCGCCAATGTGGTTTCAGGAATCGGTGCATCCGATTTTTAGAAAGTGGCGTGCAATTTTAGATAGTTACCCAGGTGATCGAGCAATGTGTGGCGAGGCCTACGTGCTTCCGCTTTCGTTCATGGCGCTATGGGTTCGCCCCGATGAGTTCAACCAAACTTTCAACTTCCGCTTTTTGGATTCAGAGTGGCAGCCACAGGTTTTGTTCAACTCAATCAACGAATCGTTTGAGGCATTCGATGGAGTTGGTGCACCTTCTACTTGGGTACTTTCTAACCACGACATCATTCGTCACGCATCGCGCATGGGCGGATTGACCGGCAGACCAACCGCATCAAACGGTATTGGACCAAACGATCCGCAACCCGATCGCGAACTTGGTCTGCGTCGTGCCCGTGCGGCAACACTTTTCACATTGGCGCTACCTGGCTCAATGTATTTGTATCAGGGCGAGGAGCTTGGTTTGCCAGAGCACACCACCCTTGAACCGCAGTATCGCCAAGACCCAACCTACGCTCGCACCAATGGAGAGCGCGTTGGTCGTGACGGTTGCCGCGTGCCGCTACCTTGGGAATCCGGAGTGGGTGCCGCAAATGGATTTAACACCACCGGCAAGTCTTGGTTGCCGCAGCCAGAAATTTATGCCGACTATTCACGCGACCAGCAAGAAGGTGTCGCCGGTTCAACCCTTGAGCTCTACAAGCACGCACTTAAGTTGCGTCACGAGCTAAAGCTTGGCGAAGGTTCATTTGAGTGGGCGCCGGAATTTGTAACCGATACTTCGCTGGGCTTCCAAAATGGTGACCTGCTGGTAGTTCACAACTTTGGTCACGCACCAATCAAGTTGCCTAAAGGTGAAGTTTTAGCATCTAGCCTGCACGGAATGACCAGCGGTCACGACTTAGTTGCCGATCAAACTGTTTGGTTGAAGCTTTAGGCCTGGTACTTCTTGTTTGGCAACCAGAAATTCTTTCCGGTCATAAATGCCAGCGCTGGCACAATCACGGTCCTCACCAGCAATGTGTCGAGCAGAACACCAATACAAACGATCACACCAATTTGAGCCAGCGCAACCAATGGCAGAACACCCAAGACCGCAAACACCGCAGCAAGCAAAATACCTGCACTGGTGATTACGCCACCGGTTGAGCTAAGTGCCTTGATCATGCCTTGTTTAGTTCCAAGATGTGCGGCTTCTTCTTTGGCACGGGTCACCAGGAAGATGTTGTAGTCAACACCAAGAGCAACCAGGAACAAGAAGCTGTAAAGGAACACGCTTAGGTCAAGTGCTGGGAAACCAAGCACGTTGGTGAAGATCCACCAACCGGCACCCATCGATGCAAAGAATGATGCAACCACTGTGACCAAAAGCAACACCGGTGCAACCAGTGCACGAAGCAATAGCACAAGCACAATGAATACCAAGATCAGAATCAGTGGAATGACAATTAGCTGATCGTGCGCATAGGCGTCTTTAACATCTAGCGCCTGAGCGTCTAGTCCACCAACTTTGGCGTCAGCCCCGTCAACAGCGTGCACCGCGGTGCGCAGCGCCTTAATAGATGCATAAGCTTCGTCTGATTGGCTTTCGCCATCAAGCACAACCTCAAGTTTGGTGAATTCATCGCTCTTGGTTCCAACTGTCACAGAGGCAACACCGGCTACGCCTTCGGCAGCGTGCTTCACCTCGTTCATCTGATCATTGTTGGTGATCACGATAGATGGGCTGGTGCTTCCAGCGGGGAATGCTTCAGCCAAAACTTGCTGGCCAACCACGGCTTCAGGAGTCTTGAGGAATCTATCGGTGGATGCTAGACCAACCTGAATTCCACCAACACCAGAGGCAAGCGCACCAAGAACGATCACGCCAAGAATTGAAACCGCAACCGGCTTCTTGCTAACCCCGCGGCCAAGCTTTGCCCACAAGCCGTTGTCGCTCTTGTTGACTCCGCCAAACTTTGGCACGAATGGCCAGAAAAGACCGCGACCAAAAACAACCAGCGCTGCAGGCAGAACGCAAAGCGCAGAAATCATTGCAATCACTACACCGGTGGCACAAACAATTCCAAGAGAACGGTTTCCGGCTAGGTCTGCAAAAGTAAGAGTCAACAGCGCAAGCGTCACGGTTGAACCAGAGGCAATGATCGCCGGGCCAGCTCCGCGAACGGCTTTGGCCATTGCATCGTGACGGTCTTCACTGCTCAATAGCTCTTCGCGGTATCGGGCAATCAAAAGCAAGGCGTAGTTTGTTCCCGCACCAAAGACCAACACCGACAAAATTCCCGTAACCGAACCGTCTGGGGTGATGCCAAACAGCGCTGCAACCTGACGCGCAAGTTGCCCGGCCATTCCGTCTGCGGTACCTACAACAAGCAGCGGCACCAACCAAAGAGTTGGTGAGCGGTAGGTAATAAGTAGCAACACTGCAACCACAACAACGGTTGAAAGCAGAAGCGTGAAGTCTGCACCGGCAAATACCCCAGCCAAGTCAGCTTGGAAACCTTCCGGTCCCGTTACATAAACATCTAGCCCTGCTGGCGCACCCTCTTTTGCAAGCTCGCGAAGTTTTTCAACGCGAGTTGTAATTTCTTCTGTGGACTCAGTTTTTTCCATTGGCACGGTGATTACCGCTGTGGTTTTGTCTTTTGAAATCTGAGCCGGTGGCACAAATGCTTCATCGTTGTATTTTGCGTTTGTGAAGTCCAAGAATTTTTCGTTTGCACCGCCAGCAGGCATCTGGGTCATCGGATCAAACTTGCCCTGCAGCCATTGGGTCTGCGAATCAGTCAAGACTGAGTCAGACGCGTAAACGATCACCGCAGCGGTTGAGTCTGAGCCGGGAAGAGTTGCTAACTTTTCGTCAACAATCACAGACTCGGTGTCGGCCGGCAAGCCAACACCTGGATTGGTCTCTGTGGTTGCCGCTTTTAGTGGACCAAATGCAAGTCCCGCAAACACCAGACCAAGCAATAGCGTTACCCAAGCTGTCTTGCGGCCAGTGATGAAGGTAATGAAACCTGACATCTTTGTCTCCCCTACTTTGTGTTTCTAAAAAAAGTTGAACTGCTAAACCTATGAGTGTTCCTGCGGAATGCGGTCCCGGTCGGCACTCACGGAGGTATAACCGTGCGGCATTGGTTTCCCTTCCTTATCGAGGCCAACGAAAACTATGTGATCAACGGTCAAAATGTTCTTTTTGGTGACCATATTGCGAACCGCTGCTCGCATTGTGATTGAGGTGGTACCAAACTTGGTGGCTACTAGACCCATTTCAATTAGGTCACCCTCTATGGCAGATGACACAAAGTTGATTTCCGAGATGATCTTGGTAACCACGCGGCGATTGCCCAGCTGCAGAATTGCGTAAATGGTGGCTTCTTCGTCTATCCACTTGAGTAGGCTGCCACCAAATAGGGTGCCATTGGCGTTTAGGTCTTCGGGGCGCACCCACTTGCGGGTGGTGAATTCGATATCAGTCAACTAAGCCCCTTGCAATGTCATCTGCGACACTCTCAACTTTAGGGCTTCAGTGCACTTAGCGAATCACAATCTCATCGATTTCAAGACGGTGGGCACCAAAGTCATTAATAGGTGCATCGCTCGCATAACCAATCGCGATTCCATACAAAAAGCCGTATGCCTTTGGTATTTCAAACTCACCGCGCACCACGTTCTCCCAGGTCGAAAGTGCGCCTTGTGCGCAGGTGCCAAGGCCGCGAGCGTGAGCTGAAAGCATTAGGTTCTGCACAAATAGCCCGGCATCGTTGGCCGCGAACTTGCCCAAAGATTTATGCGAAAAAATAAAGAGCTCAGTTGGAGCACCAAAGAATTCATAGTTGCGAGACCAGCTGGCGTTGCGGCCGGCGAGATCACCACGTTCAACGCCCATTGCGCCGAGCATCTCTTTTCCAACGCGCTGCGCTCGTGGCAAGAGTTCCTTTACATAGGGCTTCGCGATAAACGCGTTGCTGGTCGGCAGGCCGTATCGAGTTATCAAGAGGCGCAACTTAGGCCACCAACCGCCCGAACGCGCTTGCTGAACTGCCTGCCAGTGGTTCATGAACTCAGTCGATAGGCGGTCGCGCTTTGCCCCAGAAGCAACGGCAACCAGAATCGGCTTGGTGTTTGACCAAGATGCCGCGGTCATTGCATCGCGCAGAATTTCATCCAGAACCTCCTGCGGCACTGGCGTTGGCAAGAAGTCGCGGGTGCTTCGTCGCGTTGCCGCGAACTCGGCAAACTGATCGCCAGTGATCTTTGACTTAGCGCGCTTGTTTGGTCTGACGGTCATAGCGGTTCAACTCTCCAAAGCATCGGGGTGCTGCAAATCTATCCGCAAAATTTAGTACCCCCAAGACAAGAAATCCACGCCATGGCATCACCTGTGCCCAAGTCGTCCTTAAATGCAAAAAACTCTTGATTTCTCAAGAGTTTTTCGTCTGTGGCTAGTGAGGGATTCGAACCCCCGAAGGCTGAGCCAGCTGATTTACAGTCAGTTCCCTTTGGCCACTTGGGTAACTAGCCAGGTGCACTTCCGGCCGCCTGTAATCAGCCGAACGGAGGTGCTCGCCAAGTTTAGCCGAATTATGCACGGGTTAGAAATCCAGATTGCCCTGACGGGTGCTTTGGGCCTAGGTTTGTAAAAGATTTACATTGGCTCACCACTATTTACAGGAATTTACATGGCTGGCATCGAAGACGTTGCAAAGCTTGCGGGGGTATCCACCGCAACAGTTTCACGCGCGCTTAGTGGCAAAGATGTGGTTTCCGAAAAGGCTCGCCTAAAAGTAGAAGAGGCGGCTCGCGAGCTTGGCTACATCGCCTCGCACTCTGCTTACACTTTGGCCACTGGCCGCAACCGAAACATCGGTGTTGTAATGCCCTACGTTGACCGCTGGTTTTTCTCTGCGTCGCTAGAGGCAATTGAATCAACGCTGATTGAACACGGTTACGACTTGACCCTTTACAACATGAGCGGTGGTGCGGAGCAGCGCAAAAAGATTTTCACTGATTTTCTGCTGCGCAAACGAGTTGACGCCGTGATCACTCTTGCGGTTCACCCCGATGAATCAGAACTTGCACAATTAGACAAAATGAAAAAGCCAATCATTGCGATTGGTGGCCAGGTGCACGGGGCCAGAAGTCTTTCAATGAACGACCACGATGCTGGAAAGCTTGCAACTGAGCACCTGCTTTCCCTTGGGCACACCCGCGTAGCAAACATCAGCGGAACTGTTAATTCTGACCGCGAATTTAATCAGGCAGACAAACGTCGTGAAGGTTACCTTGAGGCCATGCACGAAGCCGGTCTTGAGACGCGCAAAAACTGGTTGGTAGAAACTGACTACACCGCTCAAGGCGCCTACAAAGTTGCCAAGCAAATGTTGGGCGATCCAAAGAATTCGCCAACCGCAATTTTTGCCAACTCCGATGAAATGGGTTTTGGCGCAATGATGGCTGCCAAAGATCTTGGTCTGCGAGTGCCAGAAGACATATCGGTAATCGGAATTGACAACCACGACATGGCTGAACTTTTTGGCCTCACCACCGTTGACCAACGGGTTCGCGAGCAAGGTGCAGAAGCGGCACGACTGCTTCTTGAAGTACTAAGCGATCCAACCCTGGACAGCCACGTCAACGTAGAAGAAGACGTT
>JBDLVL010000042.1:0-8549 GCA_039804765.1 Actinomycetota bacterium | reverse complement strand
TTCCATAGAGCAGCCAGATCAGGATTACGTCTTGGATGATGGTCCAACCCAGTTCGGCCATGATGTGCGCCGGGTCAATAAAAATCGTCCAGGCTTCTTCCCAAACGGTCATTTCGCCGTGATCGCTAGCGGCTTGCAATATAAATGCCTTCATGTTGCAAGGCTAGGCCTATTGATAATGAATGTCAATAAGCATTTTTTGTTGTGGCGCCCCAAAAAGTCGGCGCCGGCTGTTATCTTTTAATCACAGCGCTTCAAGTTTCTATCTTGGAGCTTAGAGCCCAACGAAAGTTGGGCTCTTGTACTTTAAGTCCACTCTTTTGGCCTAACAATTTCTCGCCCAGACGCAATGATTACTGCCTTGGAAAATTGACTTGCCTCTAATTGAGATGCCTTCACGAATTGGACGTAATCTGCGGAGTTTTTCAATTCTTCGTTGCCGTTTTCGTGTCTATCGGGAATAGCCAATGCAATGTGTGTTCCTGCCTCCCTGGCAAAGTTGAGAGCATTTGTAAGGTCGCTGTCCCCTGAGACTACTAAGGCGTGGCTAAGGCCTGAAACGTAAACGTCTCGCAGTAGGTAGGAGGCGAGATTAACGTCAGAACCCTTTTCTTCAAACTGCCAAACATGCACCAATTGAGTAACTGAACCAGCTTGTCCCACTAATCGCAGGTGCTTTTCTCGATGTTTGAAATTACCTTTAACGATTTCAACTCCTGAATCGGCGAGAACTTTTAAGTATGCAGTTTGTCTTTTAGGAGCAAGGTCAAATTCATCTTCACGATGAATCTCTGATGTGAAGTAGTAGACCTTTCCTATTTCTCGGCCTGGGTAAAGCTGCTCGGCAAACTTTCTCAGGTTTAACCACTTAACGTGTGGTCTTGGTTTAAGCGCGCCAAAGTAAAGATTGAAACCATCTATGTAGACGTTTACCGGAGTTTCCATAGTCCAATTCTTGCCCCTGCCTGAGACAAAAAACTTGGCTATTAGTAACTTGAAGAAGTTAACTTGAGTGCTTCTTTCCAGGGAGTAGCACTCACGTTGAGCGCTTTTTGAGTTTCAACCGAGTCAATTACGAAGTCATTCGTGAACTGGTAACTAGAAGCAAGTACCTCTCGGTATAGCGGAGAAAACCAACCCATTAGCTTCAAGAGAAACTGGGGCACTACAAACAATTTGCCGCGCGAACTACTCAGTGCGTTTAGCTCATTTAGAATTTCTACTCGAGATTTTGGTTCACCGCTTGGAACATGCCACACACGATTCCACTCACCCCGATACTGTGATGCCGCGACCATGGTTGTTGCAATATCAGGAATGAAGCTCCATGAATGCTTTTTCGTTGGATCACCAATTACCATCGCGGCTTTTGATTTCAAAATTGGCACGAAGAAGTCTTTGCCCAGGTGCGCTGTCGAACCAGCGCCCGGTCCAAAATAATCGCTCGCTCTAACTTCGACTGCCCTGAATTTGCCGGCCGTTGCGGCTGACCGAATCTTGTTCCAACCTGTTTTGCGAACAAGGCCCTTGTCTTCATCGGTGTTTTCCACGGTGAGTTCATTCATGGGCGCCTGAGGAATTCCGTAAGGATAAAGATTTCCCATGACGACAAGATCGCAGTTGTTATGCGCCGCAGCATAAATTGATGCATCAAAAACTGGCGGCCACTCAGTTTTCCAGGTGTGATATGGAGGATTAGTGCACACGAAAATTGTCGTTGCGTCCTTGGCTGCTTCGGCAAATGCAAGTTTGTTTTTGGCGTCTAGTGAGATTGACCTAGCCCCGGCAACTGGAGTAGCGCGCCTAGAGGCAACAATTACTTCCGCACCGGCTGCCACCAACTGGCGCGCGAGCTCCTGGCCGATAAGCCCGGCCCCAACAATTAGTTTCATGGCTTAGTCCAGCAGCAGCGCTGGTTCCTCGATCACCGAGGCAACGTCCTGCACAAAACGAGACGCAACGTCACCATCAACTACGCGGTGGTCAAAAGTCGCACCAATTGTGGTCACCTGACGAATCTGAATCTCGTTGTTAACCACCCAAGGCTTCGGACGAATCGAACCAAGCGCAACAATGCCAACTTCGCCAGGGTTCAATATCGGGGTTCCGGTATCAACACCAAAAACACCAATGTTGGTGATCGTGATGGTTCCGTCTTTCATGTCCGCAGGTGTGGTCTTGCCCTCGCGTGCGGTGGCGGCAAGTTGTTCGATTGCCTGCGCAAGCTCAAGCATTGACATCTTGTCAGCGTTCTTAATATTCGGCACGATCAATCCGCGCGGAGTCGCCGCAGCGATACCAAAGTTCACAAAGTTGTGCACGATGATTTCTTCGTCGGTCCAGGTTGAGTTCACCATTGGGTTTCGGCGCACCGCCCAGATCATTGCCTTAGCCATGATCAAAAGTGGAGTCACCTTCACGCCGGCAAAATCGGTTGACGCCTTCAAGCGCTTTACGTATTCCATTGTGCGAGTTGCATCAACGTCAACGAAGATGCTCACGTGTGGTGCGGTGAACGCAGAAGAAACCATTGCGTTTGCAATCGCCTTACGCACTCCCTTAACCGGAATGCGTTCCTCGCGTGAACTTGGTGCTTCTGGTGTTGAAAGATTTCTAAACACCGATGCCTGGGTTGCACCATTCACAACATCTTCGCGAAGAATTTCGCCGCCCACTCCTGAGCCAGAAATATTTGCAAGGTCAACGCCAAGGTCGCGTGCAAGTTTGCGAATTGGTGGTTTCGCCAAAACTTTTTCACCGCTGATTGCTGCGGTGTTGTGAAGTTCAGTAGCCGGGTTTGCCGGTGGCAAGTGTGCAGCGGCAACCGCTACCGCGGGTGCAGTTGCGGCAACCGGTCCGCGGCGGCGACGTGATCCACTGTGTGAACCTTCCATCACTCCGTAACCAACTAGGTTTGGAGTTTTCTTTGGTTCTTCTGAAACTGTTGATGCGGTGTCGGCAGCTGCAGCCGCCGCCTCGCTCTCATCAATAATTTTGATTGCGTTGGTTGCGGTGCTTACTGCACCAACTGCACCAGCAACCTTAACCGCAATGATTGGCTTGCCAACCTCAACGGTGTCGCCCTCTTTTGCAAGCAACTCAGAAACCACACCGGCAAATGGAACCGGAAGTTCAACCAGTGACTTTGCGGTTTCGATTTCTACGATGATCTGGTTAACGGTTACGTTGTCGCCAGCTTTAACTTTCCAAGTAACGATCTCGGCTTCGGTCAAACCTTCGCCAACGTCAGGCAAGTTGAAATATGCAATCTGTGACATCAGGTCTCCTAGTAAGCCAAGCTTCGGTCAACCGCTTCAAGAATGCGGTCGGCATCGGGCAAGAATTTTTCTTCTAGCTTTGCCGCAGGATAAGGAACATCAAAACCACCAACGCGAAGCACCGGCGCCTCAAGGTGGTAGAAAGCTAGCTCGGTAATGCGCGCAGCAATTTCAGAAGACACCGATACGTTCGTGCTGGCTTCTGCAACCACAACTAGGTGACCAGTCTTCTTTACGGATTCGATGATGGTGCTGAAATCTATTGGTGCCATTGAACGGATGTCGATGACCTCAATGCTGGTGCCTTCTTCGGCGGCCATTGCAGCTGCCTCTAGTGACGTGGTGACCATTGGTCCATAGGTCGCGATGGTCAACTGAGTGCCCTCGCGCACAACCTTGGCGGTGTGCATTCCAGCAGGCGGGGTGTCTAGATTAACCGGACCCTTCTGCCAGTAGCGACGCTTGGGTTCAAAGAAAAGTACCGGGTCCTTTGACGCAACCGCTTGCTGAATCATCCAGTACGCATCGTTTGGAGTTGATGGTGAGATCACACGCAAACCTGGGGTGTGAGCAAAGTAAGCCTCTGGTGATTCCGAGTGGTGTTCAACGGCACCAATGCCACCACCAAATGGAACACGAATCACAACCGGCATGCTCAAGAAACCTTCTGAGCGGTTTTGAATTTTTGCTAGCTGAGTTGTGATCTGGTTGAACGCAGGAAAGATGAAACCTTCAAACTGAATTTCTGCAACAGAGCTGTAGCCGCGCATCGCAAGACCAATTGCTGTGCCAACGATTCCGGCCTCGGCGATTGGCGAGTTAAAAATTCTGGTTGGGCCAAACTCATCAAGAATGCCCTCGGTCACACGGAACACGCCACCAAGTTGTGCAACGTCTTGGCCAAAAACCAAAACTTTTTCATTGTCGTGCATCGCACGACGAAGGCCGGCGTTGATCGCCTTAGCGATTGACATCTCAACAGTGTTACTCATTACGCTTCACCGCCAAACGAAGCTTCGTAACCCTCAAGCCAGGCAAGCTGTTCTTCAATCAGCGGGTGTGCCTCTGAGTAAACGTGCTTGAACATATTTTCAATCGGTGGGTTCTGCAGTGCAAAAGTTTCGCTGCGCACGTAAGCAGAAAGCTCTTCGCCGGCTGCATCACATTCGTCAAAGAAGTCTTGGTTAATACCTTGGCGACGCAAGAATTTTTCTAGACGGGCAAGTGGATCGCGCGCCTTCCAATATTCTTCTTCTTCTTTGCTGCGGTACTTGGTTGGATCATCAGAAGAGGTGTGTGCACCCATGCGATAGGTGAGTGCTTCAATCAAATGTGGCCCGGCACCCTCGCGGGCATCGTCCATGTGCTTTTTTGTAACTGCGTAAGAAGCAAGTACGTCATTGCCATCGATGCGAATTCCAGGAACACCAAAACCAGCACCGCGCTGAAACAGCGGAACAGTCGTTTGCGTTGCTACCGGAGAAGAAATTGCGTACTGATTGTTCTGCACAAAATAGACAATCGGCGCTGCGTTGGTTGCCGCAAATAGGAATGACTCCGATGCTTCGCCCTCAGCGGTTGCGCCATCGCCAATGTAAGTAATTACTGCAAGATCGTCTTCAAGATTTCCGTTTCCAACTTTGCCGTCAAACTTAACGCCCATCGCGTAACCAACCGCGTGCAATGTTTGAGTAGCAAGCACGATCGCGTAAAGGTGGAAGCGAGTCTCATCGGGGTTCCAACCGCCGTGATTAACACCGCGCAGCATTTTTAGAATGCTCATCAGGTCAATGCCGTGGGTGATTGCTACACCGTGTTCGCGATAGCTAGGGAAGATGTGGTCGTTGTGACCAACTGCGTAGCCGGAACCAATCTGGGCCGCCTCTTGACCAATCGCAGGAATCCAGAGCCCCAACTGACCCTGGCGCTGAAGCGCGGTGGCCTCGTAATCGAAGCGGCGCATGCGAGCCATGTCTCGGTAGAACTTTAGGAAGTCTTCTTCTTTAAGGGCCTCGATGTATTTGCCGTATTCGGCATACTGAGCCGGCACGCCGTAATCACCCTCAGGGGAGAGTAATTGCACCATCGGCACGCGCACATCGTGGGAAGTCATCTAAACCAGATTAGTTGCTTTAAATGGCACAATCTAAATATGGTTCGATTTCTAGTCAGCACTGTGATCAATGCACTTGGCCTTTGGGCAGTAACCCTGTGCATCCCGGCGATCAAACTAACCCCTTACGGTGGCTCCGGTCCTAATGGTGCAGAACTGTGGCAGACCATCGGTTCGTTTCTTCTAGTCGGCGCGGTTTTCGGCTTCGTCAACGGAATTATTGCCCCGGTGATCAAGGTCTTGGCCCTGCCGCTGTACATTCTGACCTTTGGCCTAATCTCGTTCCTGATCAACGGAGCGCTGCTGCTATTTGTGGCCTGGCTATCGCAGCTTTGGGGCAACGGCGTATTCACCATTTACGGCTTCAACCAAGAGGGGCTGACCATTGAGTCGCTGGGTTGGGCAATTCTGGGCTCAATCGTGATGAGCATCACGGCTTTCTTTGCCCGCGCGGTCTTCAAGACCATGCGGCTTCTATAGGGCCAGCAATCGCGGCCGGGTCTAAGCCGGCTAATCCACCCGTCGCAGCTCAAAAACCGTAGTTTCTCCTGCGCCTAAAACACCGATACCTCCGCCCTCCCCAAAAGGCTCAAGCACCTGATCGCGCACCCGTTTTAGGCCAATTTCTTGGGATTCGTCGGCCAATTCGGCCGTTTTGGCATAATTCGAAACATCGTGCGCCTCCAAAACCGCTGCCACTGGGGCAGAAATTGGCAAAACACGCTCCACTGTGACCATGTTTTCGACCAGTGGGTTGGCTTTTAGCCCCAATTTGGGCACAATGTCATTTTTGTGCTGAATCGCTACCGTGGGCACCTTTATCTGGTCGGCCAGCTGACCAATTGGGGCTCCAAACGTGACCAACCCCTTTACCCGCTTGTCTTTGAGCGAGATATTGGCGCCAACCATTCCGCCTTGGGAGTGGCCAACCAACAAAATACTGCTGCTGGCAGTGGCCCCGGCTTGCGCAAGCGCCAACTGAACCCCGCGTTCGCTGGCCGCCAGGCCCGGGCCCTTCATGGCTTGCAGGTTTGAGGTGAAATCTATGGGATTGCCGAGGCCGATTGGGCTCCAAGTTTGGGTGCCCGGAATGTAGACCACAAAGTTGGTGCCGTAGCGCTCAATCACCACCTGGCCTTCGCCTTTGATTTGGGCCAAACGCGTGCCCAACCCGGCCAGCCCTTGCGGGGCCGGTCGCCAAAATCGATCAATCTGGTTGGCGGTGACCTTGTGCTCGCGAAACATGCCAACCTGGTTGGCCAAGCCAATCAGGCCGCCGGCAATTATGGGTGCTGAAATCAACCCAAGGTCGGTGAGCTGCTTGGCAACCAGGGCCTCGCCGTCGAAATACTCGTTGGCCGCCGCATCCAGCGCCTGCAGCAGGTAGCGAATGCGATCCTGCACGGCCGGCAGTTCCATGGCCAGGCCAATGCGCTTGAGTGGGCTGGTTAGAAAGTCGGTGAGCTCAACTTCACCGCCAAGGATATTGCCCACGCTCGCCAGGCCGACCTGAATTCTCTCGATCTCGGCTCGCGTTGCCACGATCGCAGGGTCGCCACCATAACTTGTGATTCCCAATCAATTTGCCCAAGACGACAATCTGGCTTGAAGGTTCTGTAGTTGGTGGGCGAGTGCCTCAATTGAATGTGCGCAGGCGCTTGCCGCCATTCCGTTCCACAAAGTTGGGTTGGGTAAACAAAAGCGCAGCGAAACGATTGCCTGATTAATTGCGTGGTCGATTGAATCCATGCACCGATAGTCAGACATCTATCGGTGTTTATGAACGCAGCGCGGGAATCTGTGGAAAAGTTGGGGCAATATAGATGGGTGAGCAAACTATCAATCCAGCCAATTTCCCCACTAGACGGTCGCTATCGCGCCGCCGTTTCAGATTTGGGATTCCACCTTTCAGAAGCTGGGCTAAACCGCGCACGCATCGCAGTTGAAATTGAATGGCTGATTCAGTTGGCTAACCGCAACTTGCTAGAGACCAACTCGCCGATCAGCGAAGACAAGCAAGCAGAACTTCGCAACATCATTCGCAACTTCAGCGACGAAGATGTTGCCACTCTTGCCGCAACAGAGGCAACCACCAAGCACGACGTAAAGGCCGTTGAATATTTCATTCGCGGCAAGTTGGATCAGCTTGGTCTTTCAAACTTGGCAGAGCTAACTCACTTTGCCTGTACTTCAGAAGACATAAACAACTTGTCTTACGCAATCACCGTGCGCGATGCAATCAACGAAGTTTGGTTGCCAAAGGTGCAGATTTTGATTGGCAAGCTGCGCGAACTTTCTGCAAGGTACGCGGGCGACGCAATGTTGTCACACACTCACGGTCAGCCAGCTACTCCGTCAACCATGGGTAAAGAGCTTGCAGTTTTTATTCACCGTCTTGAGCGTCAGATTCGCCGCATCCAGAACGCTGACTACCTAGGTAAGTTCAGCGGTGCAACCGGAACCTTCAGCGCGCACGTTGTTGCGGCACCAAAGGTTGACTGGTTGAAGGAATCGGAAGACTTCGTTCGTCACCTTGGCCTTACCTGGAACCCGCTGACCACTCAAATTGAATCGCATGACTGGCAGGCAGAGCTTTACTCTGCGGTCGCACTCTTCAACCGCATCCTGCACAATCTATGCACCGATATTTGGTCGTACATCTCTATGGGTTACTTCAAGCAGATTCCTGTTGCTGGCGCTACCGGTTCATCAACCATGCCGCACAAGATCAACCCAATCCGTTTTGAAAACGCAGAGTCAAACTTGGAACTTTCAAACGCGATTCTTGATTCACTTGCTGCCACGTTGGTCACCTCTCGTTTGCAGCGTGACCTCACCGATTCATCTTCACAGCGCAACATTGGTCTAGGCCTTGGCCACTCGGTACTCGCGATCGACAACGTGACCCGCGGCCTACACGAGATTGATCTGTCAAAGGTTGCCCTTGATGCCGACCTAAGTGACAACTGGGAAATTCTGGGCGAGGCAATTCAAACCGTGATTCGCGCCGAGGTGGCTGCCGGTCGTTCAAACATCTCAGACCCGTACGCCCTGCTAAAGGAACTAACCCGCGGCAAGCGTTTGAGCGGCGAGGACATGATCACTTTTGTGAACGGTCTAGAGATTGGCCAAGAGGCAAAGGATCGTTTGCTTCAGCT
>JBDLVL010000041.1:0-3605 GCA_039804765.1 Actinomycetota bacterium | reverse complement strand
TACCCAATGACCTCAACCGCAAGCATCTACCCAGACAACATGGACGACGCCCAGGTTGGCCTTTCATCATTTGGTCAGTTCGACGACCGCACCAACCCGCTGCAGATGGCCATGGTCTCGGCGGCGGTTGCTAACCAGGGCGTAGAGATGAAGCCAAACCTGGTTGAAAACGTTTTGTCCTCAAGCTTGTCTGTGATTGCACAGCCACAGCCAGAAATTTTCTCGCAGCCAATGTCTAAGGAGACTGCGCAAGCAGTTAAAGAAATGATGATCGGTGCGGTTCAGCGTGGTGTTTCTGGAAACGCGCGCATTAAAGATGTTGTGGTTGCCGGTAAAACCGGTACCGCGCAAAACGGCAAGGGCGAACCATTCACACTTTGGTTCACCGGATTTGCACCTGCAGATAATCCGCAGGTTGCAGTTTGCGTTGTGATTGCCGATGGGGGTGGCATTGGTCAAGGCGGAGTTGGAAACTCTCTTGCTGCACCGGTTGCCAGAAAAGTGATGGAGGCGGTGTTGCGCAAGTGAAGCCAGAGGCTGGTCAGCTCTATGGCGGCCGATACAAATTAATTTCTCGCATCGCAATTGGCGGCATGGGTGAAGTTTGGCACGCACACGACGAAGTTATTTTGCGCGATGTCGCAATCAAAATTTTGAAGCAAGAGTACATGGGTGACCCCGGCTTTCTTGAACGCTTCCGCACTGAGGCACGTCACGCTGCAATGGTTAACCACGAGGGCATTGCAAATGTCTACGACTACGGTGAAGACGGTGGTTCTGCATACCTTGTGATGGAACTTGTGCCAGGCGAATCACTCGCGCGAATTCTTGAAGTTGAAAAATCACTTAGCGGCGAGCGTGTGCTTGACATCATTGCGCAAACAGCTCGTGCACTTTACGAAGCACACGAGGCCGGACTCGTGCACCGCGATGTTAAACCTGGAAACTTGCTAATCACTCCAGATGGTCAACTTAAGATCACTGACTTTGGTATCGCGCGCGTTGCCGATCAGGTTGGTCTAACTGCAACCGGTCAGGTAATGGGAACCGTTCAGTATCTTGCCCCGGAGCAAGCAACCGGAAAGCCAGCAACACCAAGCACCGATATCTACTCACTTGGAATCGTTGCCTACGAAGCGCTTGCCGGTAAGCGACCATTCACCGGTGAATCACAAATGGAAATTGCGATGGCGCAAATCAACAAGACTCCGCCTGCGCTTCCTGCAACCGTTGACCCTCGCGTTGCCAACTTGGTGATGTCTTGTCTTGCTAAGAAACCAAACCAGCGCCCGGAATCAGCCCTTGCACTTGCCAAGCGCGCCGAGTCACTAATGTCTACCGCTCCACGTCAATCGGCGGCGACCCAACTTCTGCAGCAGCCAAAGAGCGTCAGCGACAGCACAGCAATTCTTGAAATCGCTGCCGACACCAACCCAACCCAAAAGCCACCAATCGTCTGGCCATGGTTTGTGCTGATCGGTGCCCTTGCCCTCACCGCGGTATCGGTTGTTGTGGCAATCATTGTGGGCTCAATGCAGCCGCAACTGCCAACCTGGTCGCAGGCGCCTTACCCGTCAAGTAACGGCGGAACCGGCAGCCCAGGCCCATCTGGAACACCCATAGTTGTCTTGCTGACCGATGTTCAGGGCAAGTCCGTGGCCGAGGTGTCGGCCGATCTGAGCGCCAAGGGCCTGCTGGTGCACACCATCGCCGGCGAAGTCTTGCCTGAGGGTGACCCGCGCCTAATGACCGTTTACGACGCCACTCCACTGGGCACTCTGACCGCGGGCACCGAGGTAAGCCTTACCTATTACGTGCCTGCCGGTGAAGAGCCAACTCCAACCGTTGAGCCAACCCCAAGCACTTCCCCTAGCCCGTCGAGCTCACAGTAAGCCCCCAGAGACTGCCGATTAGACTGGGAGTTCACGCGCGTTTTGCGCTAAAAGGAGCAAGAGATTGACTGAAAACCAGCGGGTTATCGCCGGTCGCTACGAGGTAGGCAACCTAATTGGCCGCGGCGGAATGGCCGATGTCTACGAGGGCGTTGACACTCGCTTGGGCCGCACCGTGGCAATCAAGTTGCTCAAGTCTGATCTTGCTAACGACCCGTCTTTTGAGGCGCGCTTCCGCCAAGAGGCACAGGCCTCGGCCCGCATGGGTCACCCAACTATCGTTCGTATTTACGATGCCGGTGAAGAAATCACCACCGATGAATACGGCAACCAGCACAAGTACCCGTTCATTGTTATGGAATACGTAAAGGGCAAGTTGCTGCGCGACTTGTTGCACGAGCGTCGTCTTACTCGCAACGAGGCAATCGAATGGGCAAGCGGAGTACTTACCGCTCTTGAGTTTTCACACCGCGCGGGTGTAATTCACCGCGATATTAAATCAGCAAACATCATGATCACTGATGCCGGCCAGGTTAAAGTCATGGACTTTGGTATTGCTCGCGCGATTTCGGATTCTTCTGCAACACAGGCTCACACCTCTGGCATCGTTGGCACCGCTCAGTATTTCTCACCAGAGCAAGCTAAGGGTGAGCAAGTTGATGCCCGCACCGATTTGTATTCAACCGGCGTACTGCTTTACGAAATGCTTTGCGGTCGTCCGCCATTCAAGGGTGAGAGTGCGGTATCGGTTGCGTATCAGCACGTTTCTGAAGCTGTGATTCCACCGTCAGAATTTGATTCTGCAATTTCGCCAGAACTTGATGCAGTTGTATTGCGCGGGCTTGCAAAGGATCGCGAAGATCGTTTCCAAACTGCCGAAGAATTCCGCGAGCACTTGATTGCTGCGGCGAATGGTTCCCCGGCAACTGTTTCAACACCTGTTGTTGCGCCAAACTCTGTTGCAGCAACTTCAACCTCTTGGTCAATCGCAGATGCTGCTGACGAAGTTTTGCCAGAAGTGCCGGTTGTAGAAGATGACTTTGAGGCGCTGCTTGGTGCAGCTTCGGCCGCACCGTCAACAACAGTTTCTCCATTGATTGCCGACCTCGCAGCTGCAGATGCCGTTGTGCACGCGGCACCGGAAGCCCCGGTGGCACCTGAGGAAACTAAGAAATCGTTCTTTGGTCGTGCCAGAGAAACCGCTTCAACAGTGCGCGACACCGTGGTTGATTACACCGGATACGAAAAGGCAACTCCACGTTCAAGCGCAGAGTGGAACGACCTTCGCACACCGGCCACCAACCCGTTCTCAACTCTTGGTGTTGACCTACCAACTCAAACTGGTTCAACTCCTGCGCCACTACTAGACGCAATCAACCGTCCATCAAAGAACATCATCATCACTGTTATTTCGGCGGCCTCGGTCGTTCTGATTGGTCTTGTTGTTTGGCTTGCGGCGTTTGGAAACTTCAACCTAAACATTCAGCCTGGCGGCGGCATCAGTGTGCCAAACGTGGTTGGCCTTACCTACACCGATGGCTACAGCCAACTCACCTCTCAGAGCCTGCTAGTTTCCAAGGCTTCTGAACCAAGTGACACCGTTGCGGTTGACACAATTATTCGCACCGATCCACCTGCGGGAACTGCAGTTGGCGATCGTCAAGTAATTACCGTTTATGTTTCTGCTGGTGCCAACACAGTTAAGGTTCCATC
>JBDLVL010000040.1:0-4866 GCA_039804765.1 Actinomycetota bacterium | reverse complement strand
GGCTCGATCAGCTTTAACTGGGGCATTGGTGTGTTGCTCATGGGGTTCAGTCTGGTTCCGAAGTCTGGGAGTTTGCTGGATTGACGCTGGGAGAGCCCGGCCAATAAGTTTCGCTGGTGGACCCATTCACGAAACAAGTGCGCAACAAGCCAGCCCTACCTTGTTCTCATGGGAGATCTATTCGAGAGCTACCCTGCCACAGCGGGGGTTGCCAAGGGCGCGTACGACGAAATGTTTGCGCAGCCAGGCAAGGTGCGCCCTCTATATAAAAAGATCCACGACACCCTGGCCACCATGACCCAGGATGAATTGCGCGGCCGAACCAAGGCCCTGGCCGATTCGTATCTTGCTCAAGGCGTGACCTTTGACTTTGCCGGTGAGGAAAGGCCTTTCCCGCTTGACGCAGTTCCTAGGGTTATTGAAAAGAGCGAATGGAACGTTCTTGATGCCGGAGTAAAGCAGCGAGTCAAAGTACTTGAAGCATTTTTGGCCGATATTTACGGCCCACAAAATTGCATTCGTGACGGAGTAGTTCCGGCAGCATTGGTTGCATCTTCGGCGCACTTCCATAGAGCAGCGCATGGAATTGATCCGGCTAATGGTGTACGCATTCAGGTCAGCGGTATTGATCTGATTCGTGACGAGGTTGGAACCTGGCGAGTGCTGGAAGACAATGTGCGCGTGCCATCTGGTGTGAGCTACGTAATTTCTAATCGTCGTGTGATGGCACAAACTCTGCCAGAACTATTTCAGCAGATGCGAATTCAGCCGGTTGGCGAATATCCAAATAGATTACTTGCTGCTCTTCGTGCAGCCGCTCCAAGCGGCGTCGTAGACCCGGTTGTTGTTGTTCTCACCCCCGGTGTTTACAACAGCGCGTATTTTGAACACACACTTCTTGCGCGACTAATGGGACTTGAACTTGTTGAAGGCCGTGATCTTTTCTGCACCGGCGGAAAAGTTTATATGCGAACTACTGCGGGTCCGCGAAGAGTTGACGTTATTTATCGCCGAGTAGACGATGAGTTCCTAGACCCATTGGCGTTTAGAGCTGACTCAGTTCTTGGTCCTCCCGGGTTGCTTACTGCGGCAAGACTCGGAAACGTGACTCTGGCAAATGCCGTTGGCAACGGCGTTGCCGATGACAAATTGGTGTACACCTACATGCCGGATCTCACAAAATATTTCCTAAATGAGAAACCGATAATCGATAACGTAAAAACCTGGAGACTTGAAGAGAGAGCTAGTCTCGAAGAGGTTTTGGATCGTCTAGAAGAATTGGTAGTGAAACCAGTTGATGGTTCCGGTGGCAAGGGATTGGTCGTAGGACCAGCTGCCAATAAAAAAGAACTCGATGACTTGCGAAAGCGATTAGTAAAAGATCCGCGCGGATGGATTGCGCAACCGGTAATTCAGTTTTCTACAATTCCCACACTTGTTGAAGACGGGCTTCGCCCGCGTCACGCTGACTTGCGTCCGTTTGCAGTTAACGACGGAAACGATGTTTGGGTGCTACCGGGTGGACTCACCCGCGTTGCACTTCCAGAAGGCGAGCTAGTGGTGAATTCCTCGCAGGGTGGTGGCTCTAAAGACACCTGGGTTATTGGTGCTGAACGAACTAAGCCAACCGCAACACTTACCGGCAACTCCAGCGTTTCAGCGGTGGTTGCCAGCCAAACATCTGCAGATTCTGGCTACACCCGCCAGCAAGAGCAGCAACAACAAGCAATCCAAAATGGAGGCTCGAAAAATGCTTAGCCGAATTGCTGAATCCCTGTTCTGGATTGGGCGCTACGTAGAGCGCGCAGACGGAACCTCGCGCCTTCTTGATGTGCACCTGCAGCTATTGCTAGAGGATCCGTGGGTAGATGAGGACACTGCTTGCCGCTCGCTACTTGAGGTAATTGGTTCAGACCCAAACTATCCGCACCAGTTGACGCGCCAAGACCTGCTCAGCATTCTTTCTGTTGACCGCAATGAGCCAAGCTCAATTGCCAGCTCACTAAACAACGCGCGCGAGAACGGAAGACGCGTGCGTGAGATTGTTTCTACTGAGCTTTGGGAATGTTTGAACACAACGCGTTCACGCATGCCAAGAAAAGTTTCGATTGAACGGGCACACGACTTTTTTGGTTGGGTGCGAGAGCGCACTGCGCTTGCCGTTGGAATCGTTGAGAGTTCAACCTCACGCGATGAAGCGTGGACCTTCTTCACCTTAGGGCGCTCGTTAGAGCGGGTTGACATGACTGCACGATTGCTGGCTACTTCAGAGTTGACTGAAGCCAGCGGACCATCGTGGACAACAATATTGCGAAGCTGTGGCGCTTATGAGGCATACCTTCGCACTTATCGTGGCGTGCCAAGCGCCACAAATGCAGCCGAGTTCTTACTGCTCGACCGCATTTTTCCGCGTTCAGTTACTTTTGCTCTGTCTCGAGCTGAACGTTGTTTGAGTGATCTGGCGCCGAGCACTGATCGAGTTGGAACTAGTGACTTGGGGTTACGACAGTTGAAGCAGCTACGAACAAATTTGGAATACCGTTCGGCGCCAGACATTCTTGCAAACTTGACTCAAGAGATGACACAACTGCAAGAAGGCATCAGCGAAATCTCTGAATCAATCCGCTCAAGATATTTCCCGGTAAATGTGTTGCCACAGTGGATTGGCGAAGTTTCATGAGTCGCTACAAAATTGTGCACACCACCGGATTTAAATATCACGGTGAGGTAGCCGCTTCATACAACGAAGCACGACTGCTGCCAGCGCGTGATGATTCGCAATTTGTTTTTTCGACGAAACTTGACATGCATCCGCAAGGATCGCTTCATGAATACTTTGATTACTTTGGTACTCGCGCGGTTATGTTTGAAGTTCTTGAACCTCACCAAGAGCTAACCATTACTTCAACATCTACGGTTGAACTTCGCCCGCACATTACGCCGGCCCCCGGGCTTGGCTGGTCAGACCTAGCTAGCGAAATTACAAGTTCACTTGAACTAACCGATTCCGTTGCCCAGACCAAGCGAACTCAGCCTCCGGCCGATATCGCCAAGTTGTCGAAGAAACTTGCCGAGAAACTTACCCCGCACGAAACCGCACTGGCCGTCTGCCAAAAGGTTTACGAATCAATGGAATACAAGCACGGCGTCACCGGGGTGCATTCGGTGGCAACTGAGGCGTGGGCGAACAAGATTGGTGTTTGCCAGGATTTTGCACACGTCACTCTGGGCGCATTGAGGGCCGTTGGAATTCCAGCCCGATACGTGAGCGGCTACCTGCACCCGGCCGTGGACCCAAAGATCGGCGAAAAGGTAGTTGGCGAATCGCATGCCTGGGTTGAATGGTGGGCTGGTTCATGGTTTGCCTTTGACCCAACCAACGATGTTGACGTATCGGACCGTCACGTGGTGGTTGGCCGCGGCCGTGACTATGACGACGTGCCCCCGCTACGCGGTGTTTATGCCGGACCTTTTAATAGCGAACTTTTTGTAACTGTTGAGATAACAAAAGAGGGCTAGGGCGCATTGGTGCTGGTCGGCAAGTAGTCTTTTGCTATGACTGCTCTTCCAATTGTGCGCACCTACACCGATGCCGAAGGCATCGACATCACTTTTTACGAATGGCCAGTGGCCGCGCCCAAGGGCTGCATTCAATTGGTACACGGATTAGGCGAGCACGCTCGCCGATACGACCACGTGGCTGCCGCACTGAATCGCGCGGGCTACAGCGTCTATGCCGACGACCACCGCGGGCACGGAGCAACCGGACTGCGCATGACCGCCGAGGGCATTACCAAGAAGCAGGGCAACTTGGGTCCGGGCGGAATGGCCGCGGTATTTGCCGGCGTTCGTCAACTGAGCCACATCATTGTTGGCGAAAACCCGGAAGAGCCGCTGGTTTTGCTTGGCCACAGCTGGGGATCAATGATCGTTCAGCGCATTTACAACAAATACTCCGATGAATACGACGGCCTTGTGCTTAGCGGTTCGGCACTGTTGATTCCAGGTGTTGTGCCAAGTTCTGGTTTCAACAAGAAGTGGAACAAGACTCCTGATGCCACTGGCTACGAATGGTTGAGCCGAGACGAAGAAGTTGGCCGTGAGTTCCTTGAGGACCCAAAGAATTTTCCAGAGACGGCAATTCAGGTATTTGGTATTACCAACACCGCAAAACTAATGGGTGTGCCGTCAAAACAAATCGATTCGCACGTTCCGATTTACATTGTTGCCGGTTCTGCCGACCCACTTGGTGGTGAGAAGGGTAACAAGAAGTTACTTGATGCCTACCGCAAGGCCGGAGTGCACGACGTAGAACTAGTGATTTATCACGATGCACGCCACGAGGTGTTTAACGAAATCAATAAGCAAGAAGTTATTGCCGATCTGATTGCGTGGTTAGACGACAGGCTCAACGCCCACGAACACCTAGACGAGATTTAAGCAGGCGGGTTTAGACCCATTTTCTCTGAAGCTTTAGCAAGATTCGGAAGCTTGCACATGGCAATCGCGTCTTCGATTGGGTTGAGCAGCAGGTCCTGAGTATCTGGGTGCTTCTCCATGTAGCGCACTGTGTATGAGCAAACTGGCACAACCTTGTGCTTGCCCTCGGCGCGAACGTCATCAAGAGCAAACTTGGTCAAGATGGCAGCTAGATTCTTGCCCTGGTGCGCAGGGTTCACAAAAGTGTGAGTGAAGTGGATTTCATTAACCATCTGGCTGTATTCCAGGTGGCCTACCTCTTCGTTTCCGATGAAGATTGCGTATCGGTGTGCATTTGGTTCGTGTACAACGTTAGGTGTTGACTCGCTCATGATGTTAATCTCTTTCTGTGCCGATAAATCAAATCTTCAAAGGGGATAACCTTCC
>JBDLVL010000039.1:0-20596 GCA_039804765.1 Actinomycetota bacterium | reverse complement strand
TGCGTTCGTTTAGAAGTTCGCGGAACTTGAACATGATTGCCTGCTTGCGAGCCTGCGACATGTCACGCCACTTAGGGAACGCTGCCTGAGCGGTTGCAAATGCGGCCTCAATCTCATCTGGACCAGCGACGTTAACCTGCTTGGTGGCGACACCAAGAGCTGGGTCAGTCACCAAGGCAACGTGATCAGGCTTTCCGTCTACTGCTTGGCCGTTAATCCAGTGTGAAACTACAGGTAGATTGCTCATTTGATTTCCTATTCTTTTTAGCCGTGAACTAGCTTGACGGCGGTGTCGATGGCTGCGCCTACGTTGCCATCTTGTGGGTAGAGAAGACTGCGACCAATAACCAAGCCACGCACACCCGGAAGCTCAAGAGCCTTCTCCCAAGATGCGTAGGTCTCGTTCTGGTCACCAACTGGGTCTCCACCTAAAAGCAAGGTAGGTAGAGTGGTCGACTCCATGACGCGTGCCATGTTTTCGACGACAGGCAACTTCATCCAGGTGTAAGCAGATGAGTTACCAAGAGCACTAGCAATACCGATTGAATCGATAACTGCATCGGTGCCAAGGTTATTTTTGATTTTGCCGTCAACCCATTCGCTCATGAACGGCTCAAGCATGATTGGAATTCGCGCAGCGGCCGCATCGTTAACGGCCTTGTGTGAAATCTCCAGCATGTTTGAGGTGCCGGCGTCATTTAGGTTTACGCGGTTTAGCATCTTGGCAAAATCAAGGTTGTCGCGCACGATTCCGTTGATGTCGTAACCGGTAATTCGGTCGTCCATCTCAAAAGAAGCACCACGAAGTCCGCCGCGATTTAGTGAACCAACTACTAGCTTGCCCTCTAGGCAACCAAGCAGAGCAAGGTCGTCGATGATGTCTGGTGTGCCAAGCACACCGTCTACACCCGGGCGAGAAAGCGCGGTAGCCAAACGGGTAAGCAGGTCGTAGCGGTTTTCCATTGCGCGTGGATCATTGCGCACTGCAACTGCATTGCGAGCAGGGTGATCGGCAGCAATGATAAACAAACGACCATCACCCTGAATTACATCGCGACGATCACGCTTTGAATAAATTTCAGCAAGTTTTTGCGGCTGCGCTGCACGAACCTCGCGCAATTTTGAAAAGTCAAGATTCATTACTTCATTCCCTTCAGAATGTCTTCTACTTCTTCAAAAGTTGGCATCGCGGTTGAACATTCCAATCGACTTGCCACGATAGCGCCAGCTACGTTTGCGAAACGAAGAATGCGCTCAAGCTCCCAGCCCTGAAGCAGACCGTAGCAGAAAGCGCCACCAAAGCTGTCGCCGGCGCCAAGACCATTGACCACGTCAACAAAGTATGGCGGAACTTCTACGGTCTGTTCGCGAGTCTTAGCAAGAACACCCTTAGGCCCCTGCTTTACAACGGCAATTTCAAGTCCGCGCTCAAGCAATGCATCAGCTGCACGCATTGGCTCAGTCTCACCAACTGCAACCTGGCATTCCTCTTTGTTTCCGATTGCAATGGAAACGTGTGACAAAGCTTTTTCAACTTGCTGCGTAGCCAACTCAGGCGAAGTCCAGAACATTGTTCGGTAATCCAGATCAAGAATTGTGTGTTGCTTGCGGGCACGAGCATTCCACGCATCAAAGTGCGCGGTGCGTGATGGCTCTTGGCTCAAACCGGTAACTGTTGACCAGTAAATCTTTGCGTCCTTGATTGCTGCCATATCAAGTTCATCGGTGTTGATAACAAGGTCCGGAGCTTTTGGTTCGCGGTAGAAGTAAAGCGGGAAGTCATCAGGTGGAAAAATCTCGCAAAATACAACTGGAGTTGGCAAACCCTCTACCCCAGACACAAATTCGTCGCTCACGCCAAGACGACGAAGCTCCTGGTGAATGAATTTTCCGAGTGGGTCGTTACCGGTGCGGGTGATTACGGCTGACTTCAATCCGTATTTAGCGGCGGCAACTGCAACGTTGGTAGCACTGCCACCCAGAAACTTGCCGAATGAGGTTACGTCTTCAAGGCCCACGCCAACCTGCTGGGGGTAAACATCCACGCCCACGCGCCCAATGGTGATGACATCAAATGGCTGATTGTTCTGAGTCATGCTGCTTTGCACACCTTCTACTTAGTCTGAACTAATTGTAAGCAGGTTAGCATACTTTGTCATAACATACTGACATACCGTTGCCGAATCGTGACAAATCACCCCGATACCTCCGGCGAGCGCCACCTAGGCCGTAAAAAAGTGCCAGCCCAGCCACCACCAGACCACCACCAGGGCCAGGCGTGTATTGCGATTGTGCATAATTCGAGCCACCAGCTGCCCCAGCGGGGCAATCACCTGGGGCTTTACCCTGCCGAGCAGCCAGGCCAAAAAACCCGCGGCGAGCGCCAAACCGTATTCAATCAAAGGAATCATCAGCTGCGTCGCCCCTTGCGGACCTGCAAGAGCCCCACCCCAATCAGCATCCAAAGCACCAAAAACACGGATCTGCCTATGGGTGACTCCAAAACCGGGTTAACCAACACCGATACCGTTGGGAAGCTGCGGTCATCCTTGTATACGGCGGCGAAAATATAGGCAAAAAGCTCTGCTACCGCCATGGAGAGCGCCAGCGTCATCCAGATCCACTTGGTTCTGGCCATCACCCTGGTGGAGCTTGGTTTAGGACCGTGATCCCGGTAGTACACCATTACAAGAGCTATGGGTGCCAGGGTAATCAAAAGCACAACATCTTGCCAGCCATTGCGCTCTGTGGTTAATAGGATTACGAAGCTAACCCCCAGCGCCAGGGCAATAACCCAGCCGCTTACTTTTGGCCGCTCCGGCATGTGCCATGGAATCCAACGCTTCCAATCTGCAATCAGAATCAGACTGCCAAGGCCAAAAATTATGGCATCCCCTATAGACCCGCGATTCAGGTGAAAGGCCACAACAAAAACAAAGACTGGCAGCCAGGGGTTGATCCCCCGCAACTGTTCTTTGAATTTTGCAACCAAATACATAAACGTAAGGCTATAGGTCAACCGTAACAGTGTGAAACAACTTGGCGAAGCCCCCAATAAATAAGGCACACTTGGCTTAGGACTCATTTCAAGGAAAGAACTCACCATGCCTCTTTACAACGACATCACCGAAGCCTTTGGAAACACCCCGCTGGTTCGCTTGAACCGCATTACCGATGGCTCAGCGGCTCACGTGTACGCAAAGCTTGAGTTCTACAACCCTTCGAGTTCGGTAAAGGACCGCCTAGCGATTGCCATGGTGAACGCTGCTGAAGATTCTGGTGAGCTAAAGCCTGGTGGCACATTGATTGAGGCAACCTCAGGTAACACCGGTATTGGTCTTGCAATGGTTGGTGCAGCTCGCGGTTACCGCGTAATCATCGTGATGCCAGAGTCAATGAGCCTTGAGCGCAAGGTGCTGACTCGTGCCTACGGCGCAGAAGTTATTTTGACTCCAGCAACTGAGGGCATGGCCGGATCAGTTGCAAAGGCTGAAGCACTTGGTAAAGAGATTCCAGGTGCAGTTCTAGTTCGCCAGTTCGACAACCCTGCTGGCCCAAAGATTCACCGCGAAACCACCGCCGAAGAAATTTGGCGTGACACCGATGGCAAGGTTGCCGCTCTAGTTGCCGGTTCAGGAACCGGTGGAACTATCACCGGTACCGGTCAGCGCCTAAAGGAACTGAACAAAGACATCAAGGTTTACGCAGTACAGCCAGCTGCATCACCTTTGCTAACCGGTGGTCAGGCTGCTGGTCACCCAATTGCGGGCATTGGCCCAAACTTCATTCCAAGCATTCTTGACACCACTGTTTACGACGAAGTTATCTCTATCGAAAATGGCGATGCCTTTGCTTGGTCACGCCGCATGGGAGCCGAAGAAGGCATCCTGGCTGGTATCTCATCGGGTGCTGCCGTAAAGGCCGCGGTAGAAGTGGCACACAAACCAGAATTTGCTGGCAAGATTGTCGTAGTAATCATCCCGTCATTTGGTGAGCGTTATCTTTCGACAACCCTTTACCGTGACATTCAAGAGGAATTCAATCCAACTAATTGATACGTATAAGAGAAGACATCCAAGCCGGCTTGGCAAAAGATCCAGCCACCAGATCGGCTCTTGAGCTTTTCTTAACTTCACCTGGGTTACACGCACTTTGGTCCCATCAGGTAGCGCACCTGCTTTGGAACTGGGGTTGGCACATTCCAGCACGCATGCACTCGCAGTGGACTCGGTTTTGGACCGGCATTGAAATTCACCCCGGCGCAACCATTGGCCGCCGCGTGGTCATTGACCACGGCATGGGAATTGTGATTGGCGAAACTGCAATCGTTGGCGACGACGTACTTATCTACCACGGCGTTACTCTTGGCGGAAAAGTAAATGATCGCGTGAAGCGTCACCCAACCGTTGGCAACAGGGTGCTACTTGGTGCCGGCGCAAAAATTATTGGTGATATTGAAATCGGCGATGGCGCAATGATTGGCGCCAACGCGGTCGTAACCAAAAACGTACCTGCAGGTGCTGTAATTGTTGGCCCGCAGATTCGACCAATTAATTAGTTCGAACTAAACCCAAGCGCCGATGATCAAGCCGGCGACGGTAAGTGAAACAATATCCTGCGCGACCTCGATCATCCAAACCTTGTAGGCATCCGCAATCTTGTAATTGCTCTGCGCAAACAATCGGTGTGAAAGCGATGACGCGGCTCCGATTCCAAAACCCAGCAGAGCACCAGCAAGTGCGCCCTGTACCGCACCAAAGGCCGGATCAACCTGGCGAGCAACAAAAACGAATGCTGCAAGAGTTGCAACCTGAATTAGGGCACCAAGGTAGGCACCGCCAAACATTGCTGCTGTGGCGCCACCAGACATCTCAACGCGCTCAGTTGGAACCTTTCGACCCTGGAACTTCATCCAGACCGGGTAGAAAGTCTTTGGACCAAACCAAATTGCGCCAATGGCGAAAGAGCTAATTGAGGCTACAAAGACCGCTAGCCAGTTCATTTGTGAGAAATCCATGTGGTGCGCTTTCTGTGTTTTGCCTGACAGGCAGCCGCACTGTCTTGACAACAGTATAAGTAGGCGTAATCTGAAATTGAAGCCGGATAACCACTGGCCTAGAAGGAGATAAAAATGACAGAAATCAAGATGGCAGACGGTTGCAACTGTGGCGGAAGCTGCCAGTGCTCAGGTAAGGCCGAAGGCGGAACCTGCAACTGCTAATCAGCACAGCTGAACAACCGCAATAAAGATTTAAAGAAAACCCCCGGAGCAGCTCCGGGGGTTTTCTTACATCTACTTCGTGGGACTCAGCTAATTCCTTGGCCTCAGCGTCGCAACCATTGGGCAAACAAATGGGTCAGAGTTCTTGCTTAGTCCAACATCGTTTAAGTAACGCATGACCACCATGTAGCTAGAAAGAAGATTCATCTCGACCAGTGGAATTGCATTCTCTTTACAATACTGAACGACAATCTTGTGAGCCTTGGCCAGATTAGGGCGAGCCATCGATGGAAACAGGTGGTGTTCAACCTGATAGTTCAAGCCACCCATTAGGTTGTCGGTAAGCCAGGAGCCACGAATGTTTCGGCTGGTCAAAACCTGACGCTGGAAGAAATCAATCTTAGAATCCTTTGGCACAAGTGGCATGCCCTTGTGGTTTGGTGCGAATGCGGCCCCCATGAAGAAACCAAACATCAACATCATGAAGAACCAAAGTGCAATCGCCCAGGCCCAACCAAACATCAAAGTAAGAATTACGTAAGGAGCGGCCTGGCGAACCAACATCAGCGCGAACTCAAGCGTGCGAGTGCCAATCTTGCGATCTTTGCGCTTTAGGCTGGCCAAGCTGTCGAGCAGCAAATCAAAACCAGTGAATAACAACAGCAGCGGAAAAAGGTATCCCTGGCGGTTGGTGAACCAACGCTCAACACCCTTTTTCTCATTGCGGGCTTCTGGCGTGAAAGCCAGAACGCGAATCGCAATATCGGGGTCTTCACCAATTTGATTTGGCTTCTGGTGGTGCTTGTTGTGCTTGCGCAACCAGAACCCGTAACTCAATCCGGCAAACAGGTTGGCCAAAATTAATCCGGCCCAGTCGTTTGCCTTATTACTTCTAAAAATTTGACGGTGTGCTGCTTCGTGCGCAATGAATCCGTATTGCGCCGCCATAACGCCAAGCAAACCAACAATCACGAATGCACCAAAGATCCAAGCCCAGTGCTGGTCAACGAGTTTGCCAAGGAATCCACCGGCAACCCAGAGGCCAGATGCGATTGCAGAAATCACCGCAAGGCGAACTACATAAAATTTTGGTTGCTTGGTTAGCAGGCCCGCGAGCTTTACGCGGTGCAGAATTTCAGTGAACTGAGAGACCGTCTGTCGGCCGACTAAAACGGTCATGATTGAAGACTACGCCCCCGCGCGCCCATAACCCTGAGGTTTGCCTGTTAAAGACTTATTTCGTCTTTTTATCGTGATATCCCTCGGCAATTTGACGCACTTTTGTGTCAACCAGCAACTTGATGATCTTTTTGGTAAGGGGTTTTTCCTTGGTGAAATGAAGGGCGCTTAGGGTTTGCGAGTAGCCCTCAAGTTCCTTTTTGAGCAGACCCAATGTTGCTCCGGCAAACGGGTAATAACTGCAGAAGTTTTTGTTGGCGGCAAATCCGCCCACAACCTTGCCGTCTACTTTGAAGCACGGTAGTCCGTAGCTGATTGCTTCTTCGGCATCAGGCAAAAGCCTTTGCATTTCTTTGCGCAGGTCCTCGAGCAACGTACGTTGCCCAGCTGGAACTGAAGCCAAGTAATCGTCAATTACCGTCATGCGATTAATTTATACGTTGAAGCGGAATTCCACGACGTCGCCATCTTTCATGACGTAGTCCTTGCCTTCCATACGCACCTTGCCGGCAGCCTTCGCGTCATTCATCGAACCGGCAGCAATCAAATCGTCGAACGAAACAATTTCGGCCTTGATAAATCCGCGCTGGAAATCGGTGTGGATTACACCGGCAGCCTGAGGTGCGGTCCATCCCTTGTGAATGGTCCAAGCGCGCGCCTCTTTAGGACCAACGGTTAGGTAGGTCTGTAGGCCAAGAGTGTCAAAACCGATGCGAGCCAACTGGTCCAAACCAGATTCGTCTTGACCAAGTGAAGACAAAAGCTCGTTGGCTTCTTCTGGTGAAAGATCAATCAGCTCTGACTCAACCTTGGCGTCTAAGAAAACTGCCTCGGCGGGTGCAACCAAGTCGGCGAGGGCCTTCTTCTTTGCGGCGTCAGTGAGGATTGATTCATCAACGTTGAAAACGTAAATGATTGGCTTGGCGGTTAGCAGACCAAGCTCCTTGATTGGTGTCAGGTCAACATCAGATGAAGAGATTGGTTGGCCACCGTTCAAAACGGCAAGCGCAGCATCAATGGTGTCAAGCGCGGCCGGCTCCATCTTTTTGCCCTTGACTTCTTTTTCAATGCGCGGGCGAGACTTTTCTAGGGTCTCCATGTCGGCCAGAATCAACTCTGTGTTGATGGTCTCAATGTCACTTGCCGCATCTACCTTGCCGTCAACGTGAACCACGTCACCGTCAACGAAACCGCGCACTACCTGGGCAATTGCGTCTGCCTCGCGAATGTTGGCTAGGAACTTGTTACCAAGGCCCTCACCCACCGATGCGCCACGCACGATACCCGCGATGTCTACGAAAGACACCGGTGCGGGTAGCAGACGCTCTGAGCCGTACAGGTCGGCAAGCTTCTGCAAGCGCGGGTCTGGAAGGTTGACCACACCTACGTTTGGTTCGATAGTTGCGAACGGGTAGTTCGCCGCTAGAACGTTGTTTTTGGTGAGTGCATTAAAGAGGGTCGACTTACCTACGTTAGGTAGTCCCACGATTCCGATTGTTAGAGCCACGAGGGTCAAGTCTAGACTGGGCGCGTGCCCATTGACTTCACCGCAATCGACTTTGAGACCGCCAATGGGTCTCCGGCTAGCCCTTGCGCGGTTGGTCTGGTTCGCGTTCGTGATGGCAAGATCACCGATACCCTCGCCTTTTTGATTCAGCCACCGGTTCCGCACGATTGGTTTCACGCCGGAAATATAAAGGTGCATGGAATTCGCCCAGGCGATGTTGATGGTGCGGCAACCGCCGCCGAGGCAATCGCGCTGATGATGGGGTTCATTGGTGACGATGTACTGCTGGCCCACAATGCACCTTTTGATATGGGAGTACTGCGTTCCACCGCGGCGCTTATCGGTGTGGAATTGCCGCAGCTGCACTACGCATGTTCGCTGGCGATTTCGCGCAAAACCTACAACCTGGAGTCATATCGCTTGAACTCTGTGGCCTATGCAATTGGGCACGAGGAATTTGAGCATCACGATGCGTTGGCCGATAGCGATGCCTGTGCGCGCATAATCATTCACGCGGCCGATCGTCACGGGGCCGAATCGCTGGCCGAGCTGCTGGCGGCCACCAAACAGACGCTCAAACCGCTCCACGCTAAAGAAATGCGCTAAATAGTCAGACCCCAGTGAAATACTCGGCACATGGAAACATTTGCTTTGATTGCTGCCGGTTTGGGCATTGGCCTGGTTTTGGGTGCCGTTTTGGGATTCTTTATTGCCGATTCGCGTGCGCGTGCTCGTGCCGCGACAGAGATGCAGAATTTTGTTCAGCAGCAAAGTGCCCAAGCAAGCGATAAAGCCGGGCAAGAGAACAAGTTGCTCGAGGCCATTGCCCCGGTGCGTTTTCACCTAGAGCAAATGCAGCAAGTGGTCACTCGCCTTGAGAAAGATCGCACAGAGCAATTTGGCACGATTCAGGAACAGCTAAAGAACGCAATTGACTCCGATGCCGCCCTGCGCAAACAGACCCAAGCTTTGTCGCAGGCCTTGTCTTCCAATAACATTCGTGGCGTTTGGGGTGAGACTCAGCTTCGCAAGCTGGTTGAACTTGCCGGTTTAATCAAGCACGCCGATTTTAGTGAGCAGGCTAGCTTCAGCACTGAGACCGGTGCCGGCCGTGCCGACATGGTGATTAATTTGCCAGGCGGAAAATCCTTGGCAATTGACTCAAAGGTTCCGTTCAACTCTTATCAAGAAGCATCAACAATTTCTGATTTGGCCAGTGGCGAGGAACTTGCTCGTCGCAACCGTTTGATTGACGAACACGTCAAGGCGGTCAAGGGTCACGTTGATGCACTTTCTTCAAAGACCTACTGGACCGGCCTGAATGCCTCACCTGATTTTGTGATTGCCTTCGTGCCAAGTGAATCTTTGCTTTCGGCAGCCCTAGATGCGGATCCAGCACTGTTGGAATACGCCTTCAAGAAGAACGTGGCTTTGGCTTCGCCGGTGAGCTTGTTCTCTGTGCTGAAGACCATCAACTACATCTGGCGTCAAAACGTTGACGAGACCCAGGTGCGCACCATGATCAAGCTTGGTAAAGAACTGTACGAACGCGTGGGCAAAGTAGCCGAACATGCCGACAAGCTAGGCCGCTCTATTACCGCCACGGTCAAGGACTACAACACCTTTGTATCTAGCCTGGAGAGCCGTGTTTTGGTCACCGCCCGCAAGCTCAACGACCTAGACGAAAATGCCCTAGGAACAGAGGAAATTCAAGCCCCCAAAGAGCTTGATTCCGCGCCACAGAGCCTCACCGCTAGCGAACTGACAAAGTAGGCATTAGGTATACTCGTTTCCAGCGCTCGACAATGGAGTTTGAAGCCTAAATCCCCTGAAATTAGGAGTCCTTCATGTCAAGCAAGTCACCGGTTGTCACTCTGACACCTGCCCCAACCCTTGACCGTACCTACTATGTTCACGACCTTATTGAAGGTGGAGTGAACCGTGCCGACGGCGTTGCCGAAGAACTTGCTGGTAAGGGCATCAACGTAACCAAAGGATTGAACCTAGTTGGCATCGCTGCTCCTGGAGTTGTTCCAATTGGCGACTCCGATCCAAGCGTTCTAAAGCGCACCGGACACACTGAATCTCTTATTCCGCTGTGGGTTGATGGAACCCTTCGCGTTTCAACCACCATGGTTATTAAAGATGGTGCAACCACCAAGGTGAACGAAGCCCCTCGCCCACTAAGCGCCGAGGACTGGCAGTCAGTTATTGACCTGACAATCAAGACCGTAAAAGAAAACGATGCCAAGTGGTTGGTAATCGCCGGTGCACTTCCGATCGACAAGTCAACCGGCAAATACGTTGACCTTCGGCCAATTTTCGACGCAACCAAGGAAATTGGTTGCCGCGTTGCACTCGACACTTCAGGCGAGGCACTGGGTTACTGGGCTAAGCAAGGTGCGGCCAGCGTAATGAAGCCGAACGCAGAAGAACTTGCTTCGGCAGTTGGCCGCTCACTTCTTACCAACGGTGACGTTATCGATGCTGCTCGCGAACTTTGCGCAAATGGCGTTGAGTGCGTGTTAGCTAGCCTTGGTGCCGACGGCATGATTGCGGTAACTCACGATCACGCTTGGCACGCAAAGACTTCAAAGATTAAGGTAATCAACACTGTTGGCGCCGGCGATGCAACTCTTGCGGGTTTCCTGTCTGCGGTTGCTGCCGAAACCCAGGCAGAGGCCGAGCCAGAATCTGGCGTTGGTTTTGATGTTGCCAAGGGAGTATCTGCTGCTGTGCAGTGGGGTGCTGTTGCAGTTCAGCAACCAACATCTGGTTTGCAGAACCTTGATCACATGCCAGAGGTATTTCTAGTTGAGAATCCTGACCGCAGTGTTCCGCTAGACGAACCAGCTAACATCTAAATAAAACAACAGCCCTAGGAGACAAGCAATGCCAGTAGCAACCCCAGACCAATACCTAGAAATGCTTGACCGCGCCAAGAAGCAGGGCTTTGCTTATCCAGCAATCAACGTTTCTAGCTCACAGACTTTGAACGCAGCACTTGCTGGTCTTCAGGCTGCGGGTTCAGACGGCATCATTCAGGTAACCACTGGCGGTGGCGACTACTGGTCTGGTCCAACCGTAAAGAACATGGCATCGGGTGCTGCGGCCATGGCTGCATTTGCACACGAGGCTGCTAAGAACTACGGCATCACAATTGCACTGCACACCGATCACTGTGCCAAGGACCAACTGGACAAGTTGGTTCGCCCACTGATCGCAATTTCTCAGGAGCGCGTGAAGGCTGGTCAGGATCCCCTTTTCAACTCACACATGTGGGACGGCTCGGCCGTGCCAATGGCAGAGAACCTTCAGATTGCACAGGAAATGCTAAAGCTAACCAGCGGTATTGGTGCAGTTCTTGAAATTGAAGTTGGCGTTGTTGGCGGCGAAGAAGACGGCGTTGAGGGCGGTATGGGTGAACACCTTTACACCACTCCTCAGGATGGCCTTCAGACTGCAGAGGCCCTGGGCCTTGGCGAGAATGGCCGCTACATGGTTGCACTAACCTTTGGAAACGTTCACGGTGTTTACAAGCCAGGCAATGTAAAGCTTCGCCCAGAACTACTAGGTGAGATTCAGAAAGTTGTTGGCGAGAAGTACGGCAAAGACAAGCCATTTGACTTGGTATTCCACGGTGGTTCAGGTTCAACTCCAGAAGAAATTTCTGAGGCAGTTAGCCACGGTGTAATCAAGATGAACATTGACACCGATCTTCAGTACGCATTCACTCGCCCAATCGCAGACTGGATGATGAAGAACTACGACGGCGTGCTAAAGGTAGACGGCGATGTTGGCAACAAGAAGGTTTACGACCCACGCGCATGGGGTAAGGCGGCTGAGGCTGGCATGTCTACTCGCGTTGTTGAAGCAGCTAACGAACTTGGTTCAGCTGGAAAGTCAATGTCTGCATAATAGTTTTATGAGTGAGCGAAGCCCGTTGTATGACAACGGGCTTCCTCGTTTTAAAGGTGAGTATCAAAACGGGGAAATGCACGGTTTCTGGGAATTCTTTAGAAAAGACGGCAGCCTAATGCGCTCTGGAAGTTTTGATAACGGCAAGCAAATTGGCGTATGGATAACCTACGCGCGAGACGGAAAGCCTCATAAAGAAACAGACTTTGGAAACTAGATCTCGAAGTCACCAATAATTCGACGCAGGAATTCCTTTGTGCGAGCTTTCTTTGGGTTTTCAAGAATTTGATCTGGCGTGCCGTGCTCAACGATCTTTCCGTGATCAATAAAAATAACTTGATCGGCGACCTGACGTGCAAATCGCATCTCGTGCGTGACTACAACCATCGTCCAGCCCTGCTTGGCCAGGCGGCGCATAACAGAGAGAACTTCGCCAACTAGCTCTGGGTCAAGCGCAGATGTAGGTTCATCAAACAAAAGGACATCGGGCTTCAGCGCTAGTGCGCGGGCAATTCCAACGCGTTGCTGCTGTCCACCAGAAAGTTCGTGTGGGTAGGCATTTTCTTTTCCGGCAAGACCAACCAGTTTTAACAATTCGCTGGCTTCCTTATTGGCCTCGTCCTTGCTTAGACCCTGGGCCTTGACTGGCCCAACTGTTATGTTCTGGATTGCGGTCAGGTTGCCAAACAGGTTGTTGCCCTGGAACACCATTCCGCTGTGAGATCTAAGTTGCGCAATTGCTGCTTTGTTTGGGTGCTGCGCGTAATCAATTTTGAAATCACCAACGGTAACGGTTCCGGCTTCCGGAGTTTCCAATGCATTGAGCGAACGCAGAATTGTGGTCTTACCCGATCCCGACGGGCCGATGATTACTGTGACGCTGCCTTCAGTAACTTCAAAGTTGATATCTTTGAAAACTTGGTTATCGCCAAATTTCTTGGAAAGCGACTTGACCTTAATCAACGCGCTCATCGGGCAACCTTTTGGTTGAGGCGCTTTTCAAGCTGGCCCTGAAGCACGGTTAGCAATTGCGAGACAATCCAGTAATAGATGGCTGCGATTCCATAGAGCAAAAAGAATTGAAATGTTGGCGCTGCTAGCTCTTGTGCCTTGCGAAGGATCTCTGTAACCAAAACGGCCGATGCCAGCGAAGTGTCTTTGACCAGAGAGATTAGGGTGTTGCTTAGCGGGGGTACTGCAACACGGGCAGCTTGCGGAAGCACAATTTGGCGAAGCGTTGCCCCACGGCTTAAGCCAACTGTGGCCGCGGCCTCCCACTGCCCCTTAGGCACAGACAGAATTGCTGCACGAATTGTTTCGGCAGCATAGCCCCCAACATTTAGTGAGAAAGCCACAATGGCACTTGGCCAAGGGTCTAAGACAATACCTAGAGAAGGCAGTCCGTAGAAGATGATGAACAACTGCAAAAGCAGTGGAGTTCCGCGAATTAGCGAAACAAAAGTTGCCGCAATTGCCCTAAGAAATTTGACGCTTGAGATTCTGGCCAAGGCAACCAACAGGGCGACGACCAGGCCTAGTACAAAGCTGATGCCGGTTAGCGGGATCGTGCCAAGTACCATTCCCTGTAGCAATGGCCACAGAGAATCCTTTGCCAATTGCCAAGAGGACGATGAGTCCATAATGGAATCACCGCCCTCTTGGTATTGAACTGGAAAGTTACTTCGAATTGCTAGGCATTACTTAGTTGATACGTCGCTGCCAAAGTACTTCTTGCCGATTTTAGCAATTGTGCCATCTGCAAGAAGAGCCTTCAAAGCCTTGTTTAGCTTGGCTGCGTACTTGTTATTTGGAAGAGTTACAAGAGCTTCGTCATCGGTTGACGCGAAGGTGGCAGCAATCTTGAGGTTTGAGCTCTTGTTGTTCTGTAGGTACTCAAGAACTGCAAGCTGTGAGTTTAGAGTCACATCAACGCGCTTTGCAGTAACTAGAGCAAGTGACTCAACAAAACCAGGAACAACTTCAATCTTTGCGCCAAGCTTTTCAGCTTCTGCACGGTGGTTGCTGGTTGCGCTCTGCGCGGCAGTTAGACCTGAGATGTCTGTGATCTTGGTGATTGTGCTGTCCTTGCGAGCAACAACTACCTCGCGGTCAACTGTGTAAGGAACAGAGAATTTGTACTTTGCCTTACGCGCATCGGTAATGGTTACCTGGTTAGCAATAACGTCAAAACGCTTTGCCTCAAGGCCAGCGAAGATTGTGTCCCAAGTAGTTTCCTTGAACTTGATCTTTAGGCCAGCCTTCTTAGCAACTGCCTTGATTACGTCTACGTCGTAACCGGTTAGTGGGCCATTGGCGGTCTCGTGGTAGCTAAATGGTGCATAGGTACCCTCTGTTGCTACAACGATGGTGTCCTGTGCTGCAGATGCTGGTGAGATTGCAGCTCCACCAACTAGTGCGAATGCTGCTACCGCAGCTGCTGCGACCTTTACGTACTTGCTCATTTGTATCTCCTATTTCAGTTGATGCATCCCCCAAGATTGCAAAAACTGAATCTGGATTACTGCGTTTAGAAGAGACTAAACGGGCATTGTTGCGGTGGCTAATCGCATTACAGAATGTAACTTTTTGTTAAGTTTTGTTTCAGAGCTAGTTGCGCTTGATTTTGTTGCTGGTTTCTTCCCCAGCAGCTTTTAATTCTTTGCGAAGTTCAGCAGGCAACGAGAATTGAATATCTTCTTCCGCCGTTTGCACTGTGCGCACATCTCCAAAGCCACGAACCGAAAGGTAGTCAAGAACTTCATCAACAAGCTCTTCGGGAACAGATGCACCGGATGAAACACCAACCGTCTCAACTCCGTCAAACCACTCTTCTTTAATCTCACTAGCAAAGTCAACGCGGTACGACGCCTTGGCGCCTGCCTCTAGCGCAACTTCAACCAAGCGCACGGTGTTGGAAGAATTAGCCGAACCAACCACGATCACCAAATCAGAGGCAGCGCCAACCTTCTTGATGGCTACCTGTCGGTTTTGGGTTGCGTAGCAGATGTCGTCGCTTGGTGGGTTTTGCAAAGTAGGGTGCTTCTCGCGAAGCTTCAAAACGGTTTCCATGGTTTCATCAACAGAAAGAGTGGTCTGCGAAAGCCAAATTAACTTCTTTGGATCGCGAACCTTGGCGGCGGCGATGCTGTCATCTTTATCAATAATTTGAACGACGTCTGGGGCCTCACCGGCGGTGCCCTCAACTTCTTCGTGACCTTCGTGACCAATCAACAGAATGTCGTAGTCTTCGGCGGCGAATCGCTGAACCTCGCGGTGGACCTTGGTTACCAGCGGGCAGGTGGCGTCGATGGTGTTTAGGCCACGTGACTCGGCTGCCGCAACAACGGCTGGTGATACTCCGTGAGCTGAGAAAACCAACACCGATCCGGTTGGCACCTCATCGACCTCGTCAACAAAGATGGCTCCGCGCTTTTCGAGAGATGACACCACATGCTTGTTATGCACGATCTGCTTGCGCACGTAAACCGGGGATCCATAGTGATCCAGGGCCTTTTCGACCGCAATCACTGCTCGGTCAACTCCGGCGCAATAGCCACGAGGGGCGGCCAGCAGCACCTTCTTGCCAGCGGTATTCTTGATGTCAGTCACCCCTCAATGATAAACGGGTCATTGATGGATTGTGGTGGCTGACTGCAGGAGGCCTAATGAGCGAAGACGAACTCGCTGGCGCCTCTAAAGTCAGCTCAGAGCTCTCCCCCTGGCCGGTTTCGCGACTTTCGCTAACCCTTAAAGAATGGATTGAGCGACTAGGCGTGCTGTGGATTGAGGGCGAACTGGCCTCGATCAAAATCGGTGCTTCAAATATGTTTGGTGAACTGCGCGATCTGCAGATCGAAAACAGTGTCTCGATTCACTCGTGGAATGTTGCCAAGATTCCGAATGACCTAAAGCAGGGCGACCGCGTGCTTGCTTTGATTAAGCCGGCGTTTTGGCCTAAGGGCGGCAAGCTCACCATGCAGGTAATTGAGATGCGTAAGGTTGGCCTTGGTGAACTGCTTGAGCGCATCGAGCGCCTGCGTGCGCAACTAACCGTTGAGGGCCTTACAGCTCTTGAACGCAAGCAACCATTGCCATTCCTACCAAACAAAATTGGTTTGATTACCGGTAAAGATTCCGATGCAGAAAAAGATGTTCTGCAAAATGCAAAGCTGCGTTGGCCAGGTGTGCAATTCCGCACAATTCACACTTTGGTGCAAGGCGAAAAGGCAGCTCCAGAGGTAATTGCGGCCATAAAGACTCTTGATGAAGACCCTGAGGTTGATGTGATCATCATCGCTCGTGGTGGCGGCTCATTCTTAGACCTAATGGTCTTTAGCGATGAAGCACTGGTTCGCGCGGCAGCCAATGCCAAGACACCAATTATCTCAGCGATTGGTCACGAGAACGATCGACCAGTGCTTGATGATGTTGCCGACCTGCGTGCCTCTACCCCAACCGATGCCGCCAAGCGCGTGGTGCCCGATGTTGCCGACGAATTACACAAGCTGGGCCAGCTTCGTCAAAGACTTTTCATGCGAGTAGATACTTTTGTGGCCAATCAGTTGGCAATGGTTCAACAAATTCGCAGCCGCCCAATTCTGGCCAACCCTTACACCTTTATAGAGGTGCACGAGGCAGAAGTTGAGCGAGTAGTTGATCAAATGCGTTTGCGATTAGACCAGTTGCTGTCGCGCGAGGCCATGCAGGTTGGTCACCTTCGCCAGCAGGTTCGCAGCCTTTCGCCACAATCCACCCTGGATCGCGGATATTCGGTGGTTCGCGACCTTGATGGGCACGTAATTTCTGACGCCGCCAAGGTCAAAAAGGGTCAGCAGCTCAAGGTTCGCCTAGCCAAGGGTGAGCTGGGCGCAGTGGCCGAATAGCCAAATAGACTGGAGACATAATGACTGAAAAAACCAACGCGGACGTGGCCAAATTGAGCTACGAGGCCGCCCGTGACGAACTAGTCAAGGTCGTTGCCGAGCTTGAGCAGGGTTCAGTCACCCTTGAAGAATCACTTGCTCTTTGGGAGCGCGGCGAAGCCCTTGCCACTCAGTGCGAAAGCTGGCTAACCGGAGCACGCAAGCGTCTAGACGACGCCGTGGCAAAAAAGAAAGCCAACTAGTGAGCACGCCAAATACTCAATCTGCCGATCAGGCGCCGGATCCGGCAGACTCTGCTGCCAAACACCGCGCCAAGCAGACTGTAGTCAACTTGGTCTTGTCTTTGGTTGCCTGCCTTGGAATCGTGATCATCACTGTTCTTGCGGTACCACGCGACGACAGTAATCGCATTAAGGCAGTCGACTACGTTTCTGCCGCAGAATCCGCCGAGGCATCTAGCAATTTAAATTTGGTTGCACCGGAACTTCCTAAGGGTTGGTGGGCGAACCAGGCGAAGTGGAACGAATCCGCTGCCGATGGCGTAAAGGTCTGGAAGGTTGGCTTTGTTGGGCCAAACAATCAATACGTGGGCGTCACTCAAGGCTTTGGCGTAAATCCAACTTGGGTTGCACTGCAGACCGTGGGATTTGAACCAGACACTCAGTCAACCGCAAAAAACAACACCTGGACAAAATGGAAACCAGGCAAGAACACCGATGCCGATCCGCACCTGTGGACTCTTGAAAAAAACGGAAACTTTATCGCGATGAGCTCAACCGCTACCGATGCGGAACTGGACGAATTTGCAGCTCTTCTTGAAAAGGAGATCAAATAATGGCAACCGGAAACCGCCCAGAGACACCGCAAGCGGCTTGGGATGCGCTTGTAGAAGGAAACAAGCACTTTGTTTCGGGCTCACCGGCTCACCCGCGTCAAGATATTGAACGTCGCGAGGCACTAGCCGCAAAGCAAATTCCATTCGCCGCACTTTTTGGTTGCTCTGACTCTCGCCTTTCTGCGGAAATCATTTTTGACGTTGGTCTTGGCGACTTATTTGTAGTGCGTAATGCAGGGCAGGTAATTGCCGAAACCATTATCGGTTCGCTGGAATTTTCAGTTGAGGTTCTAAAGGTTCCGCTGATTCTGGTGCTGGGTCACGATGAGTGCGGTGCGATTCGCGCGACTATCGATGCCTCTGAGGGCACGCTCAAGTCTGAGGGTGAATTCATTCACAACCTGGTTGAGCGGATTCGCCCAACGGTTGATGCCGCTAATGCTGCCGGCAAATTTGAAATTGACGACATTACCGAACTCCACATTCAAGACACCATTAATGAACTTCTGACTCGCAGCAGCTTGATTGCCAGTGCCGTAAAGGCCGGCAAGCTCGCTGTAGTAGGTGCAAACTACAAACTTGCACTCGGCGAGATTCACCCAATCGTCATTGTTGGCGACATCAAATAAGTAACTAAAGGCAACGAAAGGCCAACTAGTGGAATACCGCATCGAACACGACACCATGGGTGAAGTAAAGGTTCCTGTAAACGCTCTCTACCGCGCACAGACACAGCGAGCAGTTGAGAACTTCCCAATCTCTGGCACCACACTTGAGCGCGCGCACATCGCAGCACTGGCGCAGATCAAGAAGGCTGCCGCACAGGCAAACGCCAAGCTTGGTGTGCTTGATGCCGAGATCGCTAAGGCAATTGCAAACGCAGCCGATGAGGTGATTGCTGGAAAGTTCGATGGTGAATTCCCTGTAGACATCTTCCAGACTGGTTCGGGTACCTCTTCGAACATGAACATGAACGAGGTTTTGGCAACCCTGGCAACCAAGGGACTTGGCAAAGATGTTCACCCTAACGACCACGTCAATGCGTCACAGTCTTCAAACGACGTATTCCCTACCTCAGTCCACGTTGCCGTAACCGCGGCACTGATTCACGACCTTCTGCCTTCACTGGACTACCTAGCAAAAGCACTTGAAGAAAAGCGTGATCTTTGGAAGACCGTGGTTAAAGCTGGCCGCACCCACTTGATGGATGCCACCCCGGTAACCCTTGGCCAGGAATTCGGTGGCTACGCAGCGCAGATTCGCTACGCAATCGAACGCGTTGAATCAACTATTGGCCGTACCGCAGAGGTTCCACTAGGTGGAACCGCTGTTGGCACCGGAATCAACACCCCAAAGGGCTTCCCGCAAGAAGTCATTCGTTTGCTTGCCGAAGAAACAAAGCTGCCAATCACTGAGGCACGTGACCACTTTGAAGCACAGGGCGCTCGCGACGGTTTGGTTGAGGCATCTGGCGCGCTTCGCGTGCTTGCGGTTTCACTAACCAAAATCAATAACGACCTTCGTTGGATGGGCTCTGGTCCAAACGCTGGCCTTGGCGAACTGAGCATTCCAGATCTTCAGCCTGGTTCATCAATCATGCCTGGCAAGGTAAACCCAGTTATTCCAGAGGCCGTGATGATGGTTTGTGCACGTGTAATCGGAAACGATGCCACCGTTGCCTGGGCCGGCGCAACCGGAAACTTTGAATTGAACGTTGCGATTCCGGTGATGGGTAATGCACTGCTGGAATCAATTCGCTTGCTTTCAAACTCACTGCGCCTGCTCGCCGACAAGACCATCAAGGGACTTGAGGCAAACGAAGAGCGCGCTCGAGCGTTGGCTGAATCAAGCCCTTCGATTGTTACTCCACTAAACAAGTACATCGGCTACGAGGCGGCGGCAAAGATTGCTAAGCACTCCGTTGCCAAGAGCATCACCGTGCGTGAGGCAACAATTGAGCTGGGCTACGTTGATGGCGAGAAACTAACCATGGAGCAGCTAGACAAGGCTCTTGACGTGCTTTCAATGACCAGCCCCGGGCTATAAATGTGATTACTGCAAAGATCGGCGGGCGCTGGAGAGAAGTTCCTCTTTGGGCGACCCGCCTTTCTTTTGAGGTAAGACCGGTCCCCGGTTTTCAAAATGGAGCCTGGGACCTGTGGAAGCCAACTCTGCTGCTGCTAGACAAAGTGCTGCGCGATAAAAAGTGGAAACTAAATTGGGTGCGAATTCACACGCACCTTGGCGCCAAACGCTCCCCCAGACACTCTCAGGCTTGGGTTGACAAAGACACAGACACCATGATGCTCTGCCACTTCGACAAAGACACAATGCTGCACGAGATTGCACACTTACCAAAAGACGATGCCCACTCAGACGCCTGGGCAAAGAGGCTTTGGGATTTGCAAGAAACTTACTTGAATAAAAAAGATTGCCAGGTGGCGCATCTTGAAATCACCCGATACCTGTCGGGGCGTCGACTTTACATTAACAAGTTTGGTGAGAAGCCACCTAAGTACGAAGACCAAGTAAGCATCTGGGTCAACACAAAACCAACAAGTAAATAAGGTCCCAGTGCAAGGCTGCTACCCATGGTGGTTTTTCGCAGTGCAACCATAACCAGCACCACGGCACAAGCAATCACAAATGCCAAGACCACGGCAATTAGGGGCGCTATAAAGCTAAACCAACCCAGCGATAGTGAGATTGCCCCAATAAGTTTTACGTCACCCATTCCAAGGGTTGCCCAGCGATTTGCCGCCAATCCAATCAGCAAGGCTAATAGGCAGCAAACCAACGCCATGATCAGGTTTAACCAGGCTCCACCTAACGCGGAGGCAAATAAATGCCCCACGAGTGCAATGGGAAAAGTCGGCAAGACCAAGCGATTTGGTAGCCGGTGCTCGCGAACGTCAATCATTGAAAGCCGGTAGGCAACCGCCAATAAATAGACGGTTCCGCTGAGCGCAAATAAGTTTGTAATTTGAAAATCGGAATTCATGTTTCCGAGATTAGGAACTTCGCGAAAACCCTATCGGGGTTATCAACAGGCC
>JBDLVL010000038.1:0-7583 GCA_039804765.1 Actinomycetota bacterium | reverse complement strand
TCCCCACGCCAAATGCCGGTAGACAAAAATTGCTTGGCCAGCTTGCTCCAAGTTCCTCGTGGCCAATAGGTCACCTTGAGCTCCGGGCTAAACCAAACCAAACCACCGGTCTTCTTGATGCGCTGAGCTAGATCCCAATCTTCGCCGCGCACAATGCTTTCGTCATAGCCGCCCACGCGCTCCAGCGCGCTCTTCTGAAAAATGCCCAGGTACGCGCTCTCGGCCTCACCCTCGTCTCCACCCACGTGGAATTTTGCACCACCAATGCCAAATCGCGAGGTGTAAGCCCAGGCAACTGCCTTTTGAAATGCGCTGGTGCCCTTGGCGTCCATAATGCCGCCAACCAGATCTGCTTTACGCTCCAACAAAACGCGAACACCATTTTGCAGATACCCGGATGCTGGCTCGCTGTGTGCATCAATGCGCACAATGATTGAGTGCTTGCTCTGGCGAACAGCCTCATTTAGGCCAACCGTAGTCAAGCCACGAGGGTTATCGATTAGACGAATGTGTTTATCGGCCGCAGCCAACTCGGCAGCAACCTGATTGGTGTTATCGCGCGATGGTCCAAGAGCCAACAGCACCTCAATGTCGCCGGCATATTTTTGACCAAGCACACTCTTTACGGCCGCGCCCAAGTGATTCTGCTCGTTGAGCACCGGAATGATTACAGAAATAGCTGGCGCCGATTTTGCAGCAGGCATTTACTCTGAGATTTCTTCCATGTATTTGCTGTACGCGGCCACAACCTTTTTAGGGTCGCCATCCATGCGAATCAAACCCTTTTCAAGCCAGATCACGCGATTACAAGTTTCTAAAATTGATTCCATCGCGTGACTAACCAAGAAAACAGTTCCCGCGTTCTCGCGCAACTGTCGCATGCGAGCCTCTGATCGGTTTTGGAACTGCTTATCGCCAACGCTCAACGCTTCGTCAACAATCAAAATGTCGTGATCACGATGCGCAGCAATTGCGAATTTCAATCGCGCAGCCATACCCGATGAATAAGTGCGCATCGGCAGGTCAATGAACTCCTCGAGCCCGGCAAACTTGGCGATCTCGTCTACGGACTTCTCCATGTCTTTGCGGCTCTCGCCCATTGCCATTCCGCCCAGCAGAATGTTGCGCTCACCGCTGATGTTTGGCAACAGGGCACCGCCAACTCCCAGCAAAGTTGGGCGAGCAATCGCATAGATGCTTCCGCCGTCTATTGGAGTTAGCCCTGAAATCGCACGAAGCAAGGTTGACTTACCAGATCCATTCGAACCGATAATGCCGATCGACTCACCTTCGTAAACAGTGAAACTCACGCCCTTTACCGCGTGAACCTCGCGCAGGTTTGAAGTCTTAGAAAAGATTCCGTTTTTACCTTGGCCGCGAGTTACGCGCTTGCCGGAAGCGTAAACCTTGTAGATCACGTGCACGTCATCAACGATTACTACCGGCTTGCGCTCGGCCGCCTTCTTTGGCGTTGCCTTTTTAGTCGCGGCCATATTCTTCCTCGGCTTTCCAGAAGAAGATGCTGCCAAACACAAAGGTGACTACTGCCCAAGCCACGCAGGCAATCCAAATATCGGTTTCCATTGTGTAGCCCTCAACCAGGGCTCCGCGGGCAATCTCAATGAAGTCGTAAACCGGATTCCACTTTACGAATGCGTAGATGTCTGGGTGGTTAGCCAAAACCTTGTCTACGCTAAAGAAGATTCCCGAGATATAAAAGAAGATGCGGGTCACAAATGGCAACAGCTTGCTGAGGTCACGCACCTGCGCAGTAAGGCGCGCGGCAATCATTGCCAACCCGGCAGAGAACATGGTCATCAAAAATAGAATCGGGATCAGCGCCAACCAGCCCCAGGTGATTTGGTGCTGAATGATCAGCAGAGTCACCAAAAGAATTCCGATTTGCGGAAGCAAATTTACAAACTGCGTGATCACTGTTGAGATTGGCAGCAGCGCACGCGGAAAACTCAAGCTGCGCACCAAACCTGAATTGCTGGTGATTGATGATGCTCCGCTGTAAAAACTTCCAGACATAAATGAGAACAAAAATACGCCGGTAAAAAGGAATGGCAAAAAATTGTCTGGGCGGCTAGAGCCAAGAATTACACCAAAGATCAAACCGTAGGTTGCTGCCTGAATGGTTGGCAACAAAATGTTCCACCACTTACCCAAGCGGTTGCGCGCGTTGGCTGCTTCGTTAGAAAAAGTAGAAAGAGCAACGGCAAAGTCGCGGCGCTGCCAAGTTTCGGTCAGGTAATTAAAGAAAGACGGACGAGCGCCCATGCGCTTTAGTCCGTGCTCGGCAGCATACGCCGCTAGGTTTTCCTGACTCACCCGTTCAGTTTATCGGTGTGGTTAAAGAAAAGGTCCCGGCATCGCTGCCGGGACCTTCGCTAACTAATAAGTAATTAGTTCTTTGAACCAATACCCTTTGCAACGATTACTGCTAGAGCGGTAACAACGGTACCGATAGCAATTGCAAGGATGTAGGTTAGTGGGCTGCTCACTAGTGGGAACACGAAGATACCACCGTGAGGAGCGCGTAGCTCGTTACCGAAGATAGCTACTAGAGCACCGGTTACACCAGAACCAATCATGATTGATGGGATAACGCGGATTGGGTCAGCAGCTGCGAAAGGAATCGCACCTTCAGAAATGAATGACGCACCTAGAAGCCATGCAGCCTTACCGTTTTCGCGCTCTGAATCAGAGAACTGGTTCTTACGTAGAACGGTTGCAAGTGCAAGACCTAGAGGAGGGGTCATACCGGTTGCCATAACAATCGCCATGATCACGAACTGAGGAGCAGAAGCTACTGCACCTGCAGCTGCAAGACCGGTCACACCAAAGGTGTAAGCAACCTTGTTTACTGGGCCACCCATGTCGAATGCCATCATCAGACCGATAACGATACCCACGATTACAACACCAGCAGTTGATAGACCGGTCAACCAAGTGGTTAGGCCGTTAGCAGCAGCTGAGATTGGAGTCTTTAGAACTAGAACCATTGCGAAACCAGCAATCAAAGTTGATAGCAGTGGGTTTACAACAACAGGCATAACTGGCTTGATCCAGTTGGCTACAGGCCAACGTGAGATCCATAGTGCTGCGAAACCAGCTACGAAACCACCAAGGATCGCACCAAGGAATCCAGTACCGGTACCTAGTGGGTTACCGTCTAGACCAGTTGCAAGCGCACCTGCAACGAAACCTGGGGCAAGACCTGGACGGTCAGCAATTGCATAAGCAATGTATCCAGCAAGTACTGGAACGAAGAATGCGAATGCAGCCTTACCTAGCCAGAAAATGATGAATGCCCAGTTGCCAAGGCTTAGTAGGTTGAAGCCGGTGATCTTGCCATCTGCATCAACAGGTACGCCAGCAAGAGCTGCGTCGTAAACGCGGATACCACCAGTTGCAGGGTCTGAACCCATTGCCATTGTTCCAAACAAGAAGCCAAGAGCGATCAAAATACCGCCGGCTGCTACGAATGGAATCATGTGTGAAACACCGGTCATCAGCCACTGGCGGATGCGTGTTCCTGTACTTACGTTGCTCACTATTCGTCTCCTAATAGTTCTCTAATTGGATTTGGGGTTACTACTTTTTTCCGAAGAGGCCTCCGAGGAAGCCGCCCTTCTTCTCTGAAGCAGGCTTTGGGGCCTTCTCCGTTTTCTCTACAGCAGGAGCTGCAGAAGAACCTTCGCCAACCTTTGCTGCTGAGCCATTTTCAATCTGCTCTAGCAACTGGTTGATCAAAGCTTGTGCGCCGTGCATTGCCTTAGCAACAGGAATCTCGATGAAAGGCTTGCCGTTAAAACGTTCACGGTCCTTTACCTGAAGATCCACAGCAAAAATTACACCGTCAGCAGAATCAATCACATCTTGCTTGAAAGGGTTCGAACCAGCTGAGCCCTGAGTCTCAACTAGAACTTCGTGACCCAACTTCTTGCCAGCCTGCTCTAGAGCTTCTGCTGCCATGTAGGTGTGAGCGATTCCGGTGATGCATGAAGTTACGCAAACGATCTTTGCCATTTTATTTTTGTACCTCTCGAGTAACGGTCTCTGCAATTGATGCAGCACTCTTGTCCGCGCGCAATGCGTCGCGGAATTCTTCGTGCATAACTTTACGCGCTAGCGCCGCAAGAATTTCTAAGTGTGCGCTTTCGCCAGATGCTGGCGCTGCGATCAAAAAGATTAGGTGAGATGGTCCGTCGTCGGCACCAAAGTCAATTCCTTTTTCTGTAGTTGCAACTGCAACTGAAGGAATGGTTACAAGATCACTCTGTGCGTGAGGAATAGCAATGCCACCCTCAATACCAGTTGGGAAGTGTTCTTCACGAGCAGCAACAGCAGCCAGGTAGCCTTCGATTTCGGTGATGCGGCCGGCGGCCAATAGACGCTCAGCCAAAAGGCGGGTTGCCTCTTCTTTGGTTGAGGCATCGATGTCGACAATTACGATGTCGGCGGTGGTTACTGCGTTAGACAAACTGCTTACTCCTTTGGAAGCCCTGTTCGAGCTCGTGTGATTTACCGTACACAGGCTTTTCTCAGTCTTTTGGTAAATTTTGGTAAAAGATGCGAGAAAGTTACCTTTGTCCTTTGTAGATACCCTACAAAGTAATCGTTTACATCCCAATTAGGCCAAATCGTGTTCACAGACACCGATATCGGTGTTTTGGGCCAAAGTTATCCACAGAAACGCAGAATTGCGCCATATAGATGGCAAGTGGCAGTATTAGAGGGCTCCCGAGCGATGAGGCTCAGGTCCCCCATAAATCCCCTTATAAATGGAGTATCCCTGATGTCTGTATTTAGCCACGAAGTAGAGGTCCTAGACCCAATCGGACTGCACGCTCGCCCAGCCAGCCAGATCACCAAACTGGTCAAAGAATCTGAACTAAACGTTGAAATTGGCCGCCCAGGCGAAGAATTCGTAAAGGCCAAGTCAGCCCTGATGCTGATGAGCCTAAAGATCAAGACCGGCGAGAAGCTGACCTTGACCGTTGAAACCGATGACGAGGCCAAGGCTGCCGACATCGCGGCTCAGATTCAAGAGTTCCTGAAGGGCTAATCAGTTGTCACTTGCAGCGGGCGCCGTACTTTCAGGTTTGGGCGTTGGCCTGAACTCAGCCGTTGGTGAAGTTTTCTTCGTAAAGCCACAGGCACCACTTCCAGAGTGGACCAAGTCATCTAAGTCAGCAGCAGATGAAACTGCTGCACTCAAAACTGCAATCGCAAATGTTGCTGCAAGTCTTGCCGCACTTGGCGAACGCGCCGGTGGCACCAGTGCAGAAATTTTTGAAGCTCTCACCTTCTTGCTTGAAGACGATGAACTTTTTGAACTTGCTGAATCACATATTGAAGATGGTTGGGCTGCAGCTGCCGCTTACGGAAAAGCCGTAGACACTTTTGCAGAACTACTTGGTGGCGATGCTGACTTCGATGAGCGCGTAAAGGATCTGCAGGATCTCTCAAAGCGCGTTCAGGCTGACCTTGCCGGAATCGAAATGGCACTGACTCTGCCAGAAGTTGGTCGCATTGTTTTGGTTGGCGAAGATTTCTCACCAGCAGACACCGCGCAATTTACCAAAGCAGTTGTTGGCGTAATCACCCTTAAGGGTGGGCCAACTTCACACACTGCAATTATTTGTCGTTCGCGTTCAATTCCTGCCGTTGTATCTTGTGGTGCAGCTGCATCGCTAAACAACGGTGACACCGTTTTGGTTGATCCAGTTGGTGACCGCGTTCTTTTTGGTGGCGACGAATCACTTGCAACCAAGGCAATCACTTACATTGCAATTAACGACGAACCAATCATTCCGGTTCGCGCAAATATTGGAACCCTGGCAGATGCAGAAAACGCGACTGCAAAAACTCAGGCAGTTGGTGTTGGTTTGTTCCGCACCGAACTTCTTTACTTGAATTCAAAGGTTGTGCCAACCGTTGAAGAACAAGCCGCCGAGTACGCAACCATTCTTGCCGCTGCGCCAAAGGGCCCTATCGTGGTTCGCACAATTGACGCGGGTTCAGATAAGCCAGTGCCTTTCTTGCACATGCCTCACGAGGAAAACCCGGCGCTTGGTGTTCGCGGTTTCCGTTTGATTCAAGATCACCGCGACTTCATCGAAGACCAGCTCAAGTCACTCGAGATCGCCCGCGTAAAGACTGGCCGCGAGGTCTGGGTAATGGCGCCAATGATCGCAACCGTTCAAGAAGCAAAGCAGTTCTCTGATCTTGCTCGCTCACTTGGTGGCTACAAGGTTGGCATCATGGTTGAGACTCCATCAATCGCCGCGTTGATTGATCAGCTGGCTGGAATCGTGGACTTCGTATCGGTTGGTACTAACGACTTGTCGCAATATCTTTTTGCCGCAGACCGCATGAACGCAAACCTGGGCTCGCTAGCTAACCACTGGCAGCCTGGATTGATTCGCACTCTTGCACGCATCGCCGACGGTGCAAACAAGGGTGGCTTCAGCGTTGGCGTTTGTGGTGAGTCTGCATCAGACCCTGCGTTCGCAGTTGTCCTTGCTGGTCTTGGCATCAACTCGGTATCAGTTTCTGTTTCACAGGTTGGTGCAGTGCGTGCTTCCCTTTCTGCACTGGACATTGCTAAGGCAAAAGAAGTTGCCAACAAGGTTCTGGTTGCTACTTCACCAGAAGACGCCAAGGCTGCAGCACTAGATGCACTCGCACAGCTCTAAAGTTTCTGTAATCGGTGCCGGCGCAGTTGGCGCCTCAATGGCATACGCAATGTTGATTCGTGAATCGGCACGCGAGATTGTGCTTTATGACGTCAACGAAGCCAAAGTTACCGCTGAAGTACTAGACCTTGCGCACGGAACTCAATTCACGGGTTCTTCGTCAATTACCGGTGGTGCAGATATTGCAGCTACCAAGAATTCAGATGTTGTGGTCATCACCGCTGGTGCAAAACAAAATCCGGGTCAGACTCGCTTGGAACTTGCCGGTGTGAACTTCTCAATCTTGAAGTCACTGTTGCCAGATCTGCTCAAGCAATCACCGGATGCAATTTTTGTTTTGGTTACTAATCCGTGTGACGTGTTGGCAACTGCAGCGCAAAAACTTGCCGGGCTGCCTGCGAATCGCATTTTTAGTTCCGGAACCGTTTTGGATTCATCGCGCCTGCGCTGGCTGCTTGCCGAAAAGTTTGATGTCTCAACTTCAAATATTCACGCGAACATAATCGGTGAACATGGTGACTCTGAGTTTGCGCTTTGGTCGCAGGCAACCGTTGGCAATACTCCGTTGCTTGAGTGGCAGCTTGCCGACGGCAGCACACTGGGCCGCGAAGAGCTTGATGCGATTGCTTATTCGGTGAAGACCGCCGCCTACAAGGTGATCGAGGGCAAGGGTGCAACGAATTTTGCGATTGGGCTTTCTGGTGCGCGCATTGTTGAGGCAATCCTGAACGACGAGCACGCGATCTTGCCAATCAGCTCAGTGCTTACCAACTACCACGGGGTATCGGGTATCGCGATGTCTGTGCCAACCCTGGTCACCCGCCAGGGTGCCAGCCGAACCATTGAAATTGCCATGGAGCCTCACGAGCAGGAGCT
>JBDLVL010000037.1:0-14330 GCA_039804765.1 Actinomycetota bacterium | reverse complement strand
GTGGAAGAGACTGCCAAGTTTGCTTGCGGGCAGCCAGCTCTTCAGGCTCAACGAGTAGTTCGAGCGAACGAGCAGCGATGTTGACTCGAATTAAGTCGCCATCGCGAACCAGAGCAATTGGTCCACCTTCGGTGGCCTCTGGTGCAATGTGGCCGATGCAAAGGCCGGTTGTGCCGCCTGAGAATCGTCCGTCAGTCAATAGTAGAACATCCTTGCCCAAACCGGCACCCTTGATTGCTCCGGTAATTGCCAACATTTCGCGCATACCCGGGCCACCCTTTGGGCCTTCGTAGCGAATAACCACTACGTCGCCAGCCTTGATCTTGCCCTGGGTTAGCGCATCCATTGCAGCGCGCTCGCGCTCAAATACTCGAGCTGGGCCGGTGAATTCCTCAAGGTCAAAACCTGCAGTCTTCACAACGGCACCCTCAGGAGCCATAGTTCCCTTAAGGATTGAGATGCCGCCGGTCTTGTGAATTGGGTTCTGCAGTGAGCGAATGATCTTGCCGTCTGGGTCAGGCGGGTTTATGCCTGCCAGGTTCTCAGCAACGGTCTTACCGGTCACGGTTAGCGCATCACCGTGAATTAGACCTGCATCAAGCAGCGCCTTCATCACAACTGGAACACCACCAACGCGGTCAACATCGGTCATTACATACTGACCAAAAGGCTTCAGGTCACCTAGGTGCGGAACCTTGTCGGCGATGCGGTTGAAGTCATCAAGAGTTAGATCTACTTCGGCTTCGCGTGCGATTGCAAGCAGGTGCAGTACGGCGTTGGTTGAACCACCAAATGCCATGGTCACAGCGATTGCGTTTTCGAAAGCCTTCTTAGTAAGAATGTCGCGCGCGGTGATTCCAAGACGCAACAGGTTAACGACGGCTTCACCTGATCGGTGTGCCCAAACATCACGGCGACGGTCCGCAGCCGGTGGGGCCGCCGAACCTGGAAGGCTCATGCCAAGTGCTTCGGCAGCTGAAGCCATTGTGTTTGCAGTGTACATACCGCCGCAGGCACCTTCGCCCGGGCAAATTGCGCGCTCAATGCGGCCAAGATCTTCTTCAGACATCTTTCCGGCCTTGCAAGCACCAACCGCTTCGAAGGCGTCGATGATGGTCACTTGCTTTTCTTCGCCAGATTCAAGCTTTACCCAACCAGGCATGATCGAACCGGCGTACAGGAACACCGATGAAAGGTTTAGGCGGGCAGCTGCCATCAACATGCCAGGAAGTGACTTGTCACAACCTGCTAGCAATACTGATCCGTCAAGACGTTCTGCCTGCATCACGGTCTCAACTGAGTCGGCGATAACTTCACGCGAAACCAAAGAGAAGTGCATTCCCTCGTGCCCCATAGAAATGCCGTCAGAAACAGAGATGGTTCCAAATTCAAGCGGGTAACCGCCACCGGCGTGCACACCCTGCTTGGTTGCATCGGCCAAACGGTCAAGTGACAGGTTGCAAGGAGTGACCTCACTCCAAGAGCTGGCAACACCGATTTGAGGCTTTACCCAGTCCTCGTCGCCCATTCCGACGGCACGAAGCATGCCTCGTGAGGCAGCTTTTTCGATTCCATCGGTTACTTCGCGTGAACGTGGCTTGATATCTACAGACATAGGCTCAAGTCTAATCTTTTTAGCCCGCATCCTGTAAGGCGAATTGGCGTTCCTAAGCCAACTAGTCAGCGGGTAACCTATAAATCGTGAGCTCCCCTAACTCAAAGAAGAAGTCCAGCCTTGCCCTGTATACCCAGGCAGCCGAAGCATCATCGGCAGTGGTGATTGACAGTTATTCGACATCTTTTGGTTGGGCTACCAAACTGCTAGGTAAAGAAGACCGCCACCACGTGCGCAATATCTATGCGCTGGTTCGGGTTGCCGATGAAATTGTTGATGGGGCGGCCGCCGAGGCGCTGAACTCCGCTATTGGTGTTGACCCACACACGATGCTCGACAAGTTCGAGCAAGAGACCTACCGCGCAGTTGAATGCGGCTTCAGCTCAAATCTTGTAGTTCACGCCTTTGCCTACACCGCGCGCGAGGTTGGCATTAAGCGCGAGTTGATTCAGCCATTTTTTAATTCAATGCGCACCGATCTGTTTCAGCGTGTGCATGACAAGCGCAGTTTTGAGGCTTATATCTATGGTTCTGCCGAGGTTGTGGGCCTGATGTGTTTACAGGTTTTCCTAAATGAGGTTTCGCTGCGCGATGAAGAAAAGGCCAAGTTTGTTGCCGGGGCGCGCGCCCTTGGTGCAGCGTTCCAAAAAGTCAACTTCTTACGCGATCTATCGGCTGATTTTGACAAGCTTGGGCGCTCATACTTCCCACTCATCCGAGTTGAAGATTTCAATAATTCCGAGCGCGACCGCTTGGTTGAGGACATCAGGAATGACTTGAGCACTTCAAAGGTTTCACTTGCTAAGTTGCCAGAAAGTTCCAAGCGTGCCGTGGGAGCAGCCTTAATGTTCTTCGAAGCGCTAAACAACAAGATCGCAACTACACCGGCAAAAGAATTGATTAAGAAGCGCATTCGCGTTTCCGACCCGCAGAAGATTTTTATTCTTCTAAAAGCAATGTCTGGAGTGTCCCCAAAGTGAGTCAAAAAACTGCAGTCGTAGTTGGAGGCGGAATTGCCGGTCTAGCGACTGCAGCTTTGCTAGCCAAGGCTGGAATGAAAGTAACTTTGCTCGAGGCTCGCGAAAAAGTTGGTGGGCGTGCTTACATTTGGCAAAAAGATGGTTTCACCTTTGATACCGGTCCATCTTGGTATTTGATGCCAGATGCCTTTGACCAGTTCTTCAAGTTGATGGGCACCACTGCTGACAAGGAGTTGAAGCTTGTTCAGCTTGACCCTGCTTACCAAACCCGCAACGAGGGTTTCAGCGAAAAGTTAATTATTCGCAAAGACTTGGCGCAGAATAAAAAACTCTTTGATTCAATCGAAGCGGGGGCGGGTCAACGCCTTCAGGATTACATTGACTCTGCAGAGGACGCCTACAAACTTTCAATCAAGCACTTTTTATATACAAACTTTCAGAACGCTAAGTCCTTTATTCAACCCGATGTATTGGTGCGCGCCGGTCGTTTTGTAAAGCACCTGCTAACCCCGCTAGACACATTCGCTGGCAAGCATGTCAAAGATGCGCGACTGCGCAAGATCCTTAATTTTCCTGCCGTGTTCCTTGGTGCCTCGCCATATGACACCCCAAGCATGTATCACCTAATGACTCACGTGGACATGAACGTTGGGGTCTTTTACCCAATGGGTGGTTTTTACACAATCATCGAAGCAATCGAGCGAATTGGTAAGCAGCACGGCGTTGTTGTTCACACCAATTCACGTGTGACCAAAATCGAAACCAAGAATGGCGCTGTCACCGGTGCCTACGCGGGCGATGTCTTCTACCCTGCCGACGTAGTAGTTGGAAATGCCGACTTGCACCACATTGAGACCCAATTGCTGACTCCGGAAAACCAGACATTGCCTGAGAAATGGTGGGAAGACAAGGTTCCTGGACCTTCGGCAATGTTGCTGTTCCTTGGGGTCAAGGGCCGCCTGCCGCAACTTGATCACCACACACTTCTTTACTCAGACGACTGGGCCAGAAACTTTGCAGAGGTTTTCCGCACTCCGGCCGAAAAGAAAAAGAGTGGGGCAACCAGCAAGGTGCCAGACCCGGCGTCTCTATACATTTGTGCACCAAGCATCACCGATCCATCGGTTGCCCCAGAGGACCACGAAAACTTGTTTGTTTTGGTGCCAATCGCGGCCGATCCAACATTGGGTAAAGGTGGAGTAAGCGGTGCCGGAGACAAAGAATTTGAAGCTGCAGCTGATCGCATCATTGAACAGATTTCCGAATGGTGCGAAATCCCTGATTTGGCAGAGCGCATTGTGGTTCGACGCACCATGGGGCCGCAAGACTTTGCTGATGACCTAAACGCCTGGTCGGGTACAGCGCTTGGCATGGCGCACACCTTGCGCCAGAGCGCATTCTTTAGACCTACCAACAAGAGCAAAAAAGTTGAAGGTCTGTACTACGCCGGTCACCACAGCATTCCGGGAATTGGTTTGCCAATGTGTTTGATTGGTGCCGAATTGGTTTACAAGCGATTGATTAACGACCGCTCTGCTGGTCCAATCAAAAACGAAATCAAGCCGGTTGGCGAGAACGGGTGGGAGGGGCTCAAGTGAGCTTCGTCTACCTAGCAGCGCTTCTGATTTCAATCGCCGGCTTGGCGACTCTTGATTTCAAATTCAAACTCGCGATTGCAAAATCCAAAGGCTACCTTTGCCTAATTTTGATTCCACTTGTTTTCTTCTTGACCTGGGATCTCGCTGGAATCTCAGCGGGCATTTTTTTTCGCGGCAACACCCAACACTTAACAGGAATTTTGCTGGCTACAGAACTGCCGTTGGAAGAAATCTTCTTTTTGATCTTGCTTAGCTACAGCGCACTGTTACTTCTAAAGGCGTTCACCAGAGTTGGAAAGAAAAAATGAGTTACCTGGGTTTGAACGCGATTTTCCTAGGTGCGGTAATTCTGGTTGGTCTAGTAATTCGCAAACAGCTGCCTTGGCGGGCCATTGGGTTCTCAACCGCCGTCTTGGTACTCGCCACTGCTATTTTTGACAACCTGATTGTTGGCACCGGGATCGTGGCTTACGACGAATCTTTGATTCTTGGCATCAAAATTGGTTTTGCACCAATCGAAGACTTTGCCTATTCACTTGCGGCACCGCTTTTGATTTCAATTGCAGCTCAATTAACCAAGGGATCTAAATGGAAGCCATAAAGCAACTGTTCTGGTCGTCTCGACCGGTTTCGTGGATCAACACTGCCTACCCATTTGCAATTGCTTACTGGCTTGCAAGTGGCGATGCCGGAGTCACACTTTGGATCGGCACACTGTTCTTTCTAATTCCTTACAACCTACTTATGTATGGAATCAACGATGTTTTTGATTACGAGAGTGACTTAAGAAATCCACGTAAAGGTGGAATCGAGGGCGCGCTGCTTGACCCAAAGTGGCATCGCCTAACCGTAAACGCAGCGGTAATAAGCTGCCTACCTTTTGTTGCCTACTTGACATTCGTAGGTAGTTCTGGTTCCACAAGTTGGCTTTACCTGTTTGTCTTCACCGTGATTGCCTACAGCGCAAAGGGTCTTCGCTTTAAAGAAAAACCATTCCTGGATTCATTGACCTCTAGCAGCCACTTTGTAGGACCAATGATCTTTGGTTTGGCTCTTGCCGGTGTAGACCTCACCGAATTCAAGTTACTTTCCATGATTTTGGCATTTACCCTTTGGGGAATCGCATCACATGCTTTTGGTGCAGTGCAAGACGTTCAAGCAGATCGCCAGGGTGGCATCTCATCAATCGCCACGGTGATTGGTGCGCGAGCAACCGTGCGTTTTGCCTTTGCCGCCTACCTTGCTGCCGGGCTTTTGGTTTTGAACGCGGGTTGGCCTGGCGCTCTTGCTGCAATTGCCGCAGTTCCCTACCTGCTAATCGTGGGACCGTTTTGGAACATCACCGATGCAACCTGTGAAGTTGCCAATCGCGGTTGGAAGAAATTTATTTGGCTCAATTTCTTTGCCGGCTTTGTAGTGAGCCTGCTAGTTATTTGGTTCGCCATAATTCGGTAGCACTTCGTCGCGATGACGCCAACGAATTAGGTTGCGGGCATCAAACCCTGGACTACAAATTGCACAGCTAAGCATCTTTGCCGGCTTGCGATAACGATAGTGTCGGTGGCCACGTGGACACACACCAATCCAGGTTGCTGTTTCAACAGCAATCTCAGTACCGGTAAATTCTTCATTTTTATAGCCAATTGATTTCGCAACTTGTAGCCACTTCTTTGTGTGACCGGCACGCTTTCCGGCCATTGCGTGCGCAACTTCATGCAAGACAACCTGCAATGTTTCTTCCATGTTGTGAATGTCAACCATGTAGCGCGAGATAGAAATTACTTTGTCCGTGTAATTGCACAATCCGGCGCGACGCTTTGCGCTGTCAAACGCAAAGCTCCATTCGTTCATATCTAGATGTTCGGCCATTTTTGTTTCAGCCATTAGTCGCACGTAGTCGTAACGATCACAACTCATTCGTAGGTATCGGTGTTTGCCTTTGGAAAATTCTCGACCAGACTGAAAGCCAACATTTTCTAACCGCGCGATGGTTGGCAGATCGGAAATTTCAACCACGGTTTTGATTACTTCTATATTTCTTTCGTCAAAATTTTGGGCGAGCATCGAAATCAGGGCTGCCTCATCTTCAATCAGCGGGCTTAGTAAATCGTCCTGATACGCCATATGTTTCAAGGTTACCTTGAAGGATTTTTCGAGACCCTAAAGTGCCGATTTAGACTTTTGTGACAATTTTGTAAAACACGACGCAAACAAGGTCAAAGTGCCTAGTAGCCAGTAAACACGCCACTAGATTCGTGAACATGACAACAAATAACGCGGGCTCTGCTAAGGCAACCTCTATCGAAATTAACGACGTATCCCCCATTCCTGCAGCTGAGCGTCACGGAAAAGCGTGGCACCTCTTTACTGTCTGGACTACCCCAAACCTAGAGTTCGCAACCGTTTTCGTTGGTGCACTTGCAATTGGTTTTGGCCTAAATGTTTGGCAGGGCTTGCTAGCAGTGCTAGTAGGTAACGCACTTGCCGGCATCACTCACGGAATTCTTAGCACCTGGGGACCAGCAGCTGGTCTTCCTCAGATGGTGCTTAGCCGAAACGCTTTCGGAAAATTGGGAAACCTAATTCCTTCAGGTATGTCGACTCTTGTCGCAGGTATCGGTTGGTTTGCGGTTAACACAGTTTCAGGAACTTTTGCGCTTCAGGCGTTGTTCCCTGCACTTGGTTTGATTGGCGCACTTGCGGTAATCATCGTGGTTCAGGTTGGAATCGCATTTGTTGGACACAACTTGATTCAGAAGTGGGAGCGCTATCTTTCTTACTTCCAGGCAATCGTGTGGATCATTGTGATCGTTGTTGTACTTGGGCAAGATGGTGCGTTCAACGTAGCTCCTGCTGCGGACGCAGCATTCCCATGGGCTGGCTTCACTCTTACCGCTGGTGCTGCTTACGGATACACCGCTGGATGGACCGCGTTTGCTTCTGACTACACTCGCTACCTTCCTGCAAACACCGATAAGAAGGCTCTTGGTTTGGCAGCTGGTCTAGGAAACTTCACCAGCACAACTTTGATCATGGGTGTTGGTGTGATTGCGTTCAACGCGCTTGCTGGAAACCCTGGCGACTTCTGGGGTATCCAGAACCCAACTGCTGCCTTCACTGCAGAGTTCAACCCGGTATTCGCTTCAATCGTGTTGTTGTCAATCGTGATTGGTTCAGTATCAGCAAACATCTTGAACGTCTACTCAGGCGCAATGTCATTCTTGGCAATGGGCTTCAAGTTTGGATTCAAGACTCGTCGCGCAATTATGGTGCTACTTGCCGGTATCGCTGGTGGTTTGCTTTCATACGTGGGTGTTATAAATGGCGACGTTGCTCACCAGCTAGATGCATTCTTGTTGGTTGTTTCTTACTGGGTTGCTCCTTGGATTGCAGTTGTACTTACCGAGCGCATTTTGTCTAAGGGCAAGAACGCTGGCGAGCGCGCACTTGCACCAAAGAACTCATGGGCTGGCGCAGCTGCATTCGTAATTGCAACGGCATTCTCAATTTGGGGATTTGCCGCTCAGGTTCTTTACACCGGTCCTTTTGCTAAGGACACCGGACTGGGCGATCTGACCGCAGTGGTTGGCTTCGTTCTAGCCTCTGTTCTATTTGTTGTATTCAGCAAGGTAGACAAGAACTCAAAGTAGTTTCAAAAATAACTAGGAGGCCTCGGCAATGATCGCTGCAGCTATTAATTTCAAAAAGGGTGACCTGTTCGCCACCGATGAAGAAAAGCTGTCTGTGGCAATTGCCGAGGCACACCTGGGTCTTGCAGAAGGTGGCATTCCGATTGGTGCCGCACTCTTTGATGAAGAAGGTCGCCTACTTGGAAGTGGCCACAATCTGCGTGTGCAAGAGGGCGATGCCTCTATGCACGGCGAAACCAGTGCCTTTAGAAACGCTGGGCGTCAACGTTCCTACCGCAAGGTGACCCTGGCTACCAGCCTGTCTCCTTGCTGGTACTGCTCAGGGCTGATTCGCCAGTTTGGCATTGGCCGAGTGCTAGTTGGTGACGACAAGAACTTTATGGGTGGCCAAGACTGGGTAGCCGAACACGGTGCAGAACTGCACGTGATGAATGACCCGGGGCTGGTCAATCTTATGGCGGACTTCATTGTGGCCAACGATGAACTCTGGAATGAAGACATCGGCGAAGACTGATTTGCCCTTAAAGTCAATTTGACTGTAAGATAGCCCTAGATAAAGTCATAACGACTTTTACTAGCCGAAAACCCCGGCGCAGCTAGGCAGACATGGCCCCAAGTAGCAACGGCGCAAATGCACCGGCGCTTGCTGTGTCTACCGTGATCTTCACCCTTCGCACTTGCGAGACCGGTGAAATGAAACTTGCTTTGGCCTTGGTGAAAAGAATTCGTAAACCATTCGATGGCCTGTGGGCGCTGCCTGGTGGTCCGCTAAATATTTCAGAAGACCTAAGCGCCGCAGCTGCCCGCAATCTTTTTGAAACCACGGCTTTGCAACCACGCTATTTAGAGCAGCTCTACGCTTTTGGAAATCTTGATCGCTCCCCTGGCAGCAACATAAAGGATCGCGTTGTTTCGATTGTTTACTGGGCACTGGTTGGCAGCGACAAAGCTGCCGAAGCAATCGAAAGTGAAAACGTTTCTTGGTTCTGGGCCGACGAACTTCCTAAGTTGGCATTCGATCACAACTTAATTGTTGAGTACGCACTGTGGCGCTTGAGAAACAAACTTGAATACAGTCGATTGGCACATGGATTCCTTGGTGAACGATTCACACTTGCGCAACTGCGCGAAGTTTATGAAGCAGTGCTTGGTCGCGAACTAGATCCGGCAAACTTCCGTCGCATGGTTGAAGCAAACGGTGCAGTAGTTGCAACCGGTGAACGTCTTGAAGGCACCAAGCACCGCCCACCTCAGCTTTACCGCTACGACGCATCGGTGGATTTGGCAGATCAGGGCCCACTTAACTTTTTATCACCGGTAGCAAAACAATCAGGAGAGAAGAAATGACCACAGCATCGGTCAACGAACGCATCCAGCTAATCGTGAAGGGTAAGTCAAGTGAATCAACTTGCAGTCCGTCACTGGCTAAGGGACCTTGGGAATTTGATGGCGGACCGGTGGCCTATGGCCCGGGAGCATCAAGCGAAGATGCAATCCCAAGTAACTCTCCGAAACAGGGCGTGCTGCCAGAGGAATACAAAACCGCCACCGATGAAGAATTGCACGCCCGCATTCGCACGGCCAAAGAAACTCTTGGCGACAAAGTTGTAATTCTTGGTCACTTCTATCAGCGTGACGAAATCGTTCAGCACGCCGACTACCTTGGAGACTCTTTCCAATTGGCAAACGCAGCAAAAGCACACCCAGAAGCAGAGGCAATCGTTTTCTGTGGTGTGCACTTTATGGCCGAGACCGCAGACATACTCTCTACAGATAACCAAGCTGTGATTCTGCCGAACCTTGCTGCCGGCTGCTCAATGGCTGATATGGCAGACATCGATTCAGTAACTCAGTGCTGGCAAGAACTGACCGCACTCTTTGGCAGCCAGCCAGATGCGAATGGTCGCCAGCCAATCATTCCGGTCACCTACATGAACTCATCAGCTGCCCTAAAGGGTTTCTGCGGTGAGAATGGCGGAATCGTTTGTACTTCCTCGAACGCAGAGATCGTGTTGAAGTGGGCCTTCGAGCGCGGACAGCGCGTGCTGTTCTTCCCTGATCAGCACTTGGGCCGTAACACCGCTAAGGCCATGGGTGTATCGCTTGAGCAGATGCCGCTTTGGCATGGCCGCAAGGAACTTGGCGGCAACACCGCCGAGCAGCTAATTGATTCAAAGGTGATTCTTTGGAACGGTTTCTGCTCTGTGCACAAGCGCTTCAACGTTGGTCAGATTGAAAAGGCGCGTGCCGAATTCCCTGGCGTTCGCGTAATCGTTCACCCTGAATGCCCGATGGATGTTGTTGATGCGGCAGACGAATACGGCTCCACCGATTACATTCGCAAGGCCGTTGACGGCGCAACCCAACCAACCACTTTTGCAATTGGCACAGAGGTAAACATGGTTCAACGTCTTGCTGCGCAGTATCCGCAACACAAGATTTTCTGTCTTGACCCGGTGGTGTGCCCTTGTTCAACCATGTATCGCATTCACCCTGGCTATCTTGCATGGGTGCTTGAGAGACTTGTTGCTGGTGAAGTGGTTAACCAAATCACAGTGGATGCAAAAGTTAGCCAGACAGCTGCGATTGCCCTAGAGAGAATGTTGGCAGCGAAGCCGCTCTAATGAAAAAACTTGTAGTTATTGGCAGCGGTGTTGCCGGGCTAATTGCCGCGGTAGAAGCAAGCCGCACCCACGAGGTTGTGCTGGTCACAAAATCAAACCTGGCCGAAAGCAACACTCACTACGCACAAGGCGGCATCGCTGCGGTAACCACCGACGAAGATTCGGTTGCCGAACATATTGCAGACACATTGTCAGCAGGTGCTAACTATTGTTACGAACCCGCAGTTGAGGTTCTTTGCAAAGAAGGACCAGACCGCATCAATGATCTGATTCGTTTTGGCGTGGACTTTGATAAGCAAGGAAGCAAGTACGCACTTGGCCTGGAGGCCGCCCACTCGCATCCAAGAATCTTTCACTCTGGTGGCGACACCACCGGTGCCGACATCAGTCGTGCTCTGGTGCAAACCCTACGCGAGACTGCAGCAGAAATTCACGAGTACACCTTTGTCGTTGACTTTGAGGTAAAAGACGGCGCGGTTAGTGGTGTTTGGTTACTTGATTCATCGGGCAAGCACTTTGTAGAAGCCGACGCCGTAATTATTGCCAGTGGGGGTGCCGGGCAGCTTTACCGTCACACCACGAATCCAAGTGTGACCACCGGTGATGGTGTGGCCGCGGCTTTCCGCGCCGGAGCAGAACTTGCCGACGTTGAGTTTTACCAATTCCACCCAACCGCACTTGCCGTGCCTGGATCGTTCCTAATTTCAGAAGCGGTTCGTGGCGATGGAGCAGTGTTGATTAACAACCGGGGCGAACGCTTCATGCAAAAGATCCACCCGCTTGCCGAACTAGCGCCGCGCGATGTGGTGGCTCGTGGCATTCAGGCAGAGATGCTTTCGCAGGGTGGTCAACCGGTGTTGCTAGATGCAACCGCACTGGGTGGCGACTTCTTGAACAAGCGTTTCCCAAGTATTAGCAAGACCACTCGTTCTTACGGACTGGACTGGGGCAAGAACCCCATACCGGTGACTCCTGCGGCTCACTACTGGATGGGCGGAATCGCCAGTGACACCTGGGGCCGAACATCGGTGAAAGGTTTGTTTGCAGTTGGTGAAGCCGGTTGCAATGGTGCCCACGGAGCAAACCGTTTGGCCTCTAACTCACTATTGGAGTCAACCGTGTTCTCACGTCGTGCAGTGCAGGTTCTTGATGAACCTTGGCCAGAGCAAGCGGCATCGGTGCGCTGGAAAGACAGCGGCCTGCTGAGCGTGATTGAGCTCGAAGACGAAGCCGATCGCGCACCACAAAAGGACTTGAACGTGGTTGACCGCGTTGAGCTGCAGACCCTAATGTGGGACAAGGTTGGTCTTGCCAGAACTCGCGACCAGCTGACTGCCACTCGCGATGAACTGGATAAATGGCGTTCGGCAAATGCTGAAAACCGCCTATTCACCGACTGGGAAGACGCGAACCTGTTGCTGCTCTCTCGTGCGGTAACCGCATCGGCGCTGGCTCGTGAAGAATCACGCGGCGGGCACTATCGCTTGGACTTCCCCGAGACCAACCCAAACATGGCCAAGCCAATAACCATTGTGCGAAAGAAGAAGTAGTGCTTACTCAAGAAATCATTAACGATGTTGTTGGTGCGGCGCTTCGCGAGGACGCACCTAACGGCGATGTGACATCAGAGCACCTGATACCTGCCGATGCCACTGCGGTTGCCGAACTGGCTGCCCGCGAGCCTGGTGTGTTCAGTGGCGTAGAAGTTTTCATTGCAGCCTTCAAACTGACCGATCCAACGGTAAAAGTTGAAATGAAAATTGCCGATGGCGAAAAATTTTTTGCCGGTGATCAGTTGGCAATTATTACTGGGCCTGCTCGTGCAGTTCTTACAGCGGAGCGAATTGGTTTGAACTTTGTGCAGCGCATGTGCGGAATTGCAACGCTAACGGCCCAATACGTTGGCAAGGTTGCTGGCACCAAGGCAGCAATTCTTGATACTCGAAAGACCACACCAAATCTTCGTGCGTTTGAACGCCAAGCGGTTTTGAATGGCGGCGGTCGCAATCATCGATTCTCACTTAGCGATCAGGTGATGGCAAAAGACAACCACTTAGCTGTGCTCACTCGCGGAGGCAAGGACCTAACCACAGAACTTCGCCGGGTTCGCAGTGAACTTCCAACCGGAATCAAACTAGAAGTTGAGGTGGATCGCCTAGATCAGATTCCTGCGGTGCTTGCCGCCAACGTAGACATCATCATGCTCGATAACTTCAATCTAGAAGATCTACGCAAGGGCGTGGAAATTATTAGTGGTAAATGCGTGGTTGAAGCATCAGGTGGCGTAAACCTGGACACCGTTGGCGAGATCGCCAAGACCGGCGTTGATGTAATTTCAGTTGGTGCGCTTACTCACAGTGCACGCGCACTAGACCTTGGCCTTGACGTAAAGATCGACTAAGAATTATCTAGACATGATTTACCTTGACCACGCAGCCACTACCCCGGTAAAGCCGGAGGCCCTTCAGGCTGCCTGGCCTTGGTTGACCAACGAGTTTGGCAACCCGTCTAGCACCCACGAACTTGGTCACCGCAGTCATGTTGCACTTGAAGAGGCGCGGGCATTGGTTGCGAAGTTCTTTGACGCAAGACCTGCCGAAATTACCTTTACCTCCGGTGGCACAGAGAGCGACAACCTTGGCATTATTGGCCTTGCCCTAGCCAACCCGCGCGGCAAGCACATCGTGAGTGCCCGCATCGAACACGAAGCTGTGATATCTGTGATTGAGTTCCTTGAGCGCGCGCACGGTTTTGAAACTACCTGGGTCTCGCTTGATGCATTTGGCAGTGTCATGAATTTTGATGCGGCACTTAGGCCAGACACAACTCTGGCATCGCTGATGGTTGCCAATAATGAAATCGGCACGCTGCACAACATTGCTGAGCTTGCCGCTGCAGCCCACAAAGTTGGGGCACTTTTTCACACCGATGCCGTGCAAGCCGTGGGTTGGGTTGATCTTGACCTCAAGAAACTTGGCGTTGATGCGCTGAGTATTTCTGGTCACAAGTTTGGAGCGCCAAAAGGTTCTGGAGTGTTGGTGCTTCGTTCCGGCGCTCATGCCGAGCCATTAATTCACGGTGGCGGCCAGGAAAGCGGTCTGCGGTCTGGAACGGAAAACGTTGCCTGGGCCGTTGCGATTGCCACCGCGCTTTCAGGTCTTGCTTCTGCCGATACAGAAGCTCAGCGAGTTTCAAAATTGCAAAATGACTTCATTGACCAGGTGCTCGCTCAGGTGCCGAATGCAAAAATCACTGGTCACCCAACTTATCGATCACCAAACATTGCATCGTTTTCGTTTGAAGGCGTGAGCGGTGAGGCGCTGCTGCTAGAGCTTGAGCGTCGTGACGTGATTGTTTCAAGTGGCTCGGCCTGCGCAGCCGGCAGCGATGAACCATCACACGTGTTGTTAGCAATTGGAATTCCTGCCGAGGTTGCTCAAACCGCGGTGCGGTTTAGTTTCTCGCACGATACCTCAGTAGAGGAATTGTCAGCGGCAGTTTCTGCGCTGGTTGAATCGGTGAAAGTTTTTATTTAGCTATTTAGAGACTGAAAGACTTACTTGGTTACCCCACGGGTCATCAAGGTGAATGGTTTCGCCATCATTTCTAATTACAACTTTGGTGTGTTCAAGGCGTTCGGTAACGGCGCCAAGGGCATTGGTGTCTGGAAGCAAAATTGAAACATCGCGCAGACCAAGTGTTGGTTGACGCAGTCCTGCACCGCGGCTTCGCCAAATATTCATTGCCATGTGGTGGTGATATCCGCCGGCGCTAACAAACAGCGCACTGCCGCCCCAGTTCATGGTCACATCAAAGCCAAGTTTGTTCACGTAGAAATCTTGCGCCTGCTCAATAGAACCAAC